>CAYNOV010000061.1:0-8486 GCA_964398905.1 uncultured Thermoplasmata archaeon
TTCTTTCCGAAAACAGGATGACAAAAACTTTAAATATCGCCGCAGCGTATCTTTACAACGATAATATAACAACATAACATTGTATAGTTGGTGAACAACATGAGAGAAAATGAAAAAGTACTGAAGGTTGCGGAGGCACGTTCCAGCGATGTAGGAAGAGGTCTAGCGAGGATAGACCCGGAAGTCAAAGAAAAGTTGGATCTGAAGAGTGGAGACATAATATTGATCCACGGTGATAATGTCACCGCTGCTAAGGTGTGGGCAGGGGATGAAAGCGACAGGAACACAGGCGTTATAAGGATCGACGGCCCGACCAGAAGGAACGCGGGGGTCAAAATAGACGAAAAGGTCGGGATCGAAAAGGTGGAAACCGTCCCCGCTAAAAAGGTCACTTTTGCACCTACTCAGCCTGTGAGGTTGATGGGAGGGGAAGAATACCTGAGAAAACAGGCGTTGAGAGATAGACCCATAACTAAAGGAGATACCATAACCCTCAACATAATGGGTAACAAGATAGAATTGGTCGTCAAGAGCTTTACTCCCTCGAAGAAGGCGGTCATCATAAAACCCGATACGACTCAAGTTACCATCTCTGATAAACCGATCAGCAAAGAGGAGATAGCCAAGGCGCCTCGGGTTTCCTACGAAGATATAGGCGGTCTTGAAGATGAGGTCGAAAAAGTCAGAGAGATGGTCGAACTTCCCTTGAGACATCCAGAGCTCTTCGATAAAGTGGGAGTTGAAGCACCAAAAGGAGTCCTATTACAGGGACCTCCGGGAACGGGCAAGACATTGATGGCTAAAGCCGTCGCGAGTGAAACCGACGCGAACTTCTTCACGATCAGCGGGCCGGAGATAATGTCGAAGTACTACGGAGAAAGTGAAGGAAAATTGAGGGAGATATTCGAGGAAGCAGAAGAGAACCAACCGGCGATCATCTTCATAGATGAATTGGATTCTATCGCGCCTAAAAGAGACGAAGTCTCCGGAGAGACAGAGAGGAGGGTCGTCGCTCAGTTACTGTCACTCATGGACGGTCTGAAGACGAGAGGAAAAGTAATCGTGATAGGAGCGACCAATAGAGCTCACGCTCTGGATCCCGCGCTGAGAAGACCCGGAAGGTTCGACAGAGAGATAGAGATCGGTATGCCCGACCGTGAAGGAAGGCGAGAGATACTCGAGATACACACGAGAGGCATGCCATTGGCGGATGACGTCGACTTAGATTATCTCGCTAACCATACACATGGATTCGTCGGCGCGGACATCGAAGCTTTAGCTAAAGAGTCCGCCATGAACGCCCTGAGAGACATACTGCCAGATATCGATCTGGAAGCGGAGAAGATACCGGCGGAGACCATGGAATCTTTAGAAGTGAGGAGCGAACACATAAATCAAGCTCTGAGGGAGATGGATCCATCAACAATGAGAGAGGTGGTCATCGAGACGCCGGACGTTACTTGGGAAGACGTTGGTGGATTAGAGGACGCGAAGCAGGAGCTGAGAGAAGCCATAGAATGGCCTCTACAATACGAGAATCTTTTTGAACATATGGATGCAGAAGTACCAAAGGGTATCTTACTCAGCGGTCCACCTGGAACTGGAAAGACTCTGATCGCGAAAGCGGTAGCGAACGAAAGCGACGCGAATTTCATCTCAGTTAAAGGACCCGAGTTCTTCTCAAAATGGGTAGGTGAAAGCGAAAAAGCCGTGAGAGAGACGTTCAGGAAGGCAAGACAGGCCGCACCCACCATAGTGTTCTTCGACGAGATCGACGCTCTAGCGCCTGAAAGAGGTTCCAGCTCTGACTCTAACGTTTCAGAGAGGGTCATATCTCAACTGCTCACCGAACTCGACGGACTTGAAGCACTACACGACGTGGTGGTCATCGGAGCTACGAACAGACCAGAGTTGATCGATCCCGCGTTATTACGACCGGGAAGATTCGATAGAAGTATCTACATCGATCTACCCGATGAAGATACCAGAAGAGAGATCTTCAAGATACATACCAGAGATAGACCTGTAGCTGAAGATGTAGATTTCGATAGCCTAGCCAAAAAGACGAAAGAGATGAGCGGTGCAGACATCGCTTCTATATGCAACGAGGCGGTCATGCTATCCATACGTGAAGTAGTCCAAAAAGGCGAGGGGCTCGATGAAGAGGAGATAGAGAAGAGCAAGGTGAAGAAAAAACATTTCGAAGATGCCTACCAGAAGATAAAGAAGAAATTAGAAGAGAGCGAAGAAGGCACAAAATTCAAAGAAGGACCCAGAGCTTACCACTGAACTACAAACCCTTTTTCTTCTTTTTAAACAGTAATTTTATAACGACTCTAATCGATAAACTGATGTGAACTAGATGGCGATATCCTATCCGGAAGAGAGAGTGGAGATGCCTTTGGACCTCAACGAAAATCTGCTCCTTCCAGATCGATACTACGAAGGTATAATAGAGAGTTTAGATTTCGATCTCAGGAGTTATCCTTCTCCCACCGCTCTAGAATTGAAAGAGAAGATAGCTGAGCATCATGGATTAAAAGAAGAACAGATCGTCGTAGGGAACGGTTCAGACGCCGTTTTAGACACTATCTGTAAGAGTTTTATCCATTCTAGAGGAACTTTGGGTTACTTCCATCCTTCCTATGAGATGTATTCCCTGTTCGCTTCTAGGAACGAGAGAAGATCTGTGGAGATCCCTTTAAATTCTGATTTTACGCTGCCTTCACCCCAGGATTATTTGAAAGAAATAGACCTGTTGATGATCTGCTCTCCTAACAATCCCTCTGGTCTGACCGTAGAAAAAGGAAAAATAGAGTCGATATTGGATGGAGACGTTTTAACAGTGATAGACGAGACCTATGCAGAGTATACTGGTGAAGACAACATCTCTCTACTCAAAGAATATGATAATCTGATCCTGGTCAGAAGTTTCTCCAAAGCCTGGGGTCTAGCCGGTATAAGAGTAGGCTATTCCATAAGCAGCGCTGAAAAAGGATTAGAACTACTGGAAGACATGCTTCCGTACAACGTCAACGACCTCTCGATACAGATGGCTGAAGCCGCTCTAGAAAGAAAAGATATCGTTGAAAAGACTATAAACAAAACAATAGAGGAAAGAGAGTACCTTGCCATGAGATTGGAAGAAAGGGGGTTCAATACGCTTCCATCTGATACGAACTTCCTACTCTGCAAGCCGCCTGATCCAATAGATATCTCAAAGCTATATCACGAACTTTTAGAGAGAGGTATCAGGATCAGAACTTTTGAGGAACCTAGACTTGAAGATCATGTTCGGATAACCGTAGGTGACGAAAAGATCAACGAACACCTCCTCATGGCTTTGGACGAGATCCTCTAGATTATCTCCAATATATCCAAAATCCTTCTCATGACGATGGCTATGAATGCTATGATACCTACCTGTATGAAGACGTCCATCTTATAAGCGATGGAGGGACGGATATAAACGCTGGATAGTTCCCGGGCTATCAATATACCTATCAGTATCATTATCACGAAAAGCTCCGTACTGTGAGAACCGACCAGCGCCAGAACTACGGATGTCCAAAGGGTCAAAGAAATCACCAATTTCTGTGAAAAAAGCATCATATTACCTCCAGATCGAATTTGATGTGCCTACCTTCGACTTCGAAATCTACCACTTTCAATCGACTCGAGAGTGATTCAGAAGCACCGGTAAGAAAAGCACTGCAGATAGGACATCCGGTCCGAGTACAGATGTTGGTTGAAACCTCTCTAAGAGATGCGCAGTAATCTTGATACCTACCATGAGTTATGCGCAGTTTCACGTTTCCATCCTCTCTTCTAAAACTGAAGGATCTGGCCAAACCCATGCCTTCACTCAGATGACCCATGCATTCCCTTCCACTTTCCAGGCCTTTATCTTCGAGATCATAGCCTATCCTCTCTTTCGCCTCTTCCAATAGAGGGTACCCAGGAGGCGTAACAGCGATACCTATTTTTCCCCTACCTAAAGAAACGATGGTCATCTCATCCGATATCTCAGGTACTTCGATTGATTCACTCGCGGGAATATATGCTCTCGATCCTGTTAGATCGCCTTTAGGTGGTACATGTATGCCCATCGAAGCAACTTCTAGATCGTCCAGTATCTCATGGTAAGAAAGCACTCCACTCTTTAAGCTCGCGATCGAAACATCCTCTTCTACGGTAGGAAAGTTGACTATCAATAGAGTTAAGATGCCGATGAAGGCAGAAGCTAAAGCTGGGTTGATATGATCTGTAAATAAGAAAAGATAGACTGAGATAGATATGAATATAACAGCGATGATCTTGGAACTGTACTCCGGTCTCAATAACTTGTGTTTGGCCATCTCGTTAGGGTAAAATCAACGGACATAATAAAATTATCGAAAATTGAACCCGCTATCGTTCCCAACACAAAGATTCACCATCTGTCGTATCCCTCAGTGCTGCCTTCGGCTCTATCCTCCCCAGAGATAAAACCGGAATCAGGCGGATTCCTGAGGAGAGACATGATTATGACCGCCGTAAATATAATCAGGAGGAAAATTCCCACGATCCCCACCCGTATCCAAGGCGTAAGCACCACTATCCATAATACTGCGAGGATCGAGAACAGCCCGATATACAACTTCTCAAGGCTTGGTTTCATCTTATGATCAATATTCGATCGAGAACTAATAAATTTTACTTAAAAAAAAACGAAAAGAGGGTTCAGTCCATGTGTAGTCTCCATCTACCTATGTAGAGGTCCATCCCATCGTCCTCTTTTTCGAAGCGGACAGAGTTCTTCTCTCCGTTACCATCTAGATAGTAGAATTCGAGATCTTCAACTGTTTTAGTTTCCGGGATCAATATCAGTTCTTGATTCTCAAGTCTTTCCTTGAAGGTGAGCTTCAACAGTCCGCATTCTTTCTCTATCTCTACTTCTTTTATCCCTCTGTAAGATTCGTACTTTCCGGTGAGTTTCTCCATGTTACTTTTTCTAGCGAACATGGGGAGTTCCTCAGCACTCTTACCTTTCATTATTGATATCACTGCTTTACCTATCTCTTCCATGGAGAAAGAAGGAGAAGTATTGGCCAATAAAGCGACACCTAGATCATCCATGAAGCCAATATATCCGCTGGCAACACCTATAGAACCGCCGTGGCCCGTCAATTCGCCATCCAAGAATTCGTTGGTAGCCCATCCGTATCCGTACATACCGATCTCGCTCTCTACATGTCCCTCATGAGCTTCCTTCAATAGATCTTCATCGACGATACTTTTTCCTTCGAATTTTCCTCCATTCATGTTCATCTTCACGTAATCGGCGAGTTCAAGCACAGAACTCATCAGACCGCCGGAAGCATATCCTAACTCATCGTTGGGATAAGAGGTCTCTTCGGGTCCTTCATCTCTTATAAAATATGGAGTCATGAACTTCTCGCCTTCTTGGTACTCGAAGGTAGAATCCTCCATATTCAAAGGACTCAAGATGTTTTCTTCGATGTAATGTGAATATTCCTCACCACTCACCTCTTCTATTATCTTGCCGAGTAATTCATATCCGGAGTTGAAGTAGAAGAATTCGTCTCCGGGCTCACCGGCTATCTCTTCTTCAGCATTGTTCAAGTGTACGTAAAAATCATCCCATCCGCTCAGAGGAACACCTCTTTCGTCCATCTCGACCAACCTATCGATCAAGGCTTCCGCCACACCTAAAGAGGGCATGCCAGAAGAGTGAGTCAAAAGATCGCGTATCGTGATGCCGCTTCCCCACTTTATCGGGAGGTACTTATCCACTTCATCGCCTAGGCCTAGATCTCCGGATCCGACGAGTTGTAGTATCGCCAAACCGGTGAACGATTTTGTGCAGGAACCGATCCCGTATAATGTATCGGTCTCAGCTGGAAGATTCTCTTTAAGATCTCTAGCTCCGAAGCCTCTCGCATAAACCAAATTTTGATCTTTCACGATAGCCAAGCTCATACCGGGAACTTTGATGTCTGTCATCCAACTAGTGATAAAATCTTCGAGTTCATCTCGCTTCTCCTGAGAGATCTTTTCCTCTACTCTTTCCATACAAATTCACCTACTTCGAAAATGATATGAGCGGTTTATAAATCTAATCTTTCAGAGCTTGTATTCGTCCTCTCTCTCTTTTGGTTCATGTCTTCTAAGCTCGTATTCAAGCTCCTGTAGGTCCTCTACTTTTTCATAGTCACATTTTTTCCTCCAGAAAAGTAGATCGAAGACTATCACGATCGCGACCGCTATGATGGTGATCAACCACCAGTAATCTCTGAAAAGTCTAGGGATATCTCTCAATCCGAATGGATCAGTTCTTACTTGAAAATCTACCGAATCAGAAGCGGTATTACCTGCTCTATCACGGACTCTGACCTCGACTGTGTGATTTCCGTCTCTAACTCCTTCAAATGTGTATTCAGTTTGATTTCCTACATCGATCCATTCTCCTTCGTCTATCCTTACTTGATATCCTTCTACACCGCTCTCGTTGTCATAGCCTTCCCATCGGACCTTAACGTCTCTGGTCGAGATATTCGAGCTGTCCTCAGGCTCGATTATTTTGACTTCAGGTGATGTAAGATCGACCCAGAACTCCGTACTATCGGTAACTCTCCTTCCAGATGCATCTGTAACTCGTACCTGAACTTCATATCTGCCTTCTCTCAGGTCTGTCAATTCGAACATCCCAGGTTCTTCAGCTCTATCCCACCTTCCACCACAAACACTGACTTCATGTATCTCCGCATTTTCATGTTCCCATCGTATCGAGACCTCACGGCTGTTGAAAGCTTCGTTTTCTTCGGGCGAGGTGATCTCAACATCGACGGTCTTTACGCTGAAATCGACCGAATCCTCAGCCATCTCACCTTCTTCATCGAATGCCCTTACGCTCACTGTATGATCGTTGTCTTCAAGATCTCTGAAGGTATGTTCTCGAGCCTTGCCGACGTTTAACCATTCAGTCTCTTCGTCTTCGCCTTCAAGTCTGATCTCGCTGTATTCCATATTTTCCGCGATCCATTCTACATCAACCCGAGATCTTCTAACGATACCTCCAGATTCGGGTTGAGTGATCTCAACATAGACGTCAGTGATCACTTCGAATTCTACTATATGGGAAGAAACGTCCTCTTCATCTTCGACCCTGACCTCGACATGATGGACACCGTCTTCAAGATCTTCGAAAGAATATTCTCTTGATCCATCGACATCTATCCACTCGTTATCGTTCAATCTTATCCTGGTTTCTACTTCCCCTTCAGCTCCTTTAAGATCCCATCTCACAGTCATCTCCGGCTCGAAGGTTTTCTCGCCAAAAGACGGCTCTAAGATGAAAACGCTGAGGTCTTTAACCGGCTCTCTGTCCCTCAAGGGATAGTTGTCCTCGTTTCCATCTCCATCTATCACATAAGGGGTATCCCATACCGTTGGTGTCTCGCTTTCTTCCGCTTCAGGATAACGCTCTTCGTAATTTGACCAGTAATTGCCTTCACCGCCGTGGTCCCAAGTGTTCTGACCATTATCGAAAGCTAGGCTCACGTCCTCAAAGCCCGTGTCTTCTTCGATATGTATCTCATTATGATAGATAGTATTACCTTGAGAACCAGAAACGAATATGCTTTGGACATGATTGTTAGAAAGTTCGTTTCCAAAGATCAAATTGTTGTGCGATAAAGTCAAAACGAAACCGGATAAGGCGGTGTTCTTGATAGTATTGTTTGACAAACTGTTTCTCATCGACATGACTAAGTAAACACCTAGGTCGTTAGAATCTAGTGAGTTGTTGACTATCCGGTTCCTATGAGAATGTCTCAACGTTATACTTTCTCTCTGATCAGTTATATCATTGCCTTTGATCTCGTTCTCCTCAGAAAATCCCAAAATCATCCCTATATCACCCGTGCTGATCTCATTGTTCTCTATGATCATACCGGTGGAATTTGCCAGTATTATCTGACCTGATTCCGTTTCACCACTGATAATCTCATCCTCTTGATCACTTAGATAAAAAATGCTCTTCTCGTCGACGGTATTGTTTAGCGGGATATCGTGGGTGTTCCAATAATATACAGATCTTCCGAAAATGTTGATACCGTCTTCAAAAAATTCGTTGCTGTAAAAAGTATGATCCCTCGCATTGGAGAGGGAAACGCCGTCGGATCCACTACCTGAGATAACGTTATCTTTGATAGTGTTCTCTTCAGTTTCAAAAAATCTCATACCATCCCGTAGGCTGTTCTCAACTCTATTTCCCAATAATGAGATATCTTCAGAGTCTCTTATATAAACGCCGTAGTTGTTATCGATAAATTCGATCTGAGATATCTGGTTTGCGTTCGACTCAAATAGATAAAGTCCTATAGCTCGATTGTTCGATATATGTCCTCCATCGACTTCGATATCAGATGAATTTCTCGAAGAGATACCCCGAAGATTGTACGATACTCGTTTTCGGACAGTAA
>CAYNOV010000062.1:0-8382 GCA_964398905.1 uncultured Thermoplasmata archaeon
ATATGATGTCTCTATCTAAATTTGGGTAATATGGAAATAGAAGAGATAGGATCGAGAGTCCTAGAAAAGGTAAAACCCACCGAAGAAAAAAAGAAGAGAGTTAGAGAAATTTCTGAAGAGATTTTAGAAGAAGTGAGATCGAATCTAAAAATGGAAAATGAACCTGAGATAGTCGGTTCAGTTTCTAAAGATACCTACATAAACGATCCAGACATAGACGTCTTCGTTAAATTCCCTCTCTCCACTTCTAGAGACAGTATGGAGAGAAAGATCATAGAAACGGGAAGAACAATATTGGAAAGTTCAAAAGAAAGGTACGCTGAACACCCTTATATCTACGGTCATTACAAAGGCTTTGAAGTGGATATAGTGCCATGCTATGAGATGGAAGATATATCCAAGATGAAATCAGCCGTAGATCGAACACCTTTTCATACTGAGTACATAAAAGAAAATCTACGAGAGGAACAAAAAGACGAAGCGAGGTTATTGAAAGCATATCTGGAAGGTATAGGTGCCTACGGGGCGAAAGCCGAAGTTTGGGGTTTCTCCGGATATCTCTGTGAGCTACTGATACTACAATACGGGAGTTTCAAAAAAACGATAGAAAATGTGAGTGGATGGAAACCGGGCCAAACCATAGAGATCGAAGAAACCGATAAGGATTTCGATGATCCTCTAGTCGTGATAGATCCTATAGACCCAGATAGAAACGTCGCCTCTCCTGTCTCCAAGGAAAAGTTTTCACTTTTCGTTCTGTCCTCTAAACTCTTTCTAGATGATCCAAATTTGAAATTTTTCTTTCCTGATGAGGTCCGAACTCTTGAAAAGGAAAAATTATCAAAGATGATAGAGGAAAGAGGAACGTCTCTTTTAGGATTGAAATTTCCAAAACCAGATGTGGTTGAAGACAATCTTTATCCACAGGTCCAAAAGTGCTTGAGAAGGTTGGTACATCACTTATCTCATAGGGATTTTGAACCTCTACACTCAGGCTATTTTGTAAAAGACGATAGACTACTTCTGATCTTTGAATTCAAATCAGACATATTACCTGATGTAGAGAAACACAGAGGGCCTCCTGTTTGGGTAGAACACACGCAGGATTTCATCAAAAAGTACCGTGAAGATGTTTATCTCGAAGAGGACAGATTGTGGGTCGATCGTGACAGAAAATATACCAGTGTGAAAGAATCGATCATGAATATAATGGAAGAGATAGGTCTAGGCAGCGATCTCAATAAATTTTTACCCGAAAAAGTCACCTTTTTAGATCAAGAAAAAATATTAAAAAGTGAGAAAAAAGCTCTTACAGAATTTTACGATAGGAGATTCCCGTGGGAACGCTAAAATAGTTACTCTACCGAGTTTCTCAGAGCTTTAAGATTTTTTTCTATATCTCCTTTGAAAACTGACGATCCAGAAACTAGTACATTAGCCCCGTTATCAACTACTTTTCCTGCAGTTTCAGGAGATATCCCACCATCAACAGCAATATCGATATCCAAGCCTGATTCGTTAACTCTTTCACGTGCTTCTTTGATTTTAGGGACTACTTCATCCATGAATTCCTGTCCGCTAAAACCTGGTTCTACGGTCATTATCAATATTAGGTCGATATCTGGCAAAAATTCATCTATATCTGAAAATTCAGTAGCTGGTTTCAAACTGAGTCCGGCTTTCGTTCCCGTACGCTTTATCTTCTCTATAACACTTTTTACATCTTCGACCGCTTCTACGTGAAAAGTGATTATGTCCGATCCAGCCTCCGCAAAATCTTCTACATACTCACCAGGGTTGGATATCATAAGATGAGTCTCGAATACATGATCGCTTTTATCTCGTATAGATTCTACAACACACGGGCCAAAAGTCAAGTTAGGTACAAAATGGCCGTCCATAACGTCGAGATGAAGCCATTCTGTATCTTTTACCGATGCGACTGATCTCTCTAAATTGGAAAAATCAGCAGACAATATAGACGGAGATATCTTTATATCAGACATATCGATCAAACCAATCCAAATCTTTTTTTCCAAAGGAAAGTCAAATTCTTGAAACCGTCTTTCAAAGAACGGATCTTCGCCTCACCTTTTCTTTTCCTGTAATCGATCGGAACTTCGTCTAACTTGAGTCCTTTCTTAACGGCTTCTATTTTGATCTCTTCAGAGAAGGGCATCCCGTCACTAGTAACATTAAGATGTCTTAATGCAGATCTTTTAAAGACCCACATACCGGATTGAGAGTCATTGAGATCCATCCTGAACAACAGGTTCATAGTGGTCTTCAATAGCCAATTTCCGAATCTATGAGACCAACTCATCACATCTGAAGATATATTTGATAGACGATCGGTAGTTATGAACTCGTAGCCTTCCTTTTCTATCATCACAACGAGGTCCGGAATCCTTGAAGCGGGATAAGTGCAATCAGCATCTAAAGTCACTATTATGTCACCTTCAGCCTCTTCAAATCCAGTCTTGTAAGCTCTTCCGTATCCTCGTCGTGGTTCTTCCACTACTCTCGCACCCTTGGACCGGGCGATCTCTCTGGTACGATCGGTAGATTCAGTATCTACGATCAATACCTCGTAGTCTCTGCCGGAGAGCGCTTCGTTTATCTCGTCCATCACCTCTCCGATGGATTCTTCTTCGTTCATAGTGGGAATGACTACAGATATCTTCATATGTTCCATCTATTTTCTGCTCCTTTATATAATTGTTTATTCTCATTTAGAAAGGATCACAAGTCTGCAAATTTGAAGGGGTCAAATACACTTTCATCCACCTCTCTCCAAGACACAGTTTTATGTCTTCATTCCCGGATTATTAAAGACGATATGAAAGGATGGATACTCGATCTTTATCCGGATTTCGATAAGGGGAAGATGACTGTATGGTTGAGAGGAAAAAAGAGATGTTATCGACTCAAAGAAGATTATAAACCTACATTTTATGTCCGATCTGACGAAAGGGGTCTTAAAAAAATAAAAAACTACTACGATGAAAGAGATTTTTCTACAAATTTTGTGAAAAGGAAGACAGACATCTATTCAGATCGTGAAGAAAAGATACTTTCAGTCACACCTCAAGATCTTTTCGATCCAAAAGATCAACTAGATGCTGTAAGATTTTTCGAAGGTTTTGAAAGATATAGGTTTTACAATGTTGATATCCCATTAGATCAAAGATTTTTGATAGAGAACGAGATAAAACCTTTTTCACTAGTAAAAAAAGACAACGGATGGAGATCACTAGAAGTTGGATCCGATATCCATTATTCAAAACCACAGCTCAGAAAAGCCTCTTTAAATGTTGAGGTGAAAAGTACAAAATTTCGAAAAAAAGATGACGATCTTAAAGCTGTGACTTTTAACGGACAAGAGATCGTTGGAGACGAGACAAGTATTTTGAAAGAACTTAACGATATGCTCGAAAAGAAAGACCCTGATATAATATTGACATCAGGAGGTAATTCCTTCGACATACCATATCTCGTCCGAAAAGCAGGATTGAACGGTGTAGAGCTAAAATTGGGAAGAGAGAAAACATTCCATCCTCCAAGAAAAGGGTCATGGTATGAATCCTACGGAAAGGTGATATACAAACCACCTTTTTATCCTTTAAAAGGTCGAATCCACATCGATACTAAAAATTCCTTCCTTTACGGAGAGGGGAAAATCGACGGGTTGATAGAAGCATCTAGGATCTCAAAAGTGCCTATCCAGCGTCTCTCCAGGAGAAGTCCAGGATCTCTGATAAATGCGATGGAAGTTGAAAGAGCCTTGAAGGACGGCTATCTGATCCCTTGGAAGAAAAACATATCCGAGGATTTTAAAGATTCCATACATCTATTGAGAGCTGATAGAGGAGGGCACATATTCGAGCCTAAGGTCGGTTTCCATACTGATGTTATCAAATTAGATTTTGCAAGCATGTATCCTTCTATAATAAACGAGTACAATCTTTCTCCTGAGACTCTCGGTTGTAGTTGTAATGATCACTACGAGGTACCAGAACTAGGGTATTTGGTCTGTAAAAGAAGAAGAGGTATGATACCCAAGGTAGTAGCTCCTTTGATAGAGAGAAGACAGAAATACAAGGGATTGAAAGACAAAAACGAGTTCTTTGAAAAGAGATCAAAGGTACTAAAGTGGCTTCTCGTAACCTGTTTCGGATATACGGGATACAAAAAAGCAAGGTTCAATAGCATAGAAGTCCACGAAAGTATAACTGCCTACGGAAGAGAGATACTCGTCGAAGCAGCAGAGATAGCTCAGAAGATGGACTTCGAAGTGATCCACGGTATCGTTGATTCGCTTTGGTTGAAAGGTGATAGAGAGAAGATACCAGATTTGCTTGAGAAAGTAAAACGGAAGACAAAGCTTGAACTTGAATATGAAGGGATATACGATTGGGTAGTATTCCCAAAAAACAAATCCGATGGGGTCGGAGCTTTGAATCATTATTACGGCGTATTCGAGGGAGAGATAGAATTGAAGGGATTGTACGCTAAAAGGAGCGATACTCCTGAATATTTTAAAGAAGTTCAGAGAGAGATACTCAAAGAACTGAGAGATATCTCCAAAGAAGAAGATGTAGAACAAAGATTTGAAGATTTGATGAAAATCATAGAAGGGAAACGGAGAGAATTGATGAACAGAGAAGTAGACCCAAAAAAATTGAGTTTTACTAAGACAAGTTCAAAAAGGGCAGAAGATTATCAACATATGACCGAGATGAAAAGTGCTTTGACACAGTATGAGAATATAGGCTATGCAAGATCACCAGGACAAACGGTCGCTTATGTGGTTACCGATTCCGAAAGTAGTTCAGCAGAAGAAAAAGTGAAAGTGATGGAGAACGATCCACAACTTTACGATACGAGCTATTATGTTGATTATCTTTACAGGGTCGTAGAAGAAGTGCTCGCTCCTTTCGAAAATCTAAAAATGAGAGGAGGACCTCGATATAATAAAACAAAGAAATTTTCGTCTAAACCTAGCAAGACACTTAAATATTAGTTCCGATAAATAAAGAATATGGAATCCACTACGGAGGAGAGGATATTATTACATTTGTTGAATCATAGCCCTAGAAACAATCACGGAAGATTATCATTTTCCTCTTCTCAAGATGGGATCACTAACTCAGTTGATGCGAGTAGAGGTCACGTAAGTAGAACTTTGAATAAAATGATCGATGATGATCTACTCGAAGAAAAAAGAGAAGACGTCGGGAAAGAGCAGAAAAGAAGGGTGAAGGTTTACAGCTTGACTCCAAAAGGACAAAAAAAGGCAGGTGATCTTCGAAAAAGATTTCTTAAAGAGGAGTTCATCATAAAAACACTAGATGGGAAAAAAAGGATAAAAGGAAAAGAGCTTAAAAACTATATCTCGAGCAGGAGCCCTATACTTACCGCTTTGATCAACGTTGACGAGTATGGCATACTCGATATCGCAGAATACGATAAACTAGACGACCACTCCTTCGTAGATAGAAAAAGAGAACTCGAACGATTAAAAGAGTCTTTAAAAAATGTCAAAGAGAACGGAAGCATGGTCGTATCTATTTCAGGTATGGCTGGATGTGGGAAAACAAAGTTATGTCTCAAATTCAAAGAAGAAGTGGAAAATGAAGAGATCCATTTCCTGACTGGAAGAGTTAGAAAAGAAACTTCGATCCCATTTAAGCCTTTTATAAACGCCTTCAGGGGTTACAAATACGATATTATCGATATAGATTTTGAAAAAATAGTAGAATATCCTATTGATACGGGCAATCATGAACTATTTCAGACTAAAAAAAAGGCGTACTTTCAAGAGATAGCCGATCGCATAAAAAAAGTCTGTTCAGAAAAACCGATGATCCTCTTTTTAGACGATCTTCAATCAGCCGATGCAGCGACTTTAGAACTTTTAACTTTCTTAGCCGATGAACTAGACAAAGATCCAGTGCTGTTTTTATACACTTATAGATCTGAAGAAGTGCATGAAGATCATCCTTTGAAGGATATAGAGAAAGAACTTAGCGATACAGATAATTTTCGAAATATCGTACTAAATAACTTTGATCTAGATCAATCTAGAGAATTTTTATCAGAACTTACTAGTAATGAAGATATATCCCAAAATTTCGTAAAATTACTTCATAACTTGACTCACGGAAATCCACTTTTCCTTAAAGAATTCGTTAGATTTCTGATAGAGGAAGAAAAGATACCTCCATACTCTTCTAATTACCCTACTAATGAAAAAGAATTGAAAATACCCGAGACTCTAAAGAAGGTGACCAAAAAAAGGCTGAGATCACACCTATCTAAAAAAGCCCATGAGTTAGTTTTATTTGGATGTGTTATCGGAGATCCTATTCCGCTTGATTTAATCAAGGAGATGGTCAGTAAGAAAAACATAGAACCTTTAGAGGGTGTAGAAGAGTTATTAGAGAAAAATATTTGGAAAAGGGGGTCTGATGAGAATCATTTTTATTTCCCTCATCAGATTGTTTCAAATGTAGCTTACGAAAGCATACCCTCTTGGAAAAAGAAAAAAATGCATCTGCTAGCCGCTGAAAAGATCAAGAAAATTTATCATGGATGTGTGGAAGATTATTATCCAGACCTAGCTCGCCATTATGAAAAAGGTGAAGAGATCTCTGTTTCAGTCGACTATTACATAAAAGCAGGAGAGAAATCAGAGAATGTGCTCGCTCACGAAGATGCTGCAGAGATGTATAAAAGGGCTTTAAGATTATCTGAGGGTGAAGAGGAAAATCTCGCTGTCATGTTAGAGATGTATAGAAAGATAGCTAGGTCCTATTCTCTGCTCGGTCGTTTCGAGAAAAGTAGAAAATATCTAGCTGAAGCCGCAAAAGTAGTGCAAGACATAAATGAAAAGAAATTTATTTATATGAAAATCGCTGAAACATATATCCTTCAAAGAAGATTCGATACGGCTCTCAACTATCTTGATGATGCTCTATCTCTAAAAGAGGAGATGGACACTAGAGATTGTAAAATACTCAGTCACAAAGGCTGGATATACATCAAAAAAGAAAATTTAAACGAAGCAGAACGGATATTCAAGAAAGAAAAAAGGATAGCTGAAAAGTTTGGAGGCGATAAAGAAAAAGGACAGGTGCATCAAGATCTAGGCGTGATAAGCCATCTTAAAAAAGAATATGAGTCAGCGATCGATGAATTTAAAAGAGCTTTAGAGATAAGAGAAAGACTTGATGACAAAATCGGTTTGATAAGTCTCAATAGTAATATAGCTAAAGCTTATCAATATGAACAAGAACTGAAAAAGGCTGAAAAGCATTTTAAAAAAGCTTTAGAGATCAGTGAAGAAATAGGAGATAAAGTCAGGATATTTTACATGTCAGCAGATCTTGGTCTTTATAAATTTGAACAAGGTGAATTAGAGAGTTCCCTAGTAGCGCTGAAAAGAAGTCTTAAAATAGCCGAGTATATGGATGATAAAGGGTTTAAGCTGCTCATCTCATATTATTTATCTAAACTTTATTTAACAAATGAAAACCTTAAAGATTCTAAAAAACATTTAGAGAAATGCAAAGAGATCATGAGAAGTCTCGATAAGGATTTTCTATTGAGTAAAAAGCGAAGGTCTGAAGGAAGGTTAAAAAGTATAGATTACGATTATTTTGATATAAAAATTCTTATCGTTGAAAGCGAATTGAAAAAGAAGGAAGGATATCTAGAAGAAGCGAAAGAAAAACTTATCGAAGGGAAAAAATTAGCAGAAAACCGAGACGAACAATGGCTTCTAGCAGAAGTTTACTGCCTATTGGGAAAAATATACTCATCACAGGGTTGCTTCGAAAATGGAAAAAAACATTTTGAGAAGGGAAAAGAGATTGCAGAAGAAATCGAACATGAATAGATGATGTCATCTTGTAGGGACGGTTTGGCAAAGATCGAATTGATGACCGGCAAAAGAGAAGATGCTAGAATATTATTTGAGGAGACCTAAAACTAGTGAAGAATTCGATCAGAAAAGATTGATTATCAATGATTTGAACGGATTTGAGAGTGTCAACTAATAAAAATGATATCGGATTAGCTGAAAAATATTTTTCAAAGGGATCAGAACACATTAATAGTCTAGAAGAACCCGAATTACATATTCAAAATTAGATATCTTGGCTAAGTTAGATGTAAAAAAATCCCTAAAAAGTGCTGAGAGAAATCTTAAAATAGCTTTCGATGAAAGTCACAAAGCCGAATAAAAAGTCCAGAAAACGATAATTTTGTATGAATTCGGTAAACTTTGCTTGTTTATGGATGATAAATTCGAAGCGGAACGATATTTTATAGTGTAAGACGTAACTTTTTATACTAGGAATTAATTATCTATTCTATGAA
>CAYNOV010000063.1:0-8179 GCA_964398905.1 uncultured Thermoplasmata archaeon
TAGAGACCTATGAGCATTCGTACATAGGCATGGGACCGTTCATGCTCGAAAACTATGACGCGAGTAATCGCATTACGGCACTGACTCAGTGGAATCAATACGGATACCCCTTTGACGGCGAAGAGGCAGTCCTAGATAATTGGAAGATAGATATCACATCTCCAGTAGACGGTTCTGGATTTGTAGAAGGGGACGAGGTGACTGTAAATTATACAGTCGACGCACAATATGAAGATACACAGGATATCGTGTTCATGGTGGACGGTGAAGAAGTAGATAGTGAAGAACTTACACTTGGAGAAGGAGAACGAGAAACAGCGTATTTCGAGTATGGTTACTGGGCAGATCAATTCGAGATCAAGGGAGTTAGATTGGACTGTATAGATGCTCCTGATGAAGCCGCCTTAGGAGACGAAATAGAAGCCAGTGGAACTGGCGTTTGGGAAGAATCATTCCCAGAGCCTGAGGAGAAAGCCTTGGAAGAAGAAGACCTAGATAACTATAGGTATACCTTGAGAGGTGAGTTCATGGGTGAGATCTATGAAACAGTTCCGATGGAAGAAATAGAGCTTACACCAGAGGACGGCTTCAGCACCTTTGACGCTACGATCCCGACGGATAATGTACAAGCAGGTAGCACTTACACATTGCACCTAGAAGCCCGTGCAGAAGAGGATGATCCATGGACGATGGTATCCCACAAGATCACATTATCTGAGGAAGACCTCATGTTAGCTGATACTGATGACATCACCTCTGAGAGCAAAGAATATACTGGTACGTTCACTTGGACAGCAACAGCAGGAGATCACTTACTAGAAGTTGCGACTGATGATGAATCGACTTCAGTTGCTATATCTGTTGCCGAAGATCCAACGGTCGATGAACCGTACTTTGAGGTCACTATCGATGAACCTGAAGATGGAGCCGAGTTCGAAAAAGGCGATGAAGTAACGGTGGAATATACGGTAGAAAACACTGGTGACGAAGAAAGTACACAGGATATAGTACTCTACGTAGATGGTGACGAAGAGGATGTGGAGGAAGACGTCACCCTTGATGTAGATGGGACGTATACAGGCGAATTCACCTGGGAAGCTGACGATGAAAGTGATTACCACCTTGAGGTTGCCAGCGATGATGACTCGGATACTGTTGCGGTGACTGTTGAGGAAGAAGACGATGGAATCCCAGGTTTCACTTTGGCACTGTTAGCCCTGGGCGTGATCGTAGCTGGAGCGATATACTGGAAGAAAAAACCAAAGCGAGGAAAAGGAAGATGACTAGACAGGAGAACATTGTTACCAGGACTTACTAAAACAATTATAAACAAAATTTTTTCCTTTTTTATCCTCTAACAGTTAGGGGAAAAGTAGGAAGTAAGAGTGTATTGGACTGTGATGATGATGGGTCCAGCTTCCATTTAACTATAGATATACGTGTAGATACACCAAAGCCACCGGCGAATATCGAACCCGATTTGCTAGTAAATTAGAGTCAGAATCTCCTCCTCGGCGTTTTTTACTTTTAAGCGAGTCAAAAAAGTTTGGAGGTGAAAAAATCTAAAAAAATAATTTAAAAATCAATAAAATACTAGTTCCTCACTAATTTTTACTTGGTTTTGTAAACAAAAGAGTGAAAAGGGTTTTTGATCCGAATGGTAAGAACTTTCTAGACTCATCCCTTCAAATTATCAAATATCTTCTCCGCTGTCGCTTCACCGATCCCTTTCACTTCCGTTAATTCTTCTACCGAAGCTTCTTTGAGTTGCTCTAGAGTTTCAAAATTTTCCTCGTACAGATTTTTTGCTGTTGTTGGTCCTATACCTTTCACTTTTTGGAATTCCTCTACGGCTTCAGCTCTGGTAAGTTCCTCTGTTGGCTCTTCCATCTGCTCTTCTACTTCTCCTGCCTCTTCACTGTATTCCTCTGTTGGCTCTTCCATCTGCTCTTCTACTTCTCCTGCCTCTTCATCGTATTCCTCTGTTGGCTCTTCCATCTGCTCTTCTATCTCTTCTGCCTCTTCATCAGATAGTTCTTTTTTCGGTTCCTTTTTTGCTTTTTGCAATTCTCTTCTGACTGTTTTTACACCAGTTTCCCTTTCCTTAACTTCTTTCTTTCTTTTCTTCCAATAAGAACCACCGATCAGCAAGATAACAATGATGGCGACCAACCAAAGCCACCACAGACTGCAAAGTTCGGTCATTAAGCCTGTTGGATCTTCAGTGACCTCTTCGATCTCGACTGTGATCAATGCTGAAGTTACACCATCATATTCAGCTCTAACCTGATATTCGCCCGGTTCATCGTGATAAAATACAGCTACATTTCTTTCCTCGTCGATCTCATCGATATTTTCCCACTCGAATTCATTCACATCTTCAGTTATCAGATTTCCATATTCATCGTAAACCGCCGCTGTGAACTCTAATTTATCGCTCACTTCTATCTCTTTATACTCTGAAGGAATGATTTCAACGTTATCGGCCTCATCAGGCTCAACTGTCATCTGGAATGATCCACTTGGATTTGAGGAAAGAGTAAGCGTATGATCTTCTTCTGCACTGACGACTCGATCCCCTAATATCACTGCAGTATATTGACCATCGCTATCCAAAGTGATAGATTCCTCAAAGTGAACTTCCCCATCATGTTCGGATTCAACAGCAAATTCGTTCAGTTCCGTATCAGTTATCAAATTATCCATGTCATCGTAGACCTCTAAAGTGACTTCAAAAGATTCTCCAGCAGTTATCAAGTCAGGATGATCTATCACATCTATAACACTCGGATCGCCTGGCTCTACTGTTATAGTTATCACGTCCGAAATACCTTCATATGTAGCGGTAACTTCGTATTCCCCGATCTCTTCTTCATAAAATATAGCAACATCTTCATCTTCGTATATCTCGTATATATTCTCCCACTCGAATTCACTCACATCTTCAGTTATCAAGTTATCATATCCGTCGTAGGCATATGCAGTAAGCCATAGGTCTTCACCTGCGGTTGCCGGTCTCTCATCAATAGTATCGATCTCTACTGAACTCACTTCTGCAGGCTCCACTGTAACTGTAGTTACACTTGATGTTACCCCTTCATAAGTTGCGGTCACATCATATTCACCTGTATCAATTTCCACGAAAAGACCAGATCCATCAGCATTCTGCCACTCAAATTCTTCCGGATCGTCTTCTATCACATTCTCGTCTTCATCTAGTGCTTCCGCAGTAAAGTTCAACTCTTCTCCTGCATCTACAACCTCTTTCTCAGAAAATATTATCACAGAATCAACTTCAGTCTCTTCGAATTCAGCCGTTATCGTATAATCGTCTTCCATCGTTATCGTTGTGTCGCTTGACGTTGGATCTTCTATCGTTCCAATGTCACCTGTCCATTCAACGAAGTGATAATCTTCATCAGCTACCGCTTCGAGGTCGACCGTCTCTCCAGCATCGTAAGTGTACTCTTCTTCCCCTGGTTCTACGACCTCTCCACCTTCTGTAGAGTCGATAGCTAGCGTATATTCTACTTCTTCGAAGGTGGCTGTTACCGTTCTATCCTGATCCATCTCTAACACGATGTCCGGATCCTCTTCCTGCTCTTCAGGCACTCCTGTCCAATGGCTGAATTCCCAACCTTCTGCGGGATCAGCTAATAGATCAGCTTCTTCGCCATCTTGGTGCTCTTCAGTGAATGGGAGTTCTTCAACTATCTCTCCATCGACGTAGATGTCTCCCTCTCCAAAAACCTCATCTATCGTCAGTTCAAACAATTCTGTGAAGTTAGCTTGAACTGATTTATCCTCGTCCATAGTCAGGTTGATCGTAGATTCTTCGTAAACATCCTCATCGACAGTCCATCGGTCAAAAACAAAGTCCTCCGCCGGTGTAGCGTCTAACTCCACTACAGTACCATCCTCGTACTCTTCCGTAGATGGGAATTCTTCGACCAATTCACCATCAACATAGATGTCTCCCTCTCCTTCCGCCTCCTCAACAGTCAAAATATTGTATCTTTCAAACAAGACATTTTCAATTTGTTCATCTTCTTCCATGATCAAAGCAATGTCTGTTTCTTCTTCAGTTATACCTTCCCAATTTTCAAAGTACCAATCCTCGGCAGGATCAGCTAATAGATCAGCTTCTTCACCTTGTTCATATTCTTTTACAAAAGGTGTCTCTGTCACTTCTTCACCGTCGACAGAAACTGTACCTTCCCCGGTTATGTCCTCTATCGTTAGCGTGACATATTGTTCGAACTCAGCAGTTATCTCATAATCATCTAACATCTCGATATGTGTCTGATTTTCCGTAGTCTCACCGATAGATTCCGTCTCACCGATCCATTCTACAAAATAGTATCCCTCGTGGGCTATCCCCTCAAGATCAACTATTTCTTCGACTTCATATTCAAAAGTCTCCTCTTCATCAGTAACTTCTATTCCATCGACGAATACAGTTCCATTCTCTGGATTTTCTACCGTAAGTTCATACTTCTCCACATAAGTTACTTCCATCGAATCTTCATCAAATAAAGTTCCCTGGTTTTGACTAGTCGCCATCAGTGTTATCTCGGCAGAATCATCTGATCCTACATCTTCAGTGATCTCGATTTCTACTCCGACTTCTTCTTCCACTCCAGCTTCCACTGTTATTTCCTCAGGATGATCAACTATTGGGAAATTATCCGGATCCTCGGAAAACGCCTCTAAATCGTAAGTATCATCAAGTTCACCTGTATTCTCAACATTGAAGTGATAAGTGTAGATCCCATATTCTGTCTCTATCACGTCATCGGGCGCGATAACATTAACATCATACTCACTATAAGTGACCTCCATTGCATCAGAATCAAATACCATTGGATCGGTCTGGCTGATCGCCGTCAAAGTTATTATGGAACTCTCGCCAGATTCAACATCCTCTGTGATCTCCACTTCTACTCCGACTTCTTCTTCCTGCTCTGCCTCAACTGCTATTTCATCAGGAGCACTCACTATGAAACCATCATAGGATGATTCTATTTCTAGATCGTAGGTATCATCTACATTTCCTGTGTTTTCAACCGTAAAGTCGTAAGTATAGGTCCCGTATTCGCTTTCTACTGCATCATCAGGAGCCTCAACATTTACACCATGATCTTCCGTAGTGAACTCCCAAATTTCGCTTTCGACATCTCCGCCAGCATCTTCTGCGATGGTGTACCATTCGTAGGTTCGATCCTGTTCCAAGTCATCCCAGATAACATCTTCAGTCCTTGTTCCATTTTCCACCTCAGTTACAGAACCGATCTCGGTATCGTCTGAAGCATCGTAGAATGTAACAACTTCGGTCAACTCTTCTTCAGAATGTTGTACAAAAACGCTCAGTTCGACTTCTTCTGGATCGACACCTATAGCTCCATCTTCCGGTTGTGGGTCTGTCGGTGCTAAAGGACCGGGTTCACGTTCGGGTCCAGCTCCTTCGGATTCCTGTCCTTCATCATCTTCCGCACGCACGATATACCACCACAGTGTATCGTCCCCGGTACCTCTGTTCTCATCAACATACTCGTATTCAGCTGAGCCGTCAGCTTCTACAGATCCGATCAGATCATAGTCATCGTCATCTTCGTGAGAACGATAAACATTATAATACGATATTTCATCTGGATCGTTCGGGCTAGCGTCCCAAGATATTAAGTTGTCTTCATCGCTCTCCTGAAGGGTGTTAGCTTGCCATTCTATCGCTCCGTATTCGACTGTGTTTCTATCATCAGGTGGACCTCCCGAGCTATCGCCGATCAATTCTACTGTTACGTCTTCTCCTGAAGGATCGACCAAATCACCTGCATCAAAGTCGAAATGATGAACCTCTCCAGCTGGATCGGCTATCTCTAATTCATCCGCTAATGTATCTATCGAAGTACCATCTTGATACAGTTCTATGTCTACATCTGGTGACTGATCACTGTTATCAGTCCTCCTTAAGAGGAATCCTATCGTCTGCTCCCCGCTGAGTTCATTTTCTGGGGAATCCATTGCAACCTCAAGTTCTGTATCTTCATTCGTATCAACAGCCTCGTACCAGTTATCATAGGCATCATCACTTTCAGGATCGTGCTGTAGAAATTCGATCTCGCCTTCGAGATTTTCAGAGCCTATCTCTTCATAGGGATAAAGCGATTCCTTTTCCTCCTTTATTCCATAATGCTCTATAACTAAATTTTCAGGGGGTTCGGGTGAATTTTCTAGGATATCAAACTGTTCATTTATCTCTTCTTCGGAAGATAATGAATTGTTATCTGTTCTCGATCCACCATTCAAACCTGTTGCCATTATTGTAAAGCTAGCTATCACTAAAATCAATGCTAATATAATAGCGATAATCCGGGGTCTTTTTCTCATTGCTTTTTCCTCCTGGCTTTAAACAACTAACTGCCGAAATATTTATAAATCTTTTTCAAGACTTAAAATTTTAAAAATGAATAAAAGGTTTTTTTAGTCTATTACTAGTTTTCCTTCAAATTATCAAATATCGTTTCCGCTGTAGACCTTCCTATACCTTTCACTTCTGTGATCTCATCCAAAGAAGCCTCTTTCAGTTCTTCTACACTTTCAAAATTTCCCTCGTAAAGTCTTTCAGCAGTAGTCGGCCCTACTCCCTTGACTCCCTGGAAATTCTCAATAACTTCCGATCTGCTAGGCATCTCCGTAGGATCCTTTGACTCTTCTTCAAATACATCCTCTTCGTCAGTTTCTTCTTCTATAGGTTCTTCTGCTTCCTCTGATATCTCATCTTCAGGATTTTCTTTATCTTCGACTTCTTCATCAAATATGTCATCATCTGTCTCTTCTTCCTCTTCAAAAATGTCTTCTCCAGGTCCTTCTCCACCGTCTTTCTCTTCTTCTTCTAATTCATCTGAACCATCATCTTCGACCTCTTCGAATACAGCATTCACAGTCTTATCACCATCCATCTCTAGATACACCTCCATGTTCTCTTTCTTCTCTTCAGGTACACCTGTCCAATGACTGAACTCCCAGCCTTCATCTGGATAAGCTAAGAGTTCGACCTCTTCACCTTTCTGGAACTCGTCTTGGTATGGAAGTTCGGTGACTTCGACAAAACCGATATGAAGCTTTCCTTCACCGTCTATATCTTCAATAGTCAATGTTACAGGCTTCCTATACAGATACCACGCGATAAGTGATATGATTATTATCAATATTATCCATATCCACCATAAGGCGCATAGATCGGTAACACCTACATCTGGATCCACTGTCTCTTCGACAGTTACTGTCACAGTATCCGAAGTCACTCCTTCTAAGGTGGCCGTTATATCGTAGTCTCCAGATTGAGTCTCATCGAACAATCCTGTTTCATCGGTGTTCTCCCACTCGAACTGTGCATCGTCTTCTGTTATCAGGTTCCCGTATTCATCATAAGCTTCCGCTTCAAACTCTATAGTCTCTCCTGATTCTACCTCTTGATCTTGGTCAGGATCTATCACCACTTCATCTACAGCTCCCGGTTCTACCGTCACTGTAGTTATCGGCGAAGTCACTTCCTCGTAAGTAGCTGTGATATCATAGTCTCTTGCTTCTGTCTCATCGAACAATCCGTCCTCCGCTGTGTTTTCCCAATCAAATTCACTATCATCATCGGTTATGAGGTTGTCATACTCATCGTAAGCCTCCGCAGTAAATTTCAACTCTTCACCTGCCTCTATCTCTTTATCCTCTGCAGGATCTATCTCAACTCGATCTACGGGACCAGGCTCAACAGTTATCTCAACGGTATCACTGGGATTCGATGAAGCTGTTATACTGTGCTCACTTGCAGTTATCACTTCATCCTCATCGACTTCCGCGTTATACCGGCCTCCAT
The DNA here is from genome assembly GCA_964398905.1 of uncultured Thermoplasmata archaeon. Lineage (GTDB taxonomy): Archaea > Thermoplasmatota > Thermoplasmata > Halarchaeoplasmatales > Halarchaeoplasmataceae > Natronoplasma. The sequence goes on from CAYNOV010000063.1 coordinate 7,874, forward strand.
CACCAAAGACCACTAAGCTCTCAAAATAAATTTCCTCGTCATGATCAGATTCTATCGTGAAGTCGGCCAGCTCTCCTCCAGCCGCTAAATTACCATATTCATCATAAGCCTGTATCGTCATCTCGAAAGAGTCTCCAGCAGTTAAAGTATCAGGATGCTCTATTATCTCAATATCATCGGGATCACCGGGTTCGACTGTTACCGTTGTCGAATCGGAAACACCATCGTAAGTCGCGGTCACGTTGTAATCCCCCACATCTTCCTCGTAAAATATCGCAGTGTTGTTCTCTTCATCTACCTCAGAGA
>CAYNOV010000064.1:0-8044 GCA_964398905.1 uncultured Thermoplasmata archaeon
GGACACGAGCGAGATACCGGTCGAAGAGAATAGGGTCGGAGTCGCTGATCTTCCTTTGAACGCTACTGAAGATAGGGTGATCGGTACGCTAGATGTGGAGAAGATGCTGGCTGAAGGAGTGAAATCATTTGAAGAAGGTATCCTCGCGGAAGCGAACAGAGGTATCCTTTACGTCGATGAGATCAATCTTCTCGACGATTATATCGTAGACGTGTTGTTAGATGCCGCTGCTATGGGAAAAGTGACCGTCGAAAGAGAAGGAATCTCTCTGACTTATCCCTCACAATTCAGATTGGTTGGAAGCATGAATCCCGAAGAAGGGGCTCTTCGCCCGCAGCTTTTAGATCGTATGGCGTTGAACGTCAAAGTGGCTGGTCTGCAAGATGCAAAAGACAGAGTGGAGATAATAAATCGAAGAGATGAGTTCATGGAAGATCCTCACGCATTCAGAGAGAAATATAGACCCGAGATAGAATCGATGCGCGAACGGATAAGCGATGCCATGCAGAGTTTAGAAAATGTGAAGATCACTAAGGAATTGGACGATGTCATCGCGAGACTATCAGTCGACTTTGAAGTCGACGGTCACAGAGCCGACATAATAATGAAGCGAACCGCGATGACCAACGCAGCTTGGGAAGGAAGAGAGGTCGTGAAAACCGAAGATGTCATATTGGCGGCGGAGATGGCCTTGCCGCACAGGATGAAGAAAGGACCTCTCGAAGAGAAAGAGTTCGATACCGGTAAATTGAAGAGGTTGGTGAAAGATTATACTAGATGACCAAAACCGTTTTAACTATGCTGAAGATGATTGTAAAAATCCTAGTTAAGGAGATGAGACCGTGGAAGGAAACATGAATGAAGAAGATATGCAGAGATGTCCATCATGTGATGCAGAAGTGGACGATGACGAGATGGAATGCCCGGAATGTGGAGAGATATTGCTGCCTGTCGATATCGATGAAGATGATAAAGAAGTCGTGGAGAACGAACCTCGTAAGAAAAAACAAGGTTCCGATCTCATGGAAGAGATGGGCCTGGGAGTCCTTGGAAACATGGTAGAGAAAAAAGTTTTGTCTACAGTAGAGGAGATGGAAAAAAGGTTGGAAGAAGAGAAAAAATTCCTCGAAGGCCAGATAGAAGAGCAGAAAAGAGAGATGAAAAAGATAGAAAGAGAGGCCGAACAACATCGTAAGGAACTCCACGACGAGTACAAGGAAGAAAGAGAAAAACTGCAGCGTGAATACGAGGAAAAGAAAAAGGAGTTGGAGAGTGAACTGGACGAACAGTCAGAGAAGATAGATAGCTTGGAAAAAGAGTCCAGAGAGCAGAGAGAAGAGCTTTTGGAAAAGTATGAGGACGAGAAGAAAGAGCTCGAAGAAAAGTTGAATATCCAGAGAGATAAGATAGATGATCTAGAGCAGAAAGCTTTGGAGCAAAAAGAAGAACTTTTAGAAAAGTATGAGAGAGAGAAAAAGGAACTGGAAAAAGAATTGAAAGATCAGGCGGATAAGATCAACGAACTTGAAAAGAAATCGATGCAGCAGAAAGAGGAACTGCGTCAAGAGTTCGACAGCGGGAGAGATGATCTGAAGAAGGAGTTAAAAGAAGAGATAGTCAGGACCAGAGATGGCCTTGAACAGGAGCGAGAAAGAGAGAAAGAACTTTTAGAAAAGGACATCGAATCTCTGAAAACTAGGTTCGAAGAAGAGTTAGAAGGTATGAGGGAAAGACACCAGGAGCAGATGGAAGTTTTCAAATCCATGGCTGAGAGGAGCGAAGGAGACGGTCCCGGACTTCCCGGTTCTCAGGCGTTAGATCTTGAAAATGAGTTGAAACAGCCGGTGTATCCCTTTCCAGCTATCGTAGGTCAGGAGAGGATGAAGAGGAGTCTGCTGTTGAACGCGATAAATCCCGATATTCGAGGTGTTCTCCTTTGGGGTCCCGGTGGTTCAGCCAAGAAAACCGCTGTCCTTGGTCTAGCTGAACTTTTGTCTGAGATGGAAGACGTGGATAAGGACGAAGTGAAGGTCTGGACCGACCCGGAAAGGTACATGACCGGTGCAGTGGCCACTTCCAAAGCGAACGTGAATTACATCATCGACAACGAGCTAAGAAACGGGGCTTTGAGCACCAAGACCATCGATAAAAACGGATCACCTACCATGGTCGTTTCGTCTCCCGACGCTGTGGATAGAAGATTGATATCGTATATGGATCAGTTCAGTCTTCACGTAAAAGTCGACCCATTGGAAGATATGGATAAAAGGATGGAAGTTTCCAGAAGGAACAGCGAGTTCAGAAGAGATCCAGAACGGTTCAGAGAAGATTATCAAGGGGAGATGGATTCTCTGAGAGACAGGATAATACAGACGAGGCAGAGACTTCCATCGGTAAAAGTAGATTCGAGACAGAGAAGTACGATCGCTAGAGTGTGTGCTCAGAACGAGCTTCCCTCCGATATGGATATATCCATCCAAGAGATATCTAGAACTATCGCGGCTTACGACGATAGAGACGAAGTTTTGGATGAGGATATCCAGGAAGCTCTTGATCTTGCTCTGATCCACAGGGTCACTGAAACGCTGACAGAAGAAGTGTGAAGGTATGGAAAAAGATGGATCATCTGCCGTAAGGAGGATGCGCAAAAGATTAGACCGTGATCATGATTGTCAACTCTACGAAAAAGATTTCAATCTAGCGATAAGACTGCCTTTGAAGTCGGTCGAAGATGTTGAGGAAGAAGATCTAGTGAAAGCTCGTGAATCTCTTGAGGAACTCGGCACTTCGAATATCGAGGAAAAAGCCGTTTCCGCCTATATCATAGCGGATGAAGACCATCTTGAATTGGAGATAGAACTCTTTTTGGAAGCTGTTGATGAAGTAGAAGTCGCCCCGATCCTCGATCAGATAGTCAGAGAAGAGTCACACAAAAGATCATCTATAGATTCCCGTGTCAGGAAGATAGTCGAGAACCTTTCCGTCGGGCAGCGGACGAAAGACGTGAGTGGCACAGGCTCGGATTCTGCAAAGATGAAAGCCAGTTATACTTTGGGAGGTAGGGGAAGGGTCGTAGGTTCCCGACCCGCAAGAAAAGACGTCGATTTTGGAGATGTAGCTGTGGTTCCGAGTATAAGGAAGGCAGTGAGAGAGGGTAGTTTCGACAGGATCAGAGGTCTGAACCTGAAGAAAGAACATCTGCAGGAGAAAGTCTACAGGTCAAGGACTCAGACGAACCTTTGTTTGGTGGTGGATACCAGCTTTTATCCCGATATGAAGGAAGAGATAAACACGATGCTGTGGATAATACGGGTCTTGCTAACGATGGCCTACGAAAAGAGATATCATGTAGGTATAGTCTCGTTCTCCGACAACGATGCCGAGTTGGAACTCCCTTTCACTACGGACGTGGATAAAGGATACGAGGTTGTGGAAAAATTCGATTTCGGTGGACTATCACCTTTGACATCAGGTCTGAAAACGGGACTCGAGATGTTGGAGATGCAGAGAGGGGACAGAACTCAGACCGTCTCTCTGATGGTGGTGCTTACGCGTGGTAAAGCTAACGTTCCCCTATATCCCGGAGGTTTCGTTAGAAGAGAACTGGATTACCTGTCTGGACTTTTGAAAGAACTGCCTATCGGGGTGTTGATGGTACATATAGGAGACGAAGAAGAAGAGACTATGAAAGAATTCTCTTTAGAATCGGAAGCTAGATATTACAGTCCTCCTATGTTGGAGAAAGAACCGTTTTAGATATTTTGATCATATCATACCTATCAATGAGATCACCAGGACTATTATAACGCCGAATATGGTCAGGAGGAGTCCTATACGGGTGATCGTTTCGGTGTCGAGTCCAAAGACTTCGTTTGAAGTGTCTTCGACCACCTTTGTTTCGGGTAGGTCTTCTTTTAGATCGTCTTCAGGCTCTTTTTTTTGTATGTTTTCTATATCGCCCTGCCTGATATCTTTCAACTTTTCTCTCAATTCTTCCTGCTCTTCTGTCAGGGATACTATCTTCTGATCGAGTAGTTCTACCGTCCTTTCATTGTCCTTGTTCTCCTCTCGAAGTTTCTTTAAGTCTTTCTTATCCTGGGTGACTCTTTGAAGTCTATCTCTTATGTAGCTTTGGGCTACTTTTTTCTGCTGCTCTTCAAGGTTCTTTTCCAGCTTCAATATCCTGAGTTTTTTGATACGTTCTCCTTCTGGATTCCGTGAAGAAACGGGCTGTTCAGACATCTCATCCTTGCTTTCCATCATGTTATTTTCCTCTTCAGGATCTTTTAAGGTCTTATCAGAATCTATAAAGGTTGAATCTCGGAGTTCGTTTATCAGTTCCTCCACCCTTTTCAAGTTCGTTTCGACTATCTTCCATTCTCTGTTCAGGTCCGCGACTTGAACCATCACTTCCCTCCTTCCGAGGTCTCCATGCTCTCTAGCGTCCATCTTATCTGATATCTTTTGTTTTAGTTCCTGATTCCTTTCCTCTAAAGAAGTTCTTTTTGATATCAGAGTGGGAAGTACTTCCTCGGCTTCAGAGACCAGAGATCTCAGTTGAGCGTCTTCTGAGAGTTCGTGAGAGATCTCTTCACGCTTTTTCAGTTCCTTGACAACTCTTTCTGCTTTAGTGAACCATTCCGGGCTGTAAACTAAACCGGCGTCGCCTTCTATTATGTTCTCCTGAGAAAACTCCAATTCCACACCATCTGATTCGACTGTCAAAGTTTCATCTTTTATGGAAGTGACTTTACCTAGAAGATCACCGTTCTCCTGCAGGTAAACAGGCTTACCTTTCCTGCTGTCTGGAAGTTTGATGATCTCCTTTAAATCCTCCAATGCTTTGATAGATGGCATGGGATCTTTACTCCGGGATCTGACCTTTATATTAATACGGACTGCCTCGTATATAGGTTTAAGGGTTTTGGTTATTTTTAAGTGCTTGAAAGTTGGAAATTGATGGTGGAGTCGACGCTGACAGGGTCTACACCATCAGGTATCTCATAGGCTATCTCGACCCAAACGAAGTTGGATTGCTGCTGATCAGCTATGTTGTTACCTTCAGGATCGTACATCCACATATTGTACTCAGCGGTTGGATAACCCGAAGTCCTGGTTGCGGGAGTGGTCTCCTGTTCGTCTCCATAGAGAAGATCATAGTTCTCGTCGTAGCCGAATCCTTCACCGATAGTCCAATACTCTTCAGGATCTTGGTTTTGACCGTCGTAGTAAGTGATGGCCGAATCATCGGGTTCTATATCGAGTGCATCGTAATCTCCAGCCGGAGTGTTAGGATCGCCGTGAAGATGTACGCGCATGTATCCGTTATCGTCTCCCTGTACATCTATATTGGTGACTTCGTATTCGGTGGAAGCAGTATTGACTAAGGCGAAGGCGTCCGGGATAACCACCGTGGTATCTGCTTTGAGGTCTGTAGCGCTCAATCTTATAGAATTGCCTTCTATAGCTCGGATGACCGGTCCTCCGTCTAGTCTTCCAGCGCCCATGAACGTGATCGAAGGTCCTGCCGTATATTCACCCTCTATCTCTATCTCCATCGGTCCTCTGTAAGTGGAGGCTTCGTCTGCTTCGGAACTGGTGACGCTCATCTCGACCCAGACGAAGTTGGCCTCTTGCTCTTCGGCCTCTCTAGGGCCGTCACTATCATAGACCCAAACGTCGTCTTCAAGCGATGCGGTTGTGCGTTGTTCATCGTCGCTATAACCATATTCAAGATTCCCGTCCTCATCATAACCGTATCCTGATCCTAAAGTCCATCCGTCATCAAACTCGTGAACGGTACCGTTATCGTAGTAAAGCATGGTATCTTGATCTTCCTCCACATCTTCAACGTTGACTAGGCCTGGATCAGAAGGTTTCGTCATGTGCCTGTGCAGGTGTATCTGCAGGTTGTCGGGCTCTCCCGCTAGAGAGACCCGGTTCACGTCAAATTCTTGCTCTGCGGGATTGACTATTGCGAATGCTGCGGTGTAAGTCTTGCTAGTTCCCGTGATCCATTCGCCTAGATCGAGTTTTAATACGCCGCCATCTCTTTGAAGGACCCTATCGCCCTCGGAGTTGTAATCAGCGGCCATCAACTGCAGCGACTTTTCGTCCTGATGAACGTCCACACCGACGTCGGTCTCTAACGTGACGAATATCTGAGCCCAGAGCGATGAGATCAGCAGTAATATGATAACGATGACAGCTATGGAACGTTTAGATCTGGGTAGACCGATGTTCACTTTACCACCTCGAACCAGACCATCTTGTCGTTCGTCTCGCCGTAGATCTCATCAGTGAGACCTTCGCTGTCTACGGCTCTGACCACGGCTTTGTATCTGCCGTCCAGTTCGGAAGTGTCTTCAAACACGAAAGAGAATTCCTTCCAATCATCCCCAGATTCTACATATTCACCCATATCGGTGTAATCTTGGACGACCTCTCCGTCTTCACTGACGATCTTTATCTCCGCGGCATCTATGTCTTCACTGTCCTCTGTCAAAGAGCTGACCCTTGCTCTGATCTCTACGTCATCGTTTTCATCGTATTCAGCGTTCCATTCTTCTGTTGGAGAACCATCTCTGTAAGTCTTCACCCAGTCCACACGTGCGTCGCCGACATCGTGTTCCAGGCTCATCTCGTAGTGCGAATCATACTCTTCGGAGCCGTAGGTGAGGTCTATAGAGCCTACGTGTTCGCTTTCTACGCTTATGGTGAGCTTGACACCGTCTCCCGATTCTAAAGATACCATGTCCTCATCCATCTCTATCGTTTCGTTGTACCACTGAGCGGACTGTTCGGTGTGTATCTCTCCCTGTCCGATTTTGTCTCCAGTTTCCATGGATTCGAACTCCAGTTTGACCGTAGGCCAGTCTCCAAGTTCATGCAGATAAGTGCGGCCGTTTTCAGTTTCGTGGTAAGGAGCGCCTATTAGAGTAGCTTGATTACCGTCTCCTATGACGTCTCCTGGTTCGCTCAAAGCGTGACCGAACTTATCCCCAGGATTTTCCCCTTCCCTTTTCACGTCAGCTTCTGTTGGAGTGAATTCATCATCTATCTCCCAGTTCCCGTCGCTGTAGAAGTAGTAAACGGAACCTTTATCGCTGTCGTAACCGGGCGCGCCTATAGCTATGTCGTCGTAGCCGGAATCGTCGAAGTCCGCACCTCCAGAGACTGACCAGCCGAACTGTGCTCCTTCTTCCGGCCCGGTGATATCTACATCTGCAGGGAACTCCGCGTGGAAGAGGAACTCGTGATGCATCGGCTCTTCTGCCGTTATAACATCGTCATCTGCAACGTAAATTACATCTCTCGGATCGTTCGGTCCTTCGATCGGGGTCTCAACGCTGATCTCGCTACCGCAGTCCATCCAATCTTCGTGAGTGATTCCGTCGTGTATAGTGGTCGAATTCAGATCGCCGCCGAGATATTGCCAGTATAGTGTCGAACTATATTCCTCGTCGAGATATCCGCCAGAAGTCGTGAGGGAGATATGGAACTGATGGAAATAATCTTTGATCCAAGAGTTAGCTCCGGATTCTATAAGTTTAGTATCTTCTTGAGTATGATAATCAAATCTCCATCTTTCATCTACACCATCCGTGAGCTCGTTCTGCCAAGTTACTTCTGAATCGTAATCCAGCCAAACATCTATTTCTATCTCTTCTGTTTGATCATTCCCTAAATGAAATTGTTTTTGTTCGCCTTCCTGATAATAGTAGATAGTAAGATCTTCAGGGAAAGGATCACATTCGTTTACAACCTTAACTCCTATCTCGTCCTGTCGGTACTGATGCCAATAGTCTTTGACCCAATTGTTGTTTCCTGATGAAACGCTTTGTATAGGATTATCTTGAACATCGTCGAATTTCCATCTTTCGTGATAGCCATCAGTGACAGGATCTTTCCAGGTGACATCGGTGTCGTGATCGATCCAGATATCTCTTTGTTCCGTTCTCTGCCCTTGACCAAGGCGTTCTTCTTTGGTGGAATCACCGAATGAGGTATAACTTATCTCAACATCTTCTGGAAAATCGTTCAA
>CAYNOV010000065.1:0-7985 GCA_964398905.1 uncultured Thermoplasmata archaeon
CAATTTTGTTACACAAAATTCCACCTACTCACCAAAAACATAAAGTTTTTGGCTCGTACGGTGGCATCGCGAAAGCTTTGCTTGAACGAGAGTAGGAATCTTTTTGATTCCTACGAAATTTGCAAGCAAATTCCACCTAGTCACCAATGTGAAATTTACTATTTACTCTTGCAACAGCACGACTTTCCTACAGAGAGGTTACAATACAAACAAAATAAATCTTTTGTCCCTTGATCGAACCTTAGGCTTTATCTTCAAAAGCCTCATAAGATCTCTTCAATGCATCAACACCTGCGAGATCTCTTCCTGCCAAGAAATTGATGCAGGATCCGCCTCCTGTAGATATGTGGTCTATATTTTCTGAGAGGCCCAATTTTTCTAATACCGCGGTACTGTGGCCTCCGCCTATTATAGAGAAAGCGTCCGATTGTGATACACTCCTGAATATTTCTTTAGTTCCGATAGAGAATTCTTCCATCTCAAAGGCACCCGCGGGACCGTTGACAACCACCAATGCGGCGTTTTCTATATGCTTTTTATACTTCATTATAGTATCGAGACCGACATCGAATATAGGATATTCAGAGGGTAATTCTTCCAGTGGTTTACCGTTCCTCTTACCATCCTGATTCAAAACTACATCTAACGGCATCTCTATCTTATCAGGCCATCTATCAAGGACCTCTTCGGCTTCTTCGACTAAACTTTCATAATCATCGAATTCGCCTTCCAAAAATTCCCTATTTCCTTCACCAAGATCATGACCGGCGGCCATCAAAAAGATATTCGCAACGACTCCACCTGTAAGAATTTTATCTATATCACCTCTTTCCAACATGTACTTAGAAATACCTATGGAATCTTCTGCCTTCATACCACCCAAAAATGCGATCTTCGGTCTTTCTTCCATAGTGAAGACCTTGCCTAAATTATCGATCTCTTCTTCCATGACTCTTCCAGCTACGCTGGGAACTAGATCCGAAAAACCGACTAAAGTCGGCTGAGCTCTGTGAGCCGCAGCAAAGGCGTCGTGAACATGGAAATCTATATGGGGTGCGAGGTTCTGAACTATGTGAGTATTTTTCTGCTTATCCCAATCCCTAACTCCTTTGAGGTAGGTCTCTTCAGAATAAAATCTTGCGTTTTCGAGGAGAAGTACCTGACCTTCCCACATATTCTCGATCTTACTGATAACATTTTTATCGAATAAACCATCAACATATTCCACTCTCTTCCTCAACAACTTGGATATCCTTTCCGAATGCGGCTCCATGGTCGTGAAGTCGTTCTTACCGGGTCTACTCTGATGAGCGACGATTATCAACTTGCTTTTCGACAATTCCTTTATAGTCTTCAAGTGACTTCTGATTCGGTAATCGTCCAATATCCTACCGGATTCTGGATCAAGAGGAGAATTTATATCGACCCTCAACAAAACAGTTTTACCATCGAGATCGAAATCGTCAAGGGTGAATATCTCCCCACTATTATCATCCATCTTATCGTTCCGTGATTAAAGGTTATCCATATAAATTTTACTTAATTATCCTTCACACGATACTTCAATTTCGAAAAACCAAAGATTTACATATAATCAATTACTGAAGTTATCCGATGGAATTAGAAGAGCGCTTCGACATGGTAACGAGGAATACGGAAGAAGTGGTCACTGAAGATGAGTTGAAAGACTTATTAAAAGAGAAAGAAAAACCGAAAGCGTACATAGGAGACGCGCCCACAGGAAAGATGCACACCGGTCATTTCATCACTCACAGGAAGATAGCCGATTTCTTGAGAGCAGGTTTCGAATTCACTGTGTTACTAGCGGACATACACGCTCATCTCGACGATCTCAAAAGCCCCTTCGAACTTTTAGACGCGAGAAGCGAGTACTATGAAGAGTGCATCAAAGGGATGATGGAAGCCAGTGGAGTGAATATAGACGATCTTCATTTCATACAAGGAAGTGAATTCGAACTCGAAGAGGATTACTTGTTGAACGTATTGAGGATGTCTGCAGATACTACTTTGAACCGATGTAAAAGAGCGGCTGCAGAAGTCGTAAGATACGGAGACAATCCGAAATTGGGGGGATTCATCTACCCGTTGCTTCAAACTCAGGACGTCCACGCTTTAGATGCAGATGTTGCCTACGGAGGCATCGATCAGAGAGGCATATACATGCTCTCAAGAGAGATCTTACCGGACTTTGGCTACAAGAAGCCAGTGTGTGTTTTCGCCCCGTTGCTTACAGGATTGACAGGTGGAAAGATGAGCGCTTCCGAAGAAGGTTCCAAGATAGATCTATTGGATGAACCTAAAACTATAGAGGAAAAGATGATGGACGCATATTGTCCTCAAGGAGAAAAAGAAAACAACGGAGTGCTAGAACATCTTAAGATGCTAGTTATGCCAGTACTAAAATCTGAAGGAAGCGCCTTTGTTGTTGAGCGGCCGGAAAAATGGGGCGGCGATCTCTTATATAACGGATATCAAGAAGTTGAAGACGATTATCTTTCAGGTGATCTACACCCACAAGATCTTAAAAAAGCAGTAGCGAGAGAACTGACAGACATACTAGAACCTATCAGGAAAAGATTTGAAGGAAAGGAAGACCTGATAAAAAAAGCATATCCTGATGAAGATTGAATCAACTCTTTGACTTACCTAGACCTTTTTCTTTTATATTTTCTGTGATCTTTTGTTTACAGATATCCAGATGTCTTTTCAGATCTCCTTTTCCCGCCAAGACAGCTGCTCCAGGATGACCACCGCCTGATAATTCAGGTTCGTTCTCAGCTACCATCTGAAAGATCTTCGACATATCTATACCTATATCCACCGTATTTTTTTTAGCCCTGCCTGATATTCTGAATGAATCTTCATTTTCAGACCCACTCAAAGCTACATCGGCACCTCCCTGAAGCAAATAATTAGAGACCGAACTCTCGAAGGCGCCTATCTCTGTCAGTGCGATTATGAATCCATTCACTTCATGAAAAGTAGATCTCTGTCCTCCTTTCAATCTAGCTACCTTTTCAGAATAAGATCTTTTATCGTAAAGTATTGATCTGACTTGGTCAAGTGACACACCTGATTTAGACATGATCTCAGAGAGTGTTTTGAAAGTCTGCGCTGTCCCTCTGTATAATGAAGAAGTATCGGTCAAAATGCCAGAGATCAATGCTACCGCCTCTTTCTCGGTGAGTTCCTCCGGCCGTTCTAGTTCATAGACTATCTCACAGCAGGAGGTCCTATCTTCTATCAAAACATCTCCTTCCCAAGTAGAGTTCTTATGGTGATCGATCACTATCATCATATCTTCTGGAGGAATGAGTGGTTCCAGTTGGATCTTTTCTGGAGTATCAAGCACGATCACACTTTCGAAGTCTTCGAATTCAAAATCATCTATCAGTTCAAATTCAAGAAAAGTTAAAAGGTTTTTTCCGGTCCCGCTAGGGCCGGTGGGCGAAGCTACAATCCCGCCCCATCTGCTTTGCAGAAAGTAAGCACTACCTATAGCGTCAGGGTCTGCATGTCGATGGATCAAAAACAGGATATCTTTATCCTTATCTATTTCCATCTACTGTCCGCCGGAACCCTGCTGCATCGCACCCATCTGCTGGCTCAGTTTCTGCTGCAGTTCTTTGAATTGATCCTGAAGTTTTTTCTCTTTACTCTTCAAAGATTTCAATCTAACGTCTGCAGATTCCTTTTCCTCTTCAAGTTCTTCTTTCATCTCTTGGTTATCCTGAACTTTGACGAGTATGTCACCGACTTCTTGAAACACTTCTGTATCTTCGTCGATCCTATCCAACTCATCAAGAGCCATCTCAAGTTCTTCAGTTCTCTCTTCTAATTGCTGTTTCTGCTGCATCACCATCTGCAGTTGCTGCTGAAGCTGTTGTGCTTTCGCCACTTCGTTCTGTACATCTTCTTGCGACATCGACATATTTTTTTCCTCCATATAGTTTATCTAATCATTATATTCAGTAGTGATCTTATCTGAGATGTTTATCCATCTCAGGTAAGAATTTAAGGCCGCTCTCAAAGCTCTAGTGTCCTCAGCGACTAAATCGATCTTGGGAGGATCGACAGATATCTCTATCTCGACCCTCCTCATCCCTTCTTCAGCTTCGGGCTTTAAAGCTTCAAGAGCTTCCGAAGACCGCAGCTGAGGAAAGGCCAGAGTAGCCTTTTTCATGTTTACCTGGCCCTGAGTTCTTTCTTAACGTTGGGTCTTTCCTTGTAAAACACGCGGCCACCGCAGTTCTCACACTGGATCCCCACGGTATCAACATCGGTTGTGACCTTTTCATTACAGATATAACATCTGAACAAGGTCTCATTCCTCCTCCTCTTCGATCATCCTCTGTATCTTCTTTCCGAGTCTAGGTTTGTAAGCTCCACCTGCGAAGGTAAGACCACAACGACTGCAATTCCAGATGCCTGTGCTTTCTCTTTCTACCTGATCGTGATGGCACCTGGGGCATTCGTATTTTGACTTTTTAGCCTCTTCGATCTCCTTCAATGAGTTTCTAACGTTAACTCCGTAGCGGGGACCGAGTCTTCCTGTGCTGCCGACTCCTTTTTTCTTCTTAGCCATCTTTACTTACCCCTTTTGTCATGTAGGTTAACTAGGATTTATTTAAATATTTTCCCTGTCCACTTTGTCTAGAATCCTTTCCCTCATCTCCGCACCGATCTCTTTAGACTTCTGGATACACTCTAGAGTGTCCTCGTACTCGAAGACGCCTCTCAGCCCCTTTTGCATCGCGACTATCTCATCTTCTTCATTGAAAGTCACGGTCAGACGGGCATCGGCTATCTTCTCCTCTTCGAGCACAGAGTCGAGGATTATCTGATCCTTTATCTTTGTGAATGTTGTAGGAACAACAACATGCTCTATCGGGAGCGGAAAGTCCTCTTCTTTTTCAGCCTCTTCAAAATCTGAGGCAGGAACGGTTCCATCCAAAAGGGCGGTCATCGCTCCGATACCTGCGGCGTCGAATAGATTACCGTCGAAATCCAAAACGTGTATATCGATAAAGATGACCCAAACTTTCTCGCCTTCTTCGATACATAATTTGGTCGTGTCGACCGCGCCGCTTTCTCTTATGCCTCTATCGACGACTCTGGCCAACTCGGTAGCATCCTCGCCGGGAGGACCTGATTCGTATTCAGGAGAAGCCATCGGGATGAGTTCGGCCGATGTGGTCAAAACACCTTGATTAGGAGTATCAGGGAAAGGTTCTCCAACTTCCATCTTTATTCCGACTATAACATCGGTTTCACCCAGTTTCACTCGTGCAGAGCCTTCAGCAGAAGAAGCCCAATCAGGTTCTATCTTGATATCTCTGTATTCAAGCATATCTCTGCCGTCGATCCTTTTCCCTTCTTTCAAAAGTCTATGCAGGTAATCCTTAGTTATGTTCGAAAGTATCTCTTTCATCTATTTCACCCCTTTCTTGATCTTTTCTATTTCATCCTCGTCCAACTCTGTGGAATATCTCTGCCTAAGTGCTTCCCTCTGGATCTCATAGATATCCTTGCAAGCGTCTATCGAAAGTTCCATTGCTTCCTCGTACTCCTCAACCGTCAAGTTACCGTCCATCTGTAGAAGACATATCTCGTCGGTCCTTGGTATATAGCCTACAGGTACATCTGCCTGACCGTAATTGTCTTCGTTCTTTCCCAGATCTAATACGACCTGGCCCTCTATCTTCCCAGAAGCACAGGAAGCGACAAGATCAGACATGGGTATTCCAGCATCGGCAAGGGCAACAGATGCAGCCGTTAATCCACCGCATCTAGTGCCTGCACTCGCCTGCAGGACCTCTATGAAAACATCAATTACAGACCTAGGATACCTCTCGGTGAAAACGACCTTCTCTAAAGCTTCAGAAACGAGCTTGCTTATCTCGATAGAACGCCGGTCAGGACCGGGTCGTTTTCTATCGGGAACGGAAAAAGCCGCCATATTGTATCTAGCCCGTACAACAGCCTTCGTCGTCTCTTGAGCATGTCTGGGGTGCATCTCTCTAGGACCATACACCGCGGCCATTATCTTGTTCTTACCCCATTCTAAATATGCCGAGCCGTCTGCTCTTTTTAGAACTCCTGCTTCGATGTTTATATCTCTCAACTCATCATAACTTCTACCATCTAGTCTTTCTCCATCTTTGAGTAATTCGATATCTTTGTTACTTCCCATCGTTCTTACCTCCAAAAATCATATCATTTGAATTTGATCCCATAATCTATCAAAACCTGTCCGTGTTCTCTTCCAAAAATTCCTTGACTATATCGGTCAAACCAATCGCTTGGGCGTTCTCCTCTATCATCTTGATCGCCTTCGCTGCAAGATACTGACCTTCTATATCTCCGGATATCCAAATCCTACCGTTCTGGCCTACGAATATCTTACAGTCTGTGTACTTCTTCAGCATAGAGATCATCGAACCTCCTCTGCCGATCACTCTCGGAACTTGAGCAGGCGCTATCTCCAATACCTGCCCGTCACTAAGTTTCTTGAGACCTTCCTCGTCCATCGTGACCTGCATTTTGTTCTGCTCATCCACGCTGGTTATCTTGACCAGGACCGCATCTCCTACATCGATGTAGCTCGCTGTATCACCATAATCGACCATCCAAGGCACATCGTTAACGTGCAAAACTGCAGGATTTGGAGCGTTCACATCGACCATCCAGAACGAAGAATTTATGTCTGTCACTGTTCCGATCACTTTCTCGCCTTCCTGTGGTTCGTATCTGCCGCTCTGTGCCGCTACGTTGGCGTATCCCGATCGAACTCTCTTCACTCCTAATCTAGCTGCGTATATCTTTCCATCTTTCTTGAACATACCTTTACCTGGTTTCAGATCTGTTTCCTCGATTTCATCGCCGGGTAAAAGTATCTCCCTATCAACTTCATCATCTGAACTCATCTATTAACACCTCATAATCATGAAATATATTACTTCTCATCTAATTCCTCTATTTCCGCTTCACCTTTCGTGAGATCGTTTATCCTCTCGTAGAATTCATCCTGAACGCCTCCTGGTATCTCGACGATAGCCTGCCATCTCCCATCGTTCAACCATTCCTGGTCTTTGATATTACCCAGATTCTTCAATTGCCCATATATTTTCCCCTGTAGATCTCCTCTCAATGTAACAGAAAATCTTTTTTTCTCAAAACTAAGGGGGATGAGCTCTCTGATCTGTTCAACGACATCATCCATCTGCTGGCTGACCGGTTTGAAGGGATCGATATGGATATTCGCTTCTTCCATGGCATTTTCTATTCGATTTGGTGGATGTGGCGTGTTGGTTTGAGGGTTGTAAGACCTCCTAGCTATCCTGTCGACTATCTCCTTTCGCTTCTGTTTCTGCCTCTTGTTCCTCTGTTCTGTAGTCAATTGAACTTCTCCATCATCAAGGATCCTTCTCGTGATCCCCTCGATATCCTTGGTTTCAAAAGCTCTATCTATCATATGGTCGGGAGCTTTTTTTCCCTTCACCGCGTCCGAGAAGACCGTCTCGGCAGGCATGTTCTCCAAAAGGTCAACTTCATCCCCATTCTTGTATTTCTCCACTGCATCCGGCTCTATCAGTATCTCGAATGTTTCGCCGTGTGACTGCAGGCGTCCTATGACGTAATCGTCAAGAAGGGTTTTCGTATGTTCCTTTTGATAGTCCTTTTTTCCCAAGTGCGTTCCTCCTCTATTCGATCTACATTGAGGACAGATAGCCCTCTATCTCATCAACTTCAAACTTTCTGAAATCTTCTTCGTGGGTGATCGTTCCTATGTCAAGGGATCTCGCTTCCAACTCTTCCTCACCAGCTCTTTCGAGTCCTCGCAACGATAATTGTATAGCCTCGTCTAATGTCATATCATCATCGTACTCCTGATTGAAAACCTCTTGAACCTCTTCCCTATTGCTTCCGATGCTGACCGCTTTATATGCCATGTTAGCACCGCT
>CAYNOV010000066.1:0-7829 GCA_964398905.1 uncultured Thermoplasmata archaeon
ATCCATTACTAATTCTCTCCCAGAATCGGTCTCCTCTGCTTCCACGAACCAATCGAAGATCGTACCGTCTTCCTCATCATACAATTCTGCGATATTTTGTTTTCCCTCATAGACCTCCTCTACTATGGGCATCAGGCTGAAATAATCTAGATATTCCAAAGTGAATTGGTCTATTATTGAGTACAAAGTTTGTGAAACTAAAGCGGTCAGATTCAATTCATGTTCCTCTACATCTTCTTTTTCTACAGTCTGATCATCATAGGTATAATTGTTGTAAAGGCTTATAAGGTCAGCAGGATCGATTATACCTTGAGTAACGTAAGTGTCTATTATATCTTCGATTTTTTCTCCACCTGAAACGTTCTCTTGAAGAGCTTCTACATTCTCACCATCAACGGTTCTATAGTGTTTTGAAATCAGCAGGAGAATAGCTAGATTTACAGAGATCTCTATGTCCTCTTTATTTAGTATTTCACTTGTAGAATAACCTGGAGTTGTAATGCCGGGAAAATCATCATCTTCAATCCCCTCCACTATCTCGTCCATACCATAGCCGGCTCCGACTCTGTACTGCGCCAAGGTGGTTAGCATGTACTTGACCATCCTTCCCAGCTCTGATCTTTCCCCATCTAAAGAACTCTCAAAAGAACTCATCTTCTCGGTCAAGAATGGGTAGGGAGAATCTATGTTCCTTTCGAAGCTGGTCGTTCTTTCAAGGTGTAGGTTCCTGATGGGATTCTTTAATTTGAAGTCGAATTCACCGGTCAACTTATAGTGAGAGGTCTGGTTAGTTGGACCAAAGGATCCTTCTCTTGTAGTTACCGCCTCGGGAACCACGTCTTCGGTCCTGTATCTCTTTTCAGAGACATTCACATAAAAATGTTCCTCAACGGGAGAACGGATTTTGACGATCCTATTCCCTTCCTGCCACCATTCTTTTCCTTCTTTGTCATCTAGATATGAGTTGAATTTATCCATTAAACGATCGTTGATCTGTTCTTCGACAGATTCATCCTCCCTCTCCCTTTCCTCCATATATTCGAAAATGCTCTGACTCGCAAAATACTCTGCCTGGGTCTTCAATTCGCCTAAAGCCTTACTTTTAAGATCTTCGAGTCTGCCAATCTCTTTTGCCCTGATCTCCTCTTCACGACTCCTTCTGCTCACCATTCCCATGTACGAAATAGCCGCGATAGAAAGTAGTAGAATCAATACTGCGACTGCGGCGAAAGAAGCGGTCCCTAGGTCTTTACCATTCTCGTCTCGATCTAAAAAAGATGATTTTTTTTTCATATTTTTAGGGCCCTCTTCCCTCACTTATTATCTTTAATTTATTTATATCTTGTGAAAATAGAGGTTTTCCTTATCAATTGAATCAATATTTGAAAAACATCATATAAAACCTTCTATGTTAGGGGACGATAGTTTTCTATTTTTCCCCCTCTGACCGAGACTTCAAACTCATGTTTAGGTCCTTCAAGCTTGTAGATCCTCTTTCCTCCTTTCACAATCTCTCTATCTACTACTGTAAGTTTGTTCTTGGGGACACCTATTTCCTTATCAATCCATTCTTTTACCTTTCTCACTGTATCTTGATCGAGCGGAGGATCGGTGAACCCTTTTTTGGTAGAGTCTTGTTTTTCCTTCTTAGACTCCGTCTTTTTTCGACGAGTGCTTTTATATGTTTGTTGTTGGGTACTCTCTTGTTGAGATCGACCAGCTTTTTTGGAGATTCCATCTCCCCTACCTTTCTCAGAGGTATACACTTCAGTCTTTTGTGGGCCATCTTGTCGTTCAGATCGAGATTGTTGTTGAGATTGCTGTTGAGATTGCTGTGTGTATCTCGCTTTCTCATCTTCATCTTTTTCTATCAGCCATATAGTATCTCCATCATTGATATCTACGTCACTTATCTTCCTGGTGGGATCAAGATCGTCACCTTCTTTCATCGCCTTGTAATCGCCTCTATCACCCAAACCCCAATAGGAAACGCCGGTTTCTATGACATCTTCAACCCTTTCATCGGTACTCGCCTCGAGTTCGATAGGCGGTTCATCATCGCCTGAAACTTCTTCTTTTAGATAGAACCTCTTAGGCATCGTTGATAGGGAAATATAGGGAGATATATTTAAAGATAAGGGGATGATTTCTAATTTATTATAAAATATTATTAATGATATAAAATATTATTAATGAACAAAAATCACAAAATTGATATATCTTGGATACTATATAAACTGCAATCATGGATTTAAAAATATCAGTCTTTGTGGGGTTGATAGTGATTGTGCTTTTGATACTCCCTTTTTCCACTAGTGCTTCAGGTTGGAGTCAATACGGTTCGGACCCGAGCAACACCTCAAGGGTAGAGGGTAGAGCTCCATACATCGAAGATAGAGAAAGATTGGTCTGGAATTACAGAGGGGAAGATGACTTCGCCTCGACGCCTGCTCTAGTAGATGACAAGTTGATTATCGGAAACGACGCGGGCGAAGTTTTGGTTTTGAACACCTCGGCTCATGCTGCAGAGGAAGAGAGGCTAATTGACAGATATGAAATGAATGCATCGATAGAAACTGCTATAGCTCACTCTGGAGAGAGCGTTATTGTCAGCAATTCTCAGGAACTGTTCTCATTCGATGTCTCTGAAAATTACAAATTAGAAAGAAAATGGTATTACACTCCTAGAGAGGGTAGAATCCAGACATCTCCGGTCGTCGAAGACGAAAAGATCATAATTACGGAAACTCACTACGATGACGACAAAGACAGATTTGTAGGTAATCTGCTAGTTTTAGACGAACATGAAGGGATGGTTGATGATGAACCCTACTGGGAAATGGAGATCGAATCGACCCTTTCAAACACCCCAGCTTTAAAAGAAAATAGATTGTACCTTGCCGGGGGGGTATACAATACCACCTCCGAGTTATATGACGGTTTCGTGAAAAGTATAGATCTACATTCAGGAGATGTTATATGGCGAGAAGAATTCGACTCTACTTTCGATGCTAGTCCAACGGTTGAAGACGATCTACTTTTCTTGGGCAGTTCTGAATACAAAGTTTTGGCATTGGATAAAGAGACTGGTGAAAAGAGGTGGGCCTATGAGGGAGAGGACGAAGGCGTGGTAGTGGAGACATTCGCGGTCCAGGAGGATAGGTTACTCTACTCTACAGAAGAGAAACTGGTCTGTTTGGAATTTGACTCCACTGAAGCAGAGTTGGATTGGAGTTACGATGATTTCATCGATGACGTGGTAGCAGCACCGGCAGTTATAGAAAATACAGTTTTTCTAGGGACGGAAGGGCGAAGACTATATGCTTTTGAAGTTATTCCAACCGAAGAGGACAAAGGTCACGAAGATCCTGTTGGTGTGGACTACGATCTTCTTTGGATCTATGGTGACGATCCAGCCGATGAGATATACGGGGAGATAACGTCCCAAGTTGTATTGGAAGATGGAAGAGTATACTTCGGGGCGGAAGACGAACATGTATATGCTTTGGGAAATAGTCCACCCTCAGTAAGCATCGATGTGAGCGATAGATCACCAAGACCAGGAGAGATTGTAGAGTTAACCGGTACTGTTGATGATATAGCTGAGATAGAAGAGTACAGGTGGTCCTGTGAAGAGCTAGGTATATTGAGCCAAAATCAAAACTTCACTAGGTCTTTTGATGAGGGCGTTTATCAGATCGAGTTTGAGGTGAGAGATGAATTTGGAGAGTGGTCAAGACCTGCCTCGGTCTTGATTACAGTAGAGGAGGAAGAAGAAGATGATCTGCCTTGGTTGCTCATCACTGGAGTGACCATATCTGCCGCATTGGTGGTTATTATAGGAGTGTACTTCTATAAAAAGAAAGATGGAGAAGAAGAGACCTTTGATGATTCAGACGGATATAAGAGTTGGGATGACATGTGAAAGAAAGTTGTTTCACAAAGTTTGATTAGAATTTTGGATGGTTTCATATCTTTCATTTTTATTCCCAGTATACCTGCTGAGACAACTAGATTCCTGAAGTTATAAGTTTTCTGATATATTGAATCATAGTAGTAATCCGAAATTTTATATAATCTGTATAATATACCTTTCGGGGCGTTATAGAATGCGACAGGATTATGATTACCACCAGAATAATCGGTCGAGCTATACAACACCGGGAAGAGAGATTAACAAATCTTCAACACTCCGAAGGATAGGGGCATATATAATAGATGCTTTGATATTGATATTCTTTTTCTTTATTTTATTGGGTCTTATATATGCTGGAGGTTTTATTACGATAGAACCATATGATCTGACTGATGTTTCAACGTTCGGATTCTTAACCACGGGATACGGTCTAGTCCTCTTGATTTCGGAAGTATTTATCGACCTACCTTACTTCATACTTTTTGAATCAAAAAAAGGTAAAGGGGCAACTCCTGGAAAAAGAGTTATGAGCGTCCAAGTAGTTAACGAGCAGGGGAGAAAAATCGGGATAGGCACCTCATTTCTCCGCAACGTTGTCAGATTGATCTGGGTTATACCTTGCATAGGCATCATAATCCAGATAATAGAGCTTATCTTGATAGCTGTCACGGACAAGAGGATCGGAGACTATCTAGCAGGTACGTTCGTTGCAAAAGGGGAAGCTGGTACTGTATATGAACGCGGTCAGCCTCAACCCCCTCCAAGACCCATAGCTGATTCTAAAGACGTACAACAAAGACCACCTCCTAGGGAGCCTAAGCCTCATACCCCTCGTGGACCTCCCGAAGGAAAGAAATTCTGTCCTAAATGTGGAGAACAGATGAAGTATGAAAAGGATTACGATGAGTGGTACTGCTATAATTGCAGGGAGTATCGAAAAATCGATTATAGTTATCCTTCCCCTAGGGATAAACACTCGGACTACACTCGCAGGAGGTAAATCAACTCCGCTTAATCAACTCAAAGAAATTACCAGGCATCCGATTAGCCAGAAGTCTAGCATGTGAAAAAGATTTAGGGACGAAAAACATATATATTTAAATCCATATAAAGAACTAAATCCGTAAAAGAGGTAAATAGATGAATCAAGAATGGCCCGAAAGAGGAGAGAGAAGAGCTCCAGACTCATCACCTCTAGATGAAAGACCACCCCGTGATCAGCCTCCAGAAGACCAATTTCATCGCTACGATGATCCATATGATCGCAGACCTCCTAGGCGCCGACCTGAACCGTCCATGAGGCGTTCAGATATACCTACTATGTTCAAGAAAAAGACCGCTGGAATCGGAGCAATGATAGGGATCTTGTTGATTACGGTGAGTCAGATAATTTTTATCTTAGGTCCAGGAAGAGATGGTATCCGAGTGGCGGCGATTTTAAATTTTATCGGTTTTGCTACGGTCTGCGAATTTATGATTGGCGCTGGAGTCGTGAACTCAGAGATAGATAAATACGCAAGATTGGGTATGGTCCTAGGAGGTCTAATACTTCTAGGTATGACTCTCGGGATAATGATTTTTGAGGGTTATATTTAATATACCTAGATATGAAAATCATTTTTTTCTTTCTAGCTCTTAGATTTGCTATATAGAAAGAGGTTTATCACGAGTTCTTTAATCACAAAAATGTTTGAAATCTTATCCAAATTCAATTTCTCTTCATAAAATTACGTAGCTTTAATGATTCTTTTCTCCAATGCGAATATATAAATACAAAAGATAAGATAAAGGTTGGAAATATGGCGGAGGAAAAATCTTTCGGAGCAGCGATAGCACAGGACATTGTTTATATTATCGGTGGAGTTGCAATGTTTTTTTTTCTCTCCCCTAATCATGGGTGGAATTACTGATTCTGAAGGCCTTATAGCTACAATTCAGAGCATTTGTGTTTTACAAATAATTAGCATAGTAATGATCCTTATAGGAATCATTTCATCTATTTATCATACGTACAAGTTCAAAATCAAAGGAGATTCCTCTTCAGATTCAACCAAGCATGATCAGGAAAGAGAAGAAAGAAGAGCACCTCAATATAGAAATACATATCAAGGACAAAATCAGCAAGATGACTACCTTGATTACTCTGATCAACAGAGGAGTCGATCCGCCTCTCACCAAACAGATAGAAATTATGAATCTCGGGGGCCAAAAAAATTCTGTCCCGTATGTGGGGAAGAAATGAATTATGTGAGAGCTTATGAGCAATGGTACTGTAAGAAATGCCTAGAATACAAAGATTCTGGAGTTGTGATATGTCCCGAGTGTGAGAATAAACTGCGGAAAGAGGACGGCTCTGGTAGATGGTACTGTGAGCACTGTATGGGATATAAAGAACCTAAAGGTGGAGATGGAAGAAAAAAGGAAAGACCACCTCCTCCCCCTCATAGAAGGTGAAAGGTTTGATGATGTGTTTTCTAGATCTAATATCGGATCTTTGGACTAGAATGGAGAACCTTTGAAGGGTGTAACGGTTAGGTTGGAAGTACCTGAGGTCGTAATCCCGCCATGTGAGACGGACGAGGACGGGGAATGTAGATTTACTTACACCCCTAGATTAGAGAGTAACGTGAATTCGGATACTTTAAAAATCATTATTGAACATCCTGAAGAGGAAGTGAAGAAATCTTATACCCTACTAGTGAATAGATAGAGGAATAAATGGGACACTACAATCTTCCTTGGTTTCAGGTTCGTCATAAATGAAAAAGATGGAGAGAATTTTCGTCGATAGAGCCGGATTAAAAAAGTTATCAACTTAAAGAATATAATTTAAGAATCTTAAATTCCACTGCATTTTTAATAGAAAGCAGCTCTTTTTCTGTACCCTTATTATAGTTTGTATTCCCTGCAGTGATTGCACCACCACGAGTCTTGCTCTTCTACGTATCTCATTGGGCGTCCGCAGTCGGGACAAAATCTTCGAGATCTCTTTTCCATCGGCGGAGATGGAGGTCGGTGTGGTTCTTGGATTCCTGGGCGGGTCTCAGATCTAGGTTGTCTTCCTCTCCGTTGTTGAGTTTTATATTCTTGGCACCTATCACAGTACCAGTCATCGTTTTCCTCGATATATCTTATATTTTCACCACAATCAGGACACGGATTTCTTTGTTGATCTTGAGGAGGAGCCCGTCTTGAAAATCCCTGGGACGTAGAGTCAGGTCTAGGACCTTGGGATACTCTTGATCTCTGAGGAGGCTGAGGAGAGGTATATCCCCTTTGTTTGTAGATTGAACCATATTCTTCTTTAGCCACGTAAGTTCCCGCTAGTTTATCGCCGATTCTCTGATCACTATCATAGACAAGAAATGTATCGATTATCATTATTATGAAGCCAACGAAAAATGGTATTTCCCACAGCAATCTTGCTAGATTCCGGCCTAAAGATTTACCAAGACTTGGTTCCCTTCCATTTTCGTCCACAACTTTAAGTCCCAATGCTCTTTTGCCGAGAGTAGCTGCTCCACCTGCCTTGGATTCCAGGAGTGTAAAATATGCTAAACTTAAAAAAATTTCAATGAGAATCAGAGGCAATAAAAGTGCAGTAAAACCTAATGGGGCGAAAGTGAAACCAAGTGAAAATCCGATGATAAATGCAATCACGAATAATAGTATCCCATCAATGATATACGCTCCTACTCTACGCAGTGTAGTTGCGTGATTCAGTTCCCATCTAGTTCTATGATTTGTTTGTGGTTCTCTATACTGCTGATATCCATAACTCCCTTCCATAGAATTAACCCTCTATAGGACAAATGATATATATTTTTTTAGGGATGAGGATTTGAGACTTTCTAAAGCACGGCTCAGTAGAAAACCTTTTTCGTAAGAGTGCTTAGTTTTATCAATATTTTTA
>CAYNOV010000067.1:0-7690 GCA_964398905.1 uncultured Thermoplasmata archaeon
TTCCACTCTCAAAAACCCTATTTTCTTTTTTTGATCTTAAAAGATCTCATTTTCAAACACATCTAATACTTCATCTATATCTTCAGAGGAGATCTCACGATGTGTAACGAATCTCATCGAGTTCTTCCCCAATGCGAGCGTGAGTATATTTTTTTCTTCTAACTTCGTTCTCAATTTTTCCGCCTTCATGCCGAACTGGGAAGTATCCATCATCACGATGTTCGTTTTAAACCTGTCTGGATCGATATCCACTCCCAACTCTTTCAGACCTTCGACCAGTCTTCTAGCGTTGGCATGATCTTCTTCGAGTCTATCGACCATCTTCTCTAAGGAGATCATACCTGGTGCAGCGATAACACCGGCCTGTCTCATGCCTCCGCCGAGGCGTTTTCTGTTCTTTCTCGCTCTTTCTATGAACTCTTCAGTTCCAACTAACATCGAACCGACTGGTGCGGATAGACCTTTAGAAAGACAGAATTGTATAGAATCAACAGGTTCAACTAAGTCAGATACCTCTATACCTAGTGCAGTAGACGCGTTGAATATCCTAGCTCCGTCGAGATGTACGTTCAGATCATCTTCACGGGCTATCTCACAAGCTTTTTCCATATAGTCGATGTCCAAAGGAACGCCTCCCGCGACATTGTGAGTGTTCTCGAGGCAGAGCAGTGATGTAACAGGATGGTGTATGTTCTCTTCCCTCACCGCATTCCTTATAGAAGAGATCTCCATATATCCGTCGCTATCATCGAGGGTATTGGCTGAAAGACCCGCTAGAGATGAATAACCTCCGACTTCATACCTGAAGATGTGGCAGTGTTTTCCCATTATCATCTCTTCACCGGGTTCTGTATGTGTCAAAAGTGAAGTTATATTCCCCTGAGTACCTGAAGTCACGAATAGGCCGGCTTCTTTTCCCATCTTTCTCGCGGCTAGCTCCTCCAACTCTTTTACCGTCGGATCTTCTCCTAAAACGTCGTCTCCGACTTCTGCATCTTTCATGGCCTCTCTCATCTCATCTGTAGGTGTCGTAACAGTATCACTCCGCAGATCGATAGTTTTAGATCCCATAGTTTCTTGATAATAAAGAATATATTTAGAGATTGGGTAAACCTATCTAACTGATCAAAGTCTAGTAAGATAATTTTCTATCTCCCAATTGGTGACTTGTTTCCTAAATTCGTCCCATTCTTTTCTTTTATTATGTAGGAAATGTTTGAAGATGTGTTCTCCAAGTACGTCTTTCATGAACTCGCTATTTTCCATCAAAGATAAAGCGTTGCCTAGATTCGAGGGCAGTGCCTCGATATCCTTCTTTTTCAACTCTTCATGAGATAAGTCGAATAGATCTTCTTCCACAGGCTTTGGAGGATCTATCTCTTCTTCGATACCTCTCAGACCGGCTCCGAGAAAAGCTGCAAATTGAAGGTAAGGATTACCTGCGGGATCAGGATTTCTCACCTCTATTCTTGTGCTGATCCCTCGACCGGCTGGGATCCTAGCGAGTACACTCCTGTTGAGATGAGCCCATGAAACGTAAACAGGTGCTTCGTATCCTGGTATCAGTCTCTTATAAGAATTCACCCAGGAATTCTGTATAGCGCTCATCTCTTTTGCATATTTAAGGACGCCTCCAAGATAATACCTAGCGGTTTCGCTCAAACCATCTGGATCATCGGGATCATAAAAGTGATTCTCATCTCCGTCGAGTAAACTTTGATGAACGTGCATGCCGGTACCGTTGACCTCCGCGATCGGTTTAGGCATGAAAGTAGCGTGCAGATCATTCAACTTAGCTACAGTTTTGATAGTATGTTTCAAAGTCATTATCCTATCGGCTATGGTGACCGCGTCTCCGTATCTAAGATCGATCTCGTGTTGGCCAGAGGCTCCTTCGTGGTGTGAAGCTTCGACCTCAAAACCCATCTCGTTGAAGTATAGGTTGCATTCTTTTCTGACTTTTTCAGCCCTATCTAAGGGCATCAGATCGAAGTACCCTCCACAGTCGTCAGGCGTTACCGTAGGGTCTCCGTTTTCGGTGGTCTTGAAAAGAAAGAATTCATACTCTGGACCGACATTGAATTCATAACCTTTTTTTCTTGCTTTATCGACCTGTCTTTGAAGGATGTATCTTGGGTCTCCCTTGAATCTTTCTCCTTCAGAGTCATATATCTCACAGATCAGACGGCCAGTTTTTATTTGATTTTCAACCCATGGGAAAACGAGAAAAGTATCAAGGTCTGGATAGGCTCTAAGATCGGATTCTTCTATAGTTGCGTAGCCCATTATCGAGGAACCGTCGAAAAGAACTCCCTCTTCTATAGCTCTTTCCAGATTGGAAGTGGGAACAGTTACTGACTTCACTGTACCTAAAATATCCATGAACTGCATCTCTACAAATCTTATGTCTTTTTCTGCAACGTAATTTAAGAGTTCATCCTTCTCCATGTTGGTTAATCGTATCCGATTATTTAAATCATGACGTTCATTAGAACACCAAAATATTCAAATATTAGAATATACTAAAATATTCACGATCAGAGGTAATAGCATGAATGTGCTCATAAACAGATTGAGGCTTGGGATCCAACTGTTCATGATATTTTTAGCCGGTTTTCTTTTTATCGCAGGAGTTCTCTATTTCAATATACTGTTCATAATCGCGTCTTTAGTTTTGGCCTTGATTTTCGGCCGGCTTTTCTGTGGTTGGCTCTGTCCTCTCGGTTTCTGGACTGAAAGGGTCATGGGTAAGATCTCAGGAGATAAGGAATTACCGAAGATATTTAAAACTAAAATCTTTAGAATCTCATTTACGATATCATTCCTCTTGATATTTGTTTTACTGTGGTACTATTTTCCATTTCAAGGTTATCTTTTCCCGATACTTATGATGGGAACTATGTTCGGATTGGCCACTGTTCTTGGTTTTTTCAGCTTTGATAAGGCTTGGTGCGCGTATATCTGTCCTTGGGGTATACTCTCGAGCGTTTTAGGTAGATATGCTCCCTATCAGTTAGGTATAAGAGGAGATTGTGAGGGATGCAAAGCATGTGTTGAAGCCTGTCCTATCGATGGAGCTCCCGAGGAGGCAGTGGAAAACAAGCGGTCTGAAGAACCTGCCGAGATCTCTTCTAGATGTATCCGATGTCTGGAATGTAGTAGGGCCTGTCCTAATGACTCTATCGATATCTTGGGAGACTCATAACGTAAATATTCAAATATCATGATATTCATACAGATTTGAAGAGTGAGCGAAGATGGATAAGGAATTGATGTATTCCATACATGCTGAGGCGTGTAAGATGTTCTCTCACGAAGTCAGATTGGAGATCATCGATAAATTGAGAGGGGGAGAGAAAACAGTGGGAGAGCTTGCAGAAGCGACCGGTTTGAATCAGCCGAACGTTTCTCAACATCTTGCTAAGATGCGCGAGAAAAACTTCGTTGAAACAAGAAAAGACGGAACTCAGATATACTATTCTATAGCCAACAAAAAGATATTCGAAGCTTTCGACCTGATGCGAGAGATCATAAAAGAACAGATGGTCGATCCTTCAGAGCTGTAAAAATCTCACTCTGATCCTATCGAATACTTCAAGGCAGCTTCTGCATGGATACGGGTGGTGTCGAAAAGTGTGGTGTCGATATCTTCTTCAGTGATATAAAGCGGTATCTCCGTACAGCCAAGTATTATACCTTCAGCCCCCTCATCTAGAAGTCCCTGCATGATATCCAATAGTATCTTTTTTGAATTTTCTTTTACCTCTCCTTTGCACAGTTCGTCGTAGATGATATCGTGTACCTTATCTCTCTTACCTTCACCGGGGATAAAAACATCGATATCGTGCTTATCTTTCATCCTTTTTCTGTAGAATTCACCTTCCATCACGTAATTGGTGCCGACGAGTCCCACAGTATCCAAACCTTCTTCTTTTATCGCCTCGGCAGTGGCGTCTCCTATATGTATAACAGGCAAGTCCACTCTTTTTTGGACCTGGTCAGCCATCTTATTCATCGTGTTCGCGCATATCAAAAGGAAATCTGCTCCCGCATCTTTCAATCCATTTCCTGCTTCGACCATCATATCTTCCAATCTTTTCCATTCGTGTTTTTCCTGCAGCTGAACTATATCATAAAAGTCGAATGAATATATCACCATCTCTGCGGAGTGCTCATCACCTTTCACTTCTTTCATCTTTTCGTTGATTATCCTGTAGTATTCAAGGGTGGATTCCCAGCTCATACCCCCTATAAGGCCGATGGTCTTCATCTTATCTACAAAAGATAGTGTAGATATCTTTATTAGTTTTTATCGAAACTTTTTTTGCCTGACTCCAAAAATATTAAAACGAACTTCCTGTTCAAGCTATCATAGTGTTATAATGAACCCTGAAAAAAAACTCGATGCTAGAACAGTAGCTTTAAGTGCAGTTTTCGCGGCAGGAGTAGCCGTCGCGACCATGGCGATAGCTATTCCCTTTGGCCAAGGTTATCTGAATTTCGGTGAGATCGTGATATTTACTGCGGCCTTCCTCTTCGGTGGTGTCGTTGGAGGACTAGCCGGCGGTATCGGTGCAGCCGCGGCAGACGTGATCCTGGGTTGGGGTTTTTACGCGCCGATAACTCTGGTTGTGAAGGGATTGGAAGGTTACGTGGTCGGAGAAGTCAGTGGAGAGAGCGTGAAGAGCAAATTGATCGGGGTCGGTGCAGGAGCCCCTTTCATGATCTTTGGCTATACTTTAGCTAGAGCGTACTTTGAAGGTGTACCCGCTGCATTGTTCATAGAACTTCCGATCAATATCGTGCAAGCAGGGGTAGGCGCTGCTATAGGTCTACCTTTAGCAGAAGCTTTGCAGGGATTCGTACCTCAACTCAGCCATGATTGATATCAGCGCGTTTTCCATAAAAGATAGGAGGGAAGATCGACTCCTCGACGACATAGATATGAAATTAGATTTTGATAAGGTCACGGTGATATGTGGTAAACCTGGTTCTGGAAAAACGCTGTTATTGAAAGCTATCAAAGGGATAATAAGTGAAGGATTGGAACATGAAGGTGAGATCGAAACTGATGGAAGGACCGGTCTGATATTTCAGGAACCTAGAAAGCAACTAGTCAGAAGGAATGTGAAGATGGAAGCAGCCTTCGATCTTGAGAATCGTTGTTATACTAGAAAAGAGATAGAATCAAGGATCGGTGAATACGCGGATTTTCTCGATGCTGAACACCTTTTACAGAAAGATATAGATGAGTTATCACATGGCGAATTGACAAAGACGGCTCTTTTATCAACTCTCGTTAATGAACCGGATATAATCCTTTTCGATGAACCTCTTTCGACTTTGGATCACGCCAACAGGGAGATGCTTCTCGAGCTGATCAGGAAATTAAAACAGAACGGAACTTCGATAGTGATCGCTGAGCACGACTTGAGAGATATTGTTGACCTCTCGGACAGGATAATACTGCTGAGAGATGGAAAAGTTTTGAAGGATGGGGAACCAGAAGACCTGAAAACAGAGCTCTATGAGGAAGGCGTAAAGATACCGTTCGAATGGGAATTAGAAGTATTGGAGGGTCTGTAGATGAAGATCGATATCCATGATCTTGACTTCAGATATCCTGGCACTGATGATCTATGCCTTCACCACGTTGATCTTTCTATCGAAGAAGGGAAAAATTACGCGGTGATGGGTAGGAACGGTTCAGGAAAAACGACTCTGTTGAAGCTTCTTGCAGGACTATATGAACCACTATCTGGTAAAATAGCCTTTTCTAAAGACCAACAAGAATTAGAGATAGGCTTCTCTCCAGAAGATCCCGAACTCGGATTTTTCGAAAAGACCGTAAAAGAAGAAGTCGAGTTCTATCCGAAGAATCTTGGACTGGGTCATGAAAGGATCGCATCAGAGATCCTTGAAAAAACGGACATAACTCATCTAAAGGAAAGATTACCAACTTTATTGTCCTGCGGGCAGCAGAGATTGGTCTCTATAGCTTCCGTACTTTCGGGAGAACCAGACATCCTACTCATGGATGAGCCTACACACAGTCTTCACAAGAAAGGAGAACAGATGGTAGGCGCGCTTTTGGAAAAGATAGAGGAGACGATCATTTTCTCCACTCATTCTTCCGATTTCGCGTTGGAATTCGCAGATCTGGTAATAGTTATGGATAGAGGAACAATCTTGGAGGCAGGGGATTCTAAAGAGATTTTATCTAACGATAAGATATTAGATAAAGCCGGGATCAGAACTCCGGGTCCTGTGAGATGGGCTAAGAAAAATTCTATAGATAGGATACCGTCGAATCCGGAAGAAGCTTTGAAGTTATTGAAGGAGGGGAAAGATTGAAGAAAAGTTTTATCGAAAAGTTAGATCCCAGATCTAAACTCTTCTTTTCACTCATAGTAGTGATCTTGGCGATTGGTATCCCAAAGATAACTTATCTATCAGGTCTTATCCTCATAACTGTTTTACTCGTCATCATAGGTAGATCGTTCAAAAGATGGCTTTCTTATCTATCAGCGTTCAAGATACTGATACCGTTATTGTTTTTCTTGAACCTTTTCTTCTATGCAGGTGGAAAAACATTTTGGAGTGTAGACCTATCATTGTTCGAACTTTCTATCACTCAAGGTGGATTGATAACATCAGTAACTATCCTTTTGAGGTTATTTTCTATAGCTGGTGCCGCCGCTTTGTTTGTTATATCTACAGACCCCATCGAGATCGAGACCGCACTTTCTGAGTTGAAGATGCCTTGGAGATTGGCTTTCCTATTTTCATTGACTTTGAAGTTGATCCCGGAGATGAAAACAAGGTACAAGAAGATAGAGGAAGCCCAATTATCGAGAGGATTGAAGATCAGCGGCGGACCTTTAAAGAAAGCAAAAAAGAAGATACCGATGATGATCCCCTTTATAGCTTCGATCATCAGGTACGGTTATGAACTCACAGAAGCTTTAGAAGCTCGTGATTTCGATGATATAAAGGGAAGGACGAGCCTGATAGAACTAAAACACGGAGTTTACGATCACCTGATCTATGGTTTTTCTCTAGCGATACTTTTATCATATGTTTTTCTAAATTTTTTCTGATATGTCCTTTTTTTAATTTCTAAGGTGTCCGGTATTTGAATACTCTTTCTAAAAAAGAGGTCTTTGGAGCGGTCCCCTATAATCTTTTTTGATTATAAATCAGAACATCAATTCAAATACCCCCGTACCTTTAACTGTAACAGGGGATGAGGTGAAGATGAGACCTAAAGTTATAGATACGACTGAGTTAAGACTGAAAGCGAGTTCTGACGACCTTAAAGAGGCCTATGAAACGGTCTTCAAGGGAGAGGATTATAGGATAGGAGCAGGAGTCAGGGTAAGCCAGCCGGAAGAAACTAAATTCTTTTTAGAAGTGATCGTACCTCTATGTAGTGAAGAGCGTGAACTTAACATCCCTGAATTGAGGTCCAAACTTGACTTACTGGAAAAGTTCGAAAATTTTGGATACACTTTAAGATGTGAAAAAGACAATTCCATCATATGTGAGAAGATGGTCCGAGAGGATGACCTCGAATCTGAATATGAAGAACTCGAAAGTTTTCTTGACGGAATAAACTAAGAATTTTTTTAAGTAGTGGTATGGATATTCAACAGTGATCGTTTGATAACAGGAAAGATAGGAAAGAAAG
>CAYNOV010000068.1:0-7675 GCA_964398905.1 uncultured Thermoplasmata archaeon
AATACTAACATATATATTTTTATAGAAGAACAATCCGGCGGATATTAGATTCTTGGTATAAGTGATCAAAGTAGGCCTATCGATGATGTACAGCAGGAGATAATCAACAATGAAAATTTAGATATCGATGATTTTGATTATATCGACTCTGCCTCACGCGGAATGGTTACTTCGATAGCTGAAGATGGTACTAGAGGAAGAAGATCAGTTATAGGTATAGATCGTAATTTTGTCGATAACAACCTATTCGGTTTTTCTGATTATTTAGATGAGTATGATTCTAGAGTCGAAGTTTGGGAGGCGGTTCTA
Source organism: uncultured Thermoplasmata archaeon (assembly GCA_964398905.1). Classification (GTDB taxonomy): domain Archaea; phylum Thermoplasmatota; class Thermoplasmata; order Halarchaeoplasmatales; family Halarchaeoplasmataceae; genus Natronoplasma. Next base: position 310 of record CAYNOV010000068.1, read on the forward strand.
AACGATCCAACTTTGACAGTTACTAACGCACCGCCAGATGATTTTGGAATGCCTATGGAGGGGAGACTAGAATTGGGTTCAACCGTCAATCTAGTAAATAGAGATGGCCAACCAACAGAAAAGAGAGTTATAGGATTGATGAATCAATCAGCGATCAATGGACTTTTCATGTCCAAAGAGACGGTAAGTAGTGAATTCGGTATTTCCTCCAATACACTATTCTTTTTCAGTGTGAGGGAAGGCGTGGATGCAGATCAACTAGCTCGAGAGCTGGAGAGAGAGTTGATCCGATTTGGATTCCAACCGATCGTGATAGATACTATCTTGAGAGAAGCATTGGCCGCTCAATTCATGTTCTTTGATCTCTTCAGCGGTTACATGGGATTAGGATTAGTCGTAGGTATAGCCGGTTTAGGCATAATCAGTTTGAGAGCTGTTCATGAAAGAAGACTAGAGATAGGGATGATGAGAGCCATCGGCTTCAAGAGACGCATGATAAGATACGTGTTCTTGATAGAGAACTCTTTCATAACTATAGCAGGTATCGTTTTGGGTTCACTGCTCGGTATAGGTGTTGGATGGTTATTATGGTACGATGGATTCAGACCGATGGGGTGGGAATTCTATGTACCTTGGTGGACCATAATCTCTATTGGTATTATCGCCTATCTAGCCATGTTCTTCACTGCGATACCGAGTGCTCAAAAAGCCAGTAAAGTATCACCGGCTGAAGCATTGAGGTTCGATTGAGAGGTCTTTCATTCAGATTTGTATTCGTATACTAGAGTGCAGCTATGATGATCTGAGTGACTGAATCCTACCTGCTTTGCAGCATTTATCACTTTCTCGGAACCGCTCTTCAGTCTCAATCTATCGTATCCTTCTTCGAGACAGTGTTTTAGGCCGAACTTGAACAGTTCTTTCATCCCCTCAAAACTGCCGCATGCGAAACAGACGCTCAAACTCCCATAGATATCGTGGACCTGCATGAACATCAGTGCATCGATCTCTCCTGTGTTCTCATCTCTCACCGAGTAACAATGACCGTTCTTCACCCGGTCTTTTATAAGTTCCTCATCAACAGGATAAGCTGTCCAATGTTCCATGTAAAGACCTTCATTATCCTCAAGTTCTTCTGAAGATAGAACCATATCGGCAACTTCTTTCACCTTTTCTTCCACTCGAACCCTTTCTATCTCTTCATCTGAAGGTGGTTCCATCTCCTCGAGATCTTCGTCATCAAGTCTGACATAATCATAGGCTTTTTTAAGATGAAATCCCAGATCTTCCACTACCTTTTTCACAGGTGTATTGTCATTTGAAGTCAAAAATCTAGCTACTCGATAATCTAAGTGTTCATCGATATAATCTAACTGACCCTCGATCATGGCTCGTCCGTATCCTTTTTCACGATGGTCGGGATGGACTCTCAGACCTTCAAGCCAGAGGATATCCTCTGTATGCCAACTTTGTTTGGCTAAAGCGATGATTTCCTCGTTAACTGTCCCACAGATGAATCCACCGTCTTCGATCCAGCGATCAAAATAATCAGGTATGTAATCCCTGCCATCCCATATCCCCGATGTCATCTCGATGACCTCTTCCTTATCTGACATCTCTAATTCTCGTATCTCAAGTTCAGGTGTCATGGTTTTGGTTTACATATAACTTGTTTATTAAATCTGTTATTAAGAATCAAACGAGGATCACATTATCTCCTCGAGGACCCTTTCTATGAATTTAGATTTACCCTCGGTGTAGGCTTCACGATCATCCCTGTATTTTTTAGCTAACTTCCTCTTCAACTCACTATATCGTTTCCTACATTCTTCATCCTCTAGAAGATGGTCTCTGAAGGCAATATGTCTCTTTAACTCCCGACTGTCTTTTGGACAAACGTATAGGTTGTGAGAGTGTTCGATGGAACCGGAACCGTCCCGGGGTACTTTTTCATCCTTTCTCTTAAAAGCTTCTCTCCCCTGGATCCCGAAATCTCCTTGATGTTCATATCCCAATCTTGCCAGAGCGTCTACGACTTCACTAAAAAAAGAGTAGCTCTCTATCACTAGATCGATATCAAGATGAGGTTTTGCACAAAGACCTGGAACTGCTGTACTTCCAACATGTTCTACCCTGACGATCAAGTCCTCCAAGTGTTCTATATAGATCGATTTCAATCTTTTGAATTCGCTTTTCCAATCAGGGTCATAATCAACGACTTTGATCTTCTTTTGTTTCATCAGATATCTTTCCAAACAGATATTAGGATATCCATCTATTTATAAGTGGTGTGGACTTTGAAACGATACATGATGATAAAATCTACAAAAATCTTAAATCATTAGCTTCAATTCAACTAAAGGTGATAGATATGAGGATCAGATGGCATGGTCAAGCTTGTTTTGAAATAGGTTATGATGATAATATACTGATAACGGATCCTCACGATGGGAAGAGTATCGGTATCAATCCTCCTAATGTGGAGGGAGATATCATCCTGGTTTCTCACGATCATTACGATCATAATGCGGTCAGGCTCGTTCAAAAACCCGAAAGTGAGGTCGTGAGAGGGAGTGGAAAAAAGACATTCGGAGACCTAGATATTCATGGTATAACCTCATATCATGATGAAGAGGAAGGGGATATCCGAGGCGAAAACACGATTTTCAAATTCAGGACCGATGGTATCGATTTTTGTCATCTAGGCGATCTAGGTCATCTACCAGATGAGGAGCTGGTTCAACAGATAGGCGAGATCGATTTCCTGTTCATCCCGGTCGGTGGTAATTTCACTATAGGTCCTCAGAAAGCGAAAGAAACCATCGAGATGATAGATCCTAAGATAGCTGTACCCATGCACTTCAAAATCGGCGGCTTATCTTTAGATATAAAGACACTAGAACCGTTCCTTTCTCTTTATCCGGAAGACAAGACATTCAAACTCGGGGTCGAGCTAGATTTCATAAGAGCCGACCTACCGGAAGATACTGAGATATGGGCTTTTTCGCTTTGATCGATAAATATGATGTTCCATAATATCAAATCATTTGAGATCATATGTAAAAAGAGAGGTATCGAAGATGTCTTTCTGTGATGAACTTTATGAGGAAGCGTCAAAAATATGGGAAGCCTACCATGAACATCCGTTCGTGAAGGGTATCGGTGACGGAACGTTGGAAAGAGCAAAATTCGAATATTGGCTGCGCCAAGATTATGTTTATCTCATCGATTACGCAAGAGTTTTCGCTTTCGCCGCCGGGAGAGCTGAAGATTTACAAGTGATGCAGAAGTTTGCGGAACTATTGGATGGGGTATTGAACACGGAGATGGAACTTCATCGTGAGTATGCTAGAGAGTTCGGTATTTCTGAAAAAGAGTTGGAAGATGTAGAAAGATCTCCCACATGTCAGGCATATACTGATTTCTTAGTAAGAACAGCATCGACGGGAACTCTTCCTGAGACCATAGCAGCTCTACTTCCCTGTTTCTGGGGCTTTTTGGAGATCGGTGAAAGATTGAGTGAAGAAGGAGATACCACTCAAGATAATCCATATCGAGATTGGATAGAGATGTACTCTTCAGAGGAATTTGAAGAATTGGCAGATTGGAGTAAAGGTCTGATGAACTCTATGGCGGATGAAGTTAGCGAAGAAGAGAAGGAAAGGTTAAAAGATATATTCGTTACGAGCAGTCGACTGGAGTTAGAATTCTGGGATATGGCTTACGATATGGAGGGATGGAAAGTTTAAAAAAAAAGATCATTCTAAATATCTGAGTCCTTCTTCAATACGACCCATCTCTATAGGCGTGGTCCTATTACCTATTACGGCTCCTATAGTGTTCGCGACCAAACAGGTACCGATCCAACCAGAACCGTGATTCGCGGTGGCTTTACTCACGGGCACATTAAAAAGTTCTTCTAGGATCTCTATCTCTTCATCGTCGACGTGAGGATGGCATATTAAACCTTTATTTGTTGCGACAGCTACGGAACCGACCATCTTGACCCCGGCGATGGTGCCGCTTTCCACTTCAACATCTAGTTCTTTGGCTATAGCTTCTTTAGCATCATCTCCGATATCTGGATGGATCAATGCTCCGTGGTCATTCATAAGGATATTGTTTCCTAATGCATTTTGAGGGTCCGGTATAACGGTAACGTTTACGTGATCCAATAGATTCTCGATCTCTCTCTCCTCTATTATATCAGAAACAACTGCGCCTTTAGAATTCAATCCCATCAGTGATCCGTTTACTCTAGTGCCCCCTATAGTGGTTTTCACAACAGGACATTCTAGAGCCTCTTCAAAGACTTCTCCGTCTATAGGAGGGATAACTACCAATTCCTCTGAACATGCAGAAAAGACACCTATATATGGATGAGATTCTATAGCGTGTTTCTTAAGCATAGATCACTCTCTTGGGATAGAAACTTCAACGATCCCGTCTTCGAATTTTATGGCCTTCACCTTGATCTTTGATGGAGGCTTCTTGATACCTCTGTCCCAGATCTCTTCGTTCGTACTGGAATCTATCCAAACATCATCCTTAGGAACGTTCATGTTGTTTGAAACGAATTCTCTGATGAGCTTCATAGCTTTAGAGGCTCTTTTACTGGCGGGAGTTTCCTTCGCTTCTTTCAGCGGGATGTTCATTATCCTCTCTTCTGTATCGACCATCTTTACACCAACTTGTACTCTATTCGTCTATATCGTTACGACGCCAGTTCCTTCTTTTCGGGTTGTTCGTATGGTTACGATTCGTTTTCTGCATAACCCAGGCTGGAACCCTTTTGTTCTGTTTACCTTTCTTCAAGAGTCTTCGTTTTTTCGGACCTGATTTGTTGCTTGACATCTATTTTACCTCCTTTTGATATTGATCTCTTTCTTTTGACCGCTAAGCTTCTTTAATAATTTTTTGAGTGTCTCATCATCTATTTTTTCTGTCGTAGCACCTCTTTGGGCTAGAGCTACTATCTGCGATTCGATCTGTTCAGCTAGCTGTGGTCTGGCCATCCGAACTCTTGCCAATCTCTCTCTGGCATCTGGAGTCATCACCTTTCGGAGCATAGCTTTCTTTTGAGCTTCCATACGCTCTTTAGCTTCTTCTTGTGCTTCTCCGGACTGCTGATTCTCCTTGAGTTCCTGCATCTTTTTTTTCTTGAGTTCTTCTAATTCGTCTTCATCGGCCATGAGACCACCCTAAAGAATTTTTAAATATATTTAGATAATTCTGGATTATCTTTTGCCATCTCTTTCATCAGTTCATGAGCCGTATTGTCTAAGAAGGACTGTCCTTCAGAAGTCACTACTCTTCCATCATCTGTTTTTTCTACCAAGTTCGCATTTTCGAGCTGATGCAGTCCTTCACGGACGATAGATCCAGAACCTTTAGCGAATTTTTCGGGTTTAGGACCTCTTCTCTGTTTGCCGCCGTACTTTGTCTTGAGCCTTGAAACCCCTATAGGCCCTTCAACGTAAACACTCCTCAGTATAGCGGACACTCTATTGAACCACCAATCGGGCTGATCAGGAGCTTTTTCTTTGTGGACTCCCGTTTTTACATAGTCAACCCATTCTGGTTCTATGATTTCGTCCATGCTTTTCATCTTCTTGCTTACTTCCTCTATCAGTTTGTTGGGAGGAACATCATATACTGTTACCATAGGCTATTACACTCCAGATAAGATCAATGTTGAGTATTTCCTGCATACTTAAGACTTGTTATTAAATATTTCCCCTAATCAAGGTTCGATGGTGACTTTAAAATCATTTTTATAGTATCATGCTTTACATCCATAACTTGGAAGGATCAAGAGGGAGCGGCCATAGTAGGAGGCATGGGATATGCGATGAATTTATCTTCTTCAAGAAAAGCTCTTCCTTGTATAACCACGAATTCTATAGATCTAGAGATAGGAATAGGTGTTAGATAATCAATCGTGATCACGATCCTTTGTGGATAAGATGAGATCTCTCTGAATCGATATACTGTTATCCTACTAGGAGGGCTGGTGATATCTTCTATGTCTAACTCACTCTGAATATCATCAAAATGCCAATTTCTATATCCTCCGGTCTCCATTTGTTCTATAACACTTTCTCCGTCTATAGTGGGACCTATCTTATCAACGACGTAGTCAAAATGGGCGGGAAATATGGTCTCTCCGCTCAGATAATTTCGTCTGCGATGCATAGATATATCTTGAAGATTGTGTGAAGCCAGATGGAGAGCGGGCATCGAGATCAAGATAAAGATCACTAATAAGATCGTAAGATTCTGTAATTTTTTTCTATTTTTTTCCAATATAGAAGAATATTTTTCAATCTCTTCATCATTGAACTTAGCGAAGGTTCTAATAAAACCCCTTTTCTCTTTGATCTTTAAAATTATATATATAGTTAGTCCTGGGATCACGAGATAATAAACGACATAAAGTCCTATGAGCTTAAAGATCTGAGCCTCCATCATATCCATCATTTAACCTCCTTTTTAAAATCATATCCTATCTCAATCCTAGGGTCTAAAATTCCACAGATGATGTCTGAAATATATAAACCTACTACCGATAGTATTACAAGAACAAAAGTTATCCCGGCAATCAATCCGTCTTCAAATACTGCTATGCTTGGTTCGGTAGGCAGAGATTCATAGAGCGCATGTTGTAATAGGTATCCGATTCCGGGCCAGGAGAATATGACTTCTGTAATGAGACCTCCTGCAAAGGAAGTGATAATAGCAAGAGTTGCAGTGGTCACCATAGGAGGAGCGGCTGTCTTCAATGCATGCCCATAAATGACTTTTTTTTCAGGGATGCCTTTAGCTCTAGCTGCCATGATGTAATCATCTTCTAAAATAGAGGCAACTATATTCCTTGAAATATATAACCTACCCCCGAATTTGAAAAGCACAATAGTGATCAAAGGTAGCGACATTTTGATAAGGAGTTCTTTTAAGTATGCGAGATATCCTACGTTTTGTATCCTTGGAAAAGCAGGACTTGGTCGAGGATACCATTCTAATCCTACAAAAAAAATCAGTAAAAACATCATACCTGCCCACCATATGGGTACGGAAGAAAATGTAGCCCCGATTAACGTTATAGCTTTATCCATCCTAGATCCGACATTTTGAGCTACTTTCAAACCAACTATTATGGCAAGTGACGAATATAAAATCGCCGCTGTAGTGAATAATAATATAGTATAAGGCAGGTAATCCATTATAATAGAGGAGATCTGGGTACTTTGTCTACCTCTTCCTCCAAATCTTCTTGTATCTCCAAAATCCAGAGTCATCATCTCTACAGCGTTATTATAGTTATTGACATAACTTTTTAAACTTTTTGGGTAAGAATTTTTTGATC
>CAYNOV010000069.1:0-1102 GCA_964398905.1 uncultured Thermoplasmata archaeon
TATCCCTGTAAATATTTCTCTTCCAACAAGATTTATCTCCCTTCTCAGTTCTTCCCACCTTGGATCTCCTTCCCACACCCTCTCGTCCTCTTCGGCTTTAAGATGAGCTTCTTTCACTCCATATCCTCTCGCTCTGTATTTGATCTCCTGCAGTTCGTGGTAAAGAACGTATCTTTCATAAGGCTTAAATTTTTCCGATAACCATATCTCGTTCAGAGAGATATCGTATTTTTCCACTATCGGAGGAGCTATCACCTTTCCGTCGTACTCCACTTTGTAGAATGCCATATGCTCCGCTACTTCTTCATGATCTCTGTATATGACGTCGTATCCTAGACTTTCGATCTCTTCTCTCGGTCTTGGTCTTTCGTTCATACTCGATCTCTTTAGTTCGTCAATGTTTATAAATATCTGATGATTTACGAACTTGGAGAAGATGAAAAGATACTTGGAACTTTTCAAGAAAGTCGGAAATTTGAAAAGTACCGATAGAGAGGGCTGGAAACGTTTCGGGATCGAAGATGTTGAATCTGTAGCGGATCATTCATTTAGAGCGGCATTCATGGCTTTAGTGCTCGGTGATAGTTTCGACTTAGACGGTTTCAAGATGGTCAAACTTTTGCTGGTGCATGACTTGGCAGAGAGCGAGATAGGAGATATAACTCCACATGATCATATAACTGAAGAGGAGAAGGTCAATAAAGAAGAGGAAGCGATCAAAAAGATATCTGGCTTTGATGATATCGAACTCGACATACTGGAGCTTTGGAAGGAATTTGAAACTGGAGAGTCACAAGAGGCTGTCATAGCTAGAGACATAGATAGGCTGGAGAGGATCTTACAGGCAAAGGAGTACGAGGAGAAATATCCCAAGAAAGACCTCACCGAATTTTTGATAGAAGGTGGAGAAAAGCTTGAATCCGAAGAGATCAAGGATCTTCTAAAGAACTTCTGAGTTGATGTAAAGAGCGGAAAAGATAAGTACGATATTTTCATCTTTATTTATGGGAGAAAAAATGTCTAGCGAGATAGAACCGAAGAATTATTTTGGCTTTATAGCTCCGAGACCGACCGTATGTGTTTCTACAGTTGACTCTGAAGG
>CAYNOV010000069.1:1202-7640 GCA_964398905.1 uncultured Thermoplasmata archaeon
CCTATAAATATAGAATGCGAATTTCACGAGGAGATAGAAGTCGGCGATCACGTTTTGCTTGTTGGTAGAGTGGTCTACATTGATTCAATGGGAAACGGCGTAAAGAACGGTAGGTTGAATCTGGAAGAACTCGGATCCTTAGGACACGTAAAGGGAGAAGAATTCTGTATCACCAAGGAGATATATAATATAGATAGATGATCATAAAGATCTGATCTTCTTTATCTCCGGAAACTCAAAGAGCCCGGCTTCTTCATCAACGCCAACAGCTTTCATGTCCCCTATATCTATCATGTCCTTCAATATCGGAGAAAGAAGTTCATCTTTATTAACCCGATTCATCTGTGACCCTTGAGCGAGTCTAGAAAATGCTGGAAGAACGATCAGTCTTTTACCGTTCTTCATCTTCCCGAAGAGAAAACATCTTATCTTCTCTCTCGCCCCTACCTCATCGCTCAGTGTAAGTGCGGGATGTTCGTGACCCATGATCACGTACTCTATATCTGGACCGTTGATCACATCGGCTTTTTCATGACCGTGTATGAAATTCATCCCGTCGAAAACGAAGTCATCCTCCAATTCAACATCATCATATTTCTTCACTGGATATATCAGGTAGTTGTCATGATTTCCCTTGACTAGAAATATTTGTTCGGCTAAAGTTTGAGAGAACTCGATGAATTCTTCAACTTCTATTTTTTCATGATAGGAGGTTCCTGAGAACTCGTGCTTTATGTCTCCACAGATGATCAACTTCTCGAAGTCTTTTTCAGCTTTGATATCTCTCAAAGATCCTTTCATCTCTTCCAACTGAAATTTCGGCATGTACATCCCGGAATCCGCCATGAGTGACTCCAACCCTAGATGGAGGTCTGATATGATCAGGGCCTTCAGCTCTTCGGAGTAAAGCCCGGGACCTTTCTCAACTATTTCGAATCTATCAAATATCTTCATTCAGGTCTCACCCTTGACCTTTTCCATCACCTTTTGATGGAGGTTTTGAAGCCTTTCCTTCTTATCTTCGAGTTTTAGGACGTCGCCCTGACTCTGTATGACCAGATTATGAGCAAATGGAGAGGGAACGTCGGTTTCTACCACTTCATAGCTCATGTCACCACCGTTCAAGTCCTCGATTATGTTCGCAGCGTTCTCTATATCCATATAATCTTCGATTATCTCTCGGTAGGTCTCTTTTATTATAGGAAATTCTTTGTCGATCTTTTCACAAGCTGAAAGCAGGAAATGCGATTTCATCTGCTGTTTACCTACGCTCATCTTTCTTCCCTTGTAATTCCTGAGTATCATCAAAGCTCTTGAAGCAACGTGTCTGAATCGTCGCTTCATGAGTTCTGTCTTTCTAACTGCGTTCTTCAAAAGCTCTCTAAGGTCGCTTTTCACCGCCTGTTCTATCATCTCTTCAACCGAGATCTCTTTTTGTGGACAGATCAGAACGAATCCGTGGTCGTCAACAACGATACCGACGTTGGATTTCAGCATATCTGAGGCTATGTCAGCGAAGATCCTGCATAGGGCATCGTTCACTTCTCTTCCGAAGATCGTATGGAATATCAGATTTATCTTGTCGCCTTCGAAGTTCTTTTCCACTAAAAGATGAGAATCTGTCGGTACCTTTCCCAAGTATCGATACTGTTCGTTGATATAAGAAACGAGAGACGAAATTGTATTTTCATCCACGTAATAGTTGTTCCTGATCCATCCCGAAGGATCTTCATCCTTTTGTATCATATCTTCGACTTTACGATTGAACTCTCCTATCTTCCTTCCGAGATCATAGGTGAGAGGCAGCATCTCTGAGAACCAGGAGGGAACGGTCGGTGCTCTGTCGGGTCTAGCATCCACGTATACTTTCATACCTCTAGTATATCTGAACTCGTATGTGTCTCCGCCGTGCACGAAGATATCGCCTTTGGTCAGCCTGTCCAAAAATTCCTCGTCCAAAGTACCCACGAAACGTCCTTCTCTAGTATGAACCCTGTATGCGCTCTCATCTGGTATCGTACCTATATTCGTCATGTAGATGACCCTGGTCATCTTACCTCTTCTTCCGAAGACTCGTTTTCCGTCCTCGTCGGTGTCCATCCATATCTTTCCGTAGACCTTCTGATCTTCCAGAGAGGCGTAGTCTCCTGCAACGTACTTCATGGTCTTCTCGAAATCTTCTCTTTCAAGTTCTCTGAAGTTGAAACTCTTCCTTATCGTTTCGTAAGCTTTCTCGACTTCCCATTTTTTATTACAGCCCATGCCTACTATGTGCTGCGATAATACGTCCAAGCAGTTCTCTGGTATCCTGACCCTGTCGAGTTCATCGTTCTTCGCACACCTCATCATCTCAGTGCACTCCAAAGCGTCACCTCTTTCCATCACAAGCACTCTTCCCTTGGCGTAGTCACCAAAATTATGTCCCGAACGTCCTATCCTCTGGATCGCTCTGGACACGCCCTTTGGAGAAGATAATTGGAGCACCAGATCGATATAACCTATGTCTATACCGAGTTCAAGAGAAGTCGATGTGACCACAACGCTGAGTTCACCGGCTTTTAAAGATTCCTCAACATCAAGTCTTTTCTCTCTACTCATCGACGAATGATGTGCTCCAATGTCGCCTCTGTAAAATTCCGGGTCTTTGTTTTTCAGGTTATTGACCACTCTTTCAGTTGCACTCCTCGTGTTCGTAAATATCAACGTTGTAACGTGCTCTTTTACGAGTTCATCAATCCTATCATACATCTTGTCGTTGACCACGTTTCCTGGAGTATGTATCAGATCTTCGACCGGAGACAATACCTTAAGGTCCATCTTTTTGGTCGATGAGACCTGTACGATGTTGCACGGTCTTGGTTTTCCGTTTTCGTACCCTACCAAGAACTTCCCTATCTCTTCTATGGGTGCCTGTGTAGCGGACAGACCTATCCTTGTTATTTCATGATCACACATCTCCTGAAGTCTTTCAAGAGAGAGGGAAAGATGGGCGCCTCTCTTATTATCGCAGAGAGAATGGATCTCGTCCACTATTACGTAATTTATATCCTGCAGTTTTTTCTTGAATTTTGGAGCGTTAATTATTATGCCGAGAGTCTCTGGAGTCGTCACCAATATGTGCGGTGTCTCTTTCAACATCTTCTGCCTTTCGTTTGAAGAAGTGTCACCGGTTCTTACGGCACTTCTCACTTCCGGCATATCGATGTTCATCTCTTCAGCCTTCTCCTTTATCCCTTTCAATGGTTCCTTCAGATTGCGCTGTATATCATTACCCAAAGCTCTCAGAGGGGAAACGTAAAGACAGTATACCTTATTTTCAAGTTCTCCCTTATCCCCTTTCAAAAAGAGCTCGTTCAATATCGAGAGGAAGGCGGAAAGCGTCTTCCCCGATCCGGTCGGAGAAGATACCAGTGAATTTTTGTTCTCATGGATTAGATCGAAGGAATATCTTTGCGGAGGCGTCAAACTTTCGAAGTTGTCTTTGAACCATCCCTTGACGTAAGGTTCGAACTCTTCTGGTAGTTCATCGGAAGATTCAGAATCGTCTACGGATTCAACTGTCATCATTAGGATTGTACTATTACTCCCATTTGAGTTTTGTCATCAGTTACAAGATCCTACCTCTTACCTCTTTAATACATTTTCAGATTAAAAGAAAAGGAGGAAAAGAGTTGAAGATCACTCGTGTTCAGGCGGAGGCGGTGGTGTTTCTTCCTTTGGTGTGTTCTCCGTAGTTTCTTCGAATTCTTCAAAAGTTGCTTCTTCCTCGACAGGTTGTTCGATAGCCTTTTTCTTTCTAGTTTTTGGCTTTCTGATATCCCTTCTATCTTCTTCAAAATCTGGTATTCTCACCAATTTGATACCGTAGTGCACGATCTTTCCGCCTATACTCCCCATAACGAACAGAAGTATCGCGGGTATCAGGAATATAAGCACGTCTACAAGGCCGGCGATCCCCTCACGGTTCATCTCGACCAGGTCCTTAAAAGGCTCTAAGAACTCTGGTTCTAGGAAAGCTCTGATCGCCAGATAAAAAGTGAACAATAGAAGGACAAGACCCAGAGCGATCACTATATATCCAGTTTTTTTATTTGTGTTTTTCATATTAATCCCAAACTAATATAGATTTTAACTTATTTACATGTTGTGCCTGTTTTTACTATAATATATAAAACATCAAAGAGTTAATATATACCTCATTCTCAATAACTAGATTGAAACGTAGGTCGCAGAACATGGGTCTTAAAGAAGACAAGCTAAAAGCAGGGTTATGCGTTCTTTTGATCATACTTTCCGTTTTCTTCTTGGGTTCAGGTCAGATAGATCTTTCATCATCTGGTGATCGAGAAGTCGTCTTGGTCGATATATCCAACGGCGGTGATTTAGTAGAAAGCGTCGAGGTCATAGATCGATATGGAGACAATGCGCTTCTCTGGGCTACTGAGAAAGAAAAAAACACGTTAGAAGAGAGAGGATTCTCTGTAAGAGAACTGCCTTCACGAACTGAGATAACTGTTGGAGGTTTGACTTTTGATATAGAGGATGGACCCGATCTACCATCCGATATGAGAACAGACGGATATGATCCTGGTCAAGAGGGACTCTATCTCGTCCATATGCTCGGGCCGATAAACCCGGAGTGGAGGAACGAAATCGAAGAGAACGGTGTTGAAGTCATCAACTACGTGCCGAATCACGCTTACGAAGTGAAGATGACCCCTGAAACAGCTGAAGAGATCGAAGAATACGATTTTGTTGATTTTGTAGGTCCATATCATCCCGCTTACAAGTTACCTGAAGATATCGAAACAGGTAAGGTAAGAGCGGATTTTCACACAACTCCCGATTCTGGTAGACTAGCTTCTTTAGGCTTCGAATCACAGATATTGACTTCTAGAGAAAAAGTAGGGGAAGGGAGTGTAATGACTCTGAATGTAAGCTCGATGGGAGAACTTAAGCGTCTTGCCCGCATGGACAGTCTTTACCGTATCTCTAATCGATACGAGCCCGAGCTGCACTCTGAGGTCGAAGCCCAGATCGTAGGTGGAGGGGCATGGATAATGGACGATGAGTTTGATGATCCTACGATACCTTACAGGAAACACGGCGACTTCGGAGCTTACATCAATCAGATCGGTTACAGCGGTGATGGAGTCACGATCGCTGTCGCGGACACAGGTATCGGAGACGGAACTCTTGGAGATTCAGGCCATTTAGATTTTACCGGTAGGGTGGTCGGCGGCCACGGTTTTGGAGAGCTAGATCAAGATGAATGGGCCGACGGCCACGGTCACGGAACTCACGTCGCGGGTCTTTCCGCAGGAGATTCATACCATGGTAGTGGAGAAGCGGGAGAATATCCAGGATTCGGCGAGTATTACATGGGGCAAGGACTTGCTTATGAGTCCGATCTTTACGCGGCTAAGATCTTCAGCGATGATGGAAGTTTTCTTTTAGAAGACGATTATTTTTCTATCATCGAGATCCCCAAACAGGAATCGGACGCTCATGTTCATGTTAATTCTTGGGGATCGAGATCTTTTGGTCGTTATACTGAATCAGACAGCGTTTACGACACGGCGGTAAGAGACGCCAACAGGGATACAGATCATAACGAACCGATGATCATCACCGTTTCTGCCGGAAATGCGGGTCCAACAGGAGAGAGCACCGGCAGTCCCGGAAACGCCAAGAACGTGATCACTATAGGCTCGACCACTACTTACATGCCCGATGGAGGAGATTACGGAGGCAGCGATACCGACGAGATATCTAGCATATCGGGATTCAGTTCTCGCGGTTGGACCCGGGATGGTAGGATCAAACCTGATGTTGTTGCACCTGGACAGAACGTATTATCTTTAGGTTCACCGACTCTCTTTGATGGACCTATGTACGAGTGGAAGTCCGGTACTTCCATGTCTAATCCAGTTGTCGCCGGAGCGGCTTCGGTGGTTGTTGAGTGGTATGAGGAAAGATTCGGTGTAAAACCGAGTCCGGCTATGGTCAGAGCTCTGCTTATCAATACCGCCGAAGACTTAGAAGGGGACGGGTGCAGGAGCGAACCCATACCTAACAAGGATGAAGGTTGGGGCATGGTAGATCTATCGAAGCTCGAATATCCTAAGGACGATCCAGTACCTTTCCTGCTTGAAGATCAATCTAACTCTCTCCGAACCGGTGAGAGCGATGTCTTCGAAGTGAGTATGGATAGAGAAAACGAACCTTTGAAGTTCACCTTGACTTGGACTGACAAAGAAGCTGAAGATGGAGACGACGTCGCTTTGAAAAACGATCTCAATCTCGAAGTTACATCTCCTTCTGGCCGCTCTTACAGAGGCAACGCTTTCTCTATGGGTTGGTCCTCGGCTGGTGATGAGGTTAGGGACGATTTCGATAGGAAAGGTGACGGTTGGGACGATGTGAACAACGTACAGA
>CAYNOV010000070.1:0-7557 GCA_964398905.1 uncultured Thermoplasmata archaeon
GAAAATGACAAAGAGATATTTGAAAGCATGATAAGAGAGTATAGGAGGATGGACATCAAAAGGATGTATTATTCCTCTTTCAAACCGGTTGAAGGCACTCTTCTCGAGGATAGAGGAGAAATCCCTGATTCGAGAGAACATAGACTGTATCAAACTGACTGGCTTTTCAGAGTCTACGATTTAAAACCAAGC
Source organism: uncultured Thermoplasmata archaeon (assembly GCA_964398905.1). Taxonomy (GTDB): domain Archaea; phylum Thermoplasmatota; class Thermoplasmata; order Halarchaeoplasmatales; family Halarchaeoplasmataceae; genus Natronoplasma. Next base: position 193 of record CAYNOV010000070.1, read on the forward strand.
GAGATAACTCTAGCTTTTGACGAAAATGGTTTTCTTCCAGATGGTGATCCTAAGATGGAAATAGCGAAGAAAAAATGGGATGAACCCGTAGATCCTAACGAAGCAACATACGAAAGATTGATCAGAGTTCCGGGTATAGGTCCAAAAAGCGCAGGAAGAATTGTGAAAGCAAGAAAAGAAGAAGAGATAACCAAATGGAACGAACTTTCCAATTTAGGTGTGGTTCTCAAAAGGGCTAGAACATTCTTGAAAGTCAACGGATGGAAACACTCTACACTCGACAGGTGGTCTAGTTGAGTCTAGGCAAAAGGAAGATGAAATTGCTAGAGGCGAATGAAAACACTGAAAGAAAAGACATCAGACTAGCTAAAAAGATCGATGATGAAAAGTTAGAGACTGCTAAGGAAGAAGATGTCATCCGTATAAGAAAACTGATCAGGGAGACAGGTAGAGAGATACATATGATGAAAGGTTTTGTCAGGTTCAAACAGTTAGGCGACAAGGTGAAATGCGGATATATGAAACCTGAACATAATGTAGGTTTTATGGTCACGGATTGGTTCGCTGAAAGATTCCCTAGCGACATCATAGTTCTAGGTAACGAAGAAGAAAGTTGGGTGTCTATCTACACGGAGAAAGGGGTTTCAAATGAGAAAGGAGATTGTCTAGACAAGACTCTAAAAAGATTAAAAAAACATCTTCAAGTGAAGAAGAAAATAGATTTGAAAGAACTTTGGGAGAGCTATTACAAGAGTCAGTATTCTGAAAAAAAGAAAAACAAAGAATTGTTCAGGAAAAACATGCCTGAAAAGTACATGAGAAGAGCAAGGAACAAAGTAGAAAAAAAATTTAAAACAAGGAGTTTAGATGAATTTTGATCTTGGTTAATAGTCAAAGACGTAACTTTTTATGATTTTTCTTACGTCTTTGACCGAGATCTACTGGAAAATAAGATTTTCCATCGATATTCGGAAAATTTGAAACATTTTCCGAAAATAGAGACGAGGAAATTATCCCTAAAAGTTGCGGCTTCCACAAAAATTTAAATATTTATTACATGTTTTGTTTTTATCAGCGAGGGTCAAATCATGAATATCATTGGACGTTATGAGAATAAAGTTTCAAAGTGGCCGAAAATTTTTCTCACGATCATTATCGCGATAACCATCTTTCTTTCATTTTTCGCTGCTCAGATGGAGATGGGCGCAGGTGATGATGACTTTCAGCCAGACACTGAGATAGCTGAAGCTAACAGTATGATAAGAGAGGAATATGGAGGCGAAGGAGAACAGGTGAATGTGATCTCGGTTTCAGAAGATAATGTTTTGTCAAAAGGGTCGCTTTTAGTGCAGGCGGAACTCGAAGGCAAAATACAGGAATCTGAGATAGCTGAACCCTCCCTAAGGTCCACTTCAGATAGTCCTACTGGAATTACATCTCCTGCTCGACTCATAGCTCAAGCTATATTCATCGAAACAGCATCTGAAGAGTTCGAAGGACAGGATACAGAAGAAGAAAATGATTTGATATTGAATTTCGACCCAAGACAACTGATAAGAGAAAGAGCTGCGGAATTGACAGCGGAAGAGATCGAAGAGATATTGGAGGGAGGAGAACTTGACATAGAAGGAGCACCTATCACCCTAGATTTCGAAGAGTATTCCCCCGATAGGCTTGATGAACTATACGAAAGTGATTTCTTTCCTTTAGAGGATATTCTCCCTTTTTTACTTTCAAAAGATTATGATCGAGACAACCACGAAGCTGAGAAATCGATAACTAGTGTTTTCATCATCGAGGATCTCAGTGATGAGGAAAGACTGGACTTTGAGAAAGAGATCCAAAGCATAGCTGAAGAGACTCAAACAGATGATCATAGATTGAGAGTTTTAGGCGACGCATTAATAGACGAAGAGATAAACCGAGCTTCTGGAAGGAATATAGCTATTTTGATGCCTTTAGCATTCATATTCGTGATCGTTATCCTTGCGGTTATGTATCGGAACATAACAGATACTGCTCTAAATCTCATAGCATTGGTGATGGCTATAATATGGGTATATGGGATCGGTGTTCTGTTGGACCTAAACCTTGGTAATCCGATGATGACTACCGTCCCAGTACTAATAATAGGTCTTGGTATCGATTACGGGATACATTTCACATCCAGATATAGAGAAGAGATAAGAGAGGGAAGTGGAGTGTCAGATGCTTTGAGTAAAACTGGCGCAACTGTGGGTTTTGCTATTTTACTAACTACGATAACTACCGTCGTCGGTTTCTCTAGCAATTTAGTATCCAATATAGAGACGATAAGACATTTTGGTTTTCTCTGTTCTGTAGGTATAATCAGCGCTTTCGTATTGATGTTGACTTTTTTCCCCGCTTCGAAAACTTTGATAGATAGAAGAAGGAGGAAAAAAGGAAAGCAGCTCGTTAAGAAAAGAAAGAAAAAAACGAAGAAAAAGAAAAGTATAGGGGAGAAATTCTGGAGTAAGATAGGTGAGCCAGAAAGCTTCTGTGAGGCAGATCGTGACTGCGTTAACAACGGACTCGGCCTTGGAGCTATAGCAGCTAGGACTCCTATGCCTGTACTTATAATTGTACTATTATTGACCTCCGCGGGCATATATGGTGGAATTCAATTGGAGGCTGAATATGATTTTAGAGACTTCCTGCCCTCTGACCTTGAAGTCACTGAGACTGTCAACATTCTGATAGAGGACTTTGATTTTAGTCAAGAAACTGTATACATATTAGTTGAGGGAGATGTCACAAATCCTGATGTATTCCAAAGGTTGCCTGAAGTTCAGGAAGAAGCTATGGCCAGCGAGTATGCCGTAACTGCAAGGAGTCCCGAATCCCCTTATGCTCTAGCAGTTTCGATGGCAGATGAAGGATCACCTGAACATAACGTGGAATTCCAAAATTTTTGGAAAGAGAATATTGTGGACGAAGATGGTAACATCAGAGATGATCTCTCATCTGAAGATGTAGAAGAGATGTATGATCTGATGATGGAATACCGTGAAGATGACGCCTCTAGAGTTTTGAGAAAAGAAGACGAAAGATATCAAGGACTTCTACTGAGAATACCTGTAGATACCGAAGAGGAGGAAAAAGCATTAGAAACCCAGCAAGATATGGAAAGTGCTGCAGAACCTTTGAAAAATCTTGACTTGGATCGAGTTTTAGTGACTGGAGGACCTATCGTGAGTCAATCGACTTTTGAATCTATCAGTCAGGGTCAGCTTCAGACACTCACTATAACCTTTGCTATAGCTCTGTTGATACTTGTAGTTCTTTATTCGTATCTGGGTAAAGGGCCTTTATTAGGAGCGGTAACAATTCTGCCGTTGGTGTTCGTCATAAGCTGGACCTTCGGAACAATGTATTTCCTATCTATTCCTCTCAATCCCGTCACGGTCACCATAGCAGCGATCACTGTAGGATTAGGGATCGATTTCAGTATACATCTAACAGAACGGTTCAATGAAGATACTGAAAATATACCTCACCCAGAATGTGCGTTATGTGTTTCCGCTAGCCATACAGGTAGCGCTCTCTTCGGCTCAGCAACTACAACCATAGTAGGGTTCGGTATTCTTTCTCTAGCGATAATTCCGCCACTAGCTCAGTTCGGTCAGGTGAGCGCTATCAGTATATTCTTCGCTTTCTTGGCAGCGGTGTTCGTTTTACCGACTTTTCTACTACTCTGGTATAAATTCAGATACAGATGAATACTTAGATCACTTAATCGGACATGTGGTGGAAGTCCAACCTGATAGACCGCCTAAAACTACATGAAGATCTTCAAAACCATTCCTTTTCAGTATGCTAGCTGCGGTCATCGAGCGGAGACCGCTTCCACAGAAAATATAGATCGATCGATCCTCTGGTATATCACCGAGATTCTCCGGCAGTTTAGTGAGGTGTAATTCATATGCGCCTTCTATCTCTCCTTTCTTTTCAATCTCTTCTTGAGGTCTTACATCTAGAAGGAAAGTCGATTCATCACTATCCAAGATATCACAGACCTCATGAACATTTACCGTATCTATCGATTCGCTCTCGTTCCCCTGCATATTCCATGCTAACATGCCTCCCGCTAGACATCCTTCGACGTTATCGTAGCCTATCCTCTTTAGATAGGTCAGAGATTTTGATGGATTTCCAGCCTCATCGACCAATAAGATCGGTTTATCGTAGGGTAAAAACCATCCTGCAAAATTCGGTACGCCGTCTTCCCAGATCGATAGCGCACCAGGGATATGTGATGCGCCGAATGAAAGTTCTTTCCTAGTGTCTAAAATCATCGCGTTATCCGCCTTCTCTTTGAATTCTTTAGGAGATAAAAAGTCCATGGTTTTGCCGGAAAGTCGATGATCGGGAAGATCAAGATTCATCTTTTCCATCTTTTCGAAATAAGGTGGATATTCTAACATCTCTGCCACTTTCTCAGCGAACTCTTTTTTGTCTTTTACCTGAAGTTTTGGATTCCTTTCTTTTTCTATTCCTATCGTCGTTAATTCACGCTCTGCGATCTCAGTTCCGCAGACCGATCCGGAACCGTGAGCTGGACAGACTAAAACACCGTCTCCAAGCGGTACGATCTTGTTGAATATCGAGTCGTAAAGTTTGTAAGCCATCTTTTCAAGGTTCTCTTCGCCGTAGAAGTCAATCCTACCAACATCACCCGCGAATAGAACGTCCCCTGTGAAGACCATCCATGGCTCTCCGTCTGGATCATGTAGCACATAACTAATGCTACCCAAAGTATGGCCGGGAGTGTGTATCGCTTCTAGCTTCAATCGGCCGACTTTCCAGGTATCGTTCTCTTCTGCTGGTTCGCCGTAAGTGTAACCTAGGTCTCCGTCAGCGTGATATATGTCTGCTCCGGTCCTCTTCTTCAGCTCGTAAGAACCGATCACATAATCTTCGTTCCTATGAGTTTCTAGTACCGTTTTGATGTTCATGCCGTGGTTAGAAGCAAGATCAATATATTTTTGGACATCCCTCCTGGGATCTATAACAACCGCTTCGTTTTGATCCCCTATGATATAGGAGTAATGTGCAAGCCCTTCAGATTTTATCCTTTCAAATAACATACTTTTTCCTCCACTATCACATCTATTATCTACAGGAAGGGTAATTTAATTTTCCCTCACTACTCAACAAAACATTAATACGAGGCTAAGGGTAACAACAATAGGTGAATAAAATGTCTAAAGCTATCGTTTTGTTAGAGGATGGTTTCGAGGATACAGAGCTAACGTACCCATACTACAGGTTACAGGAAGCCGGTCTTGAAGTCGATCTTGTAGCTGAAGAAGCCGAGGAGATATACGAAAGTAAAAACGGTCAAAAGATAAGATCGCATAAAGCCGCTGAAGACGTTGACGCTTCAGATTATGATCTTTTGGTCATACCAGGTGGGAGGGGACCCGATCGTATGAGGATCAAAGAAGATATAGTTAACCTTGCACAGGATGCGGTGGATAACGAGCTTGTGATCGCTTCGATCTGTCACGGTGCTCAATTATTGATAGAAACGGACCTACTAGAAGGAAAGAAAGCTACTTGCTATTATTCGGTGAGAACAGATCTAGAGAACGCAGGTGCTGAATTCCTAGATCAGGAAGTTGTAGTAGATGGAAATCTAGTCACCTCTAGACATCCTGGTGATCTTCCAGCGTTCATGGAAGAAACGCTGAAACTGCTCTAAAAACCTTTCTTTTTTATACGTATTTATAAATATCTATATCTTCACCTGGACTTTTGCCCAATTCTTCTCTTGCAGTTCTAACTATCACTTCCGCCACATTCCTAGGATCTTCTCCTTCATGATCCGTCATAGGTGTAGCTGTAAGTCCAGGGTTTACTACATAAGATGGGACCTCAGGCGACAGTTCTTTTGCTATAGACTGAGTAAAACCTCTCACGCCGAACTTGGTAGCGCAGTATATAGAAGCCTCAGAACTACCAGTCTTCCCCAGTCCACTAGATATGTTTATTATCATGCCTCTATCATCTTCTTTTAGATAAGGCAGTGTTATCTTCGTGGTCTCTATAAGCCCTTTCAGATTTACTTCCAATTGTTTCTCTATATCTTCAAAATCTATCTCTTCTAAAGCTCCGTTTATAGAAATACCGGCGTTATTTATGAGAATATCAATCCCTCCAAATTTCTCGTTTATCTTGTCGACTGCATCCCTGATAGACTTCCTATCAGTGACGTCCAATCGAACTAGCATAGCGTCAGAATTTTTCATGCATTTCTCCAAAACGTCTTTTCCCCTTTCCTTCCCTCGGTTGTAAGTCACAGCGACTTTACTACCTTCTTCAGAAAATCTGATCGCTGTCTCCTTTCCGATACCAGAGCTGGAACCCGTGATAAGAACTACAGCGTTTTTCAAGTTCATATGGTTATAATGTCAACGCCCGATACTTTTAGTTTTCCGATTTAACGGCTAAAATTTAGTTCAGAAGGATTAATTAGTCAGAAATCGATTTGTTCACTAGAGAAACATGAGAACTGAAGAAGATTCCATATATTTCGACGGAAAACACTATGACGCCTGGACTGAAAGAGATGTTGATATACCCTTCTACAAAGAGCAGGTAAAGAAATACGGCGATCCTGTCTTAGAGTTAGGATGCGGAACAGGGAGGATAACTATACCAATCGCCGATGAAGGACATGACATAACTGGGTTGGATATCTCTAAAAAACAATTGGAAATAGGAAAAAAGAAAGCAGAAGAGAATAGATCACACATAGACTGGATAGAAGGAGATATGAGAAATTTCTATCTAGATAAAAATTTCAACCTTATTTTCATACCTTTCAACACGATCCATCATATTCTCACCGTGGAAGATATGGAAAAGGTATTGAAAAACGTAAGAAACCATCTAAAACCAGATGGTAGATTCATAGTAGAGTTCTTCAACCCCGATCTAAATATCCTGAATAGAGACCCGACTGAAGAACACGATGTTATCGAATACGAATATCCTGAAGGAAACGGTGAAGTAAAGATCACCGAAAGTACAGATTATGAAAAGGCAAGACAACTTATGCATCTCACCTGGTATTACCATCTTAAAGAGCAAAAAAAAGAGAGAGGATGGACCGTCAGGGTCTGGTTTCCAAAAGAAGTCGATGCGATAATGAAATACAACGGCTTCAAAATAGAACACAAATTTGGAGATTTCGATGAATCTCCTATGACGAACAACTCTGCGCAACAGATTCTAGTATGTAAAAAAGGATAAAGTTAAATAAACATCTAAATTATAGTGGAAGCCGCAACTTGTTTGTATCATGAAAGCTACGCTTGAGTGAGAAAAGGAATTATATTC
>CAYNOV010000071.1:0-7530 GCA_964398905.1 uncultured Thermoplasmata archaeon
TATTTGAAAGATGCTTCTTGTAAAAGCTAGAAAGATATTTACGCGGGGAACGGGAATTTCTCATGAATTTAGTGGTAAATGTAGTTATTTCCCCCGTTTTCCCGATCTAGTTATTGTTTCTAAAAAGGAAGTATATTTAATATTTTTTTCTATTATTCAATAATGCTGCCTTATTCGCGAATTATTTCGTTTCATATTTCTATCCTCTTTAGTCGTCTACTAAAATTGCTCTACAATTCCATCGATATTAAGAATGAGTAAACTGAACATTCCAAATTTATTCTACTACATGACTATTGGATGAACCATGATATCTAATAAAAAGCTTAAACTTTCCATCAATTCTAGAAATTAGTTTGCAATGTCTAGTAACACTTCTCATACCACTATTTTCCTAATATTTCCGTTAGTTAGTGCTATAGAATCATCATTGCTAGAAATAAAGGAATTTTTCACAGACAATACAATCCAATATTCCTAAAATATATATCGTAGTTGCCAAATAACATTCGCAATTAAAAGGACTTTATTGCCCTAGCTGAAGGAGGAATGGAAATATATGAATAAAGGTAATAGAAAGGTTTTAATTTCATTTGGAATGATTATATTGCTTGTGTTTTCTATTATGACACCTGTTATGGTCGAGGTATCTGAGGGAAATGAAGTATCAAAGTTAGATGAAGAACAAAAAGCAGATTCTGTAGACAGCGAAATGACCCAAAGATCCACAAATTCGGAGTTGAATGAAGAAATGGCAGAAATAGAACAGAGAGAGGACGCTACAGGAGATTTAGTGAATCAAGGGGGAGTTCGGCAAGAATTGGAAGGAGGGTCGGAGAACAATGAGGAAAACACGAACACGATAACGCACGATGAGAGCGGCGAAGTTGAGAATGACGGCAATATGAATGAGAGGGATGATAAAGAAGAGGGAGACTTTAAGGCCGAAAGAATTGACAAGGAAGATGCAGAGGACGAGAAACCTAAAGACAATAAGAGGACAACAACTACGGAATCGACTGAAAACGAGATTTTGAGTCCAACCGATGAAGTCGACAGCTTAGACTCGACTGACGAATCTGTATTGAAAACAGTTGAAGTTGTCGAGGAAGATATAACCATAGATCAGGGAGAAGTACTGGAAGTCAATTTTGAGAATGCAGAGAATACTGACGGAGATACTTTCGAAGGAGAAGGTGACGTGATTTTTGAAGTTGGAGTATTAGAAGGAATAGAAGATGATAAAATAATAAGTGTCACCTTCGATGAAAATGGAGAAGCAGATGATGTGGAAGTTCTGGGAGAAGGTAAGACAGAGATAGAGGCTCAGACAGAAACGATCCACGTAAATACGGATGAGGAAGATGATGTGGACAGCTTCGAAGTAACAGTTGATCAGGTACTGGATAGCTTTGACATCGAGGATGAGACGATATCGCAAGATGAACCTCTTGAGATAACGATCGAGAATGCAGAGGATTTAGCTGAAGAACCATTCACAGGCGATGATGTAACAATTGAAGTTAATACAGATACTCTTGCAGCTCATGATGGTGACGAGACGGTGACAGTTGACTTCAACGAAGATGGTAATGTTGTCGAAGATACCGTACTCTTGACCGATGAAGAAACTAATGATCTTCCCGATCAGGAAACCGGATTGACAGGAACAGTTTATGAAGACGTGTCAGATGATCAAACAACAGCGGACTTCACCTTGACAGTTAATCAGGTACTGGATAGCTTTGACATCCAGGACGAAACGCTATCGCAGGATGAAGCTCTTGAGATAGATATCGAGAATGCAGAGGATTTAGCTAAAGAACCATTCACGGGAGATGGTGTAGAAATAGAAGTTAATACAGAACTTCTTAATGGTTACAAGAATGGTCCAGATACAGTAACAATAGACTTCGACGAAACGGGCGCAGCTGGACCAGTTGAACTCTTGAGTAATGCTGAAACTGATAATCTTGAAGATCAGACCGTAACGTTGACAGGAACAGTAGATGACGAGGAAATCGTGTCTGATGATAAAACAACAGATGACTTCACTGTGACAGTTGATCCTGTATTAGCCTCGGTTGAAGTTGTCGAGGAAAACTACGAGATAGATCAGGGAGAACCACTGACTGTTGATCTTATAAATGCAGAGGATATTGCAGGAGATATATTCGATGAGATTGGGGATGTAGAATTTAGAGTCAGTGCATTAACAGGAATAGCCGAAGATGAAACGGTAACTGTGACGTTTGATGAAAATGGTGAAGCAACTGATGTGGAAGTTTTGGGAGAAGGTGTGACAGAGATAGAGGCTCAGACAGAAACGATCAAAGTAAATACGGATGAGAAAGATGATGTGGACAGCTTCGAATTGACGGTAGAGCAGATAGGAGATTCAGTTGCTAATGAAGATGTGACTGCAGTTCCTAACGAGATACATCAGGGTGAATCATTTGACATAGAGATAGTAGGTGTGGAGGACAAGACAGGCGATTTTCTTGACGGTCAGTTCAACCTGACTGTTGAAGATATAGATGGTCAAGACTTCAGCGAAAATGATGTTACCTTTGATGAGGGTGACGCTACGATAAGCGTAGATGGAACGGAGACAGAACCGATCAGTGCTGATACTTACTCTGATGTAACGGTAACGATAGACGATGCTGAAGGAGACTTCGAATTGACGGTAGATCAAGTAGCCGAGACAATAGGTGACGTGATTCCAGATGATCCAGTTGATCAGAATGAGGCTCTAGAGGCAGACTTTATTGGAGTTGAAGATTATGCGGGTGATGGTCTGACAGGCGATCATGATGTAGAGTTCACCATCGATGATACTGGTTATAGCACGACATTGTCCTTTACTGATGGAAATGCCGAGAATGAAGAGATATTGTCTGCAGAAGAGACAGCAGATATCTCAGCGGACATTTATGAGGATGTGATCTTTGAGATTGGTGATGCTGAGTTTGATGCGGATGTCACAATAGAGCAGACTTTAGCGGATTTCGTAGTTGAAGATGTTATCACCAGTCAGGGAGAAGTTTTGAAAGTACAGATAATAGACACAGAGGATATCGTGGGAGATGACTTTGAAGGAGAGGAAGAGATAACGATAGATGTATCGACGATCGAACGTGATGGTGACCAGGAATTCGATGACTGGACAGACACTTTGGACTTCGATGAAAATGGTGAATCCGGTACTTTGACTCTGCTTACTGAAACAGAGACCGAAGAAGCCGTATCAGGAACTTATACATTAATAGCAGAGTGGACGGAGGATGCTGATATATCGGATGACTTCGACGTGAAGATAGAACAGATGTTAGATGACTTCAAAGTAGAAGATGAAACGATAGATCAAGGAGATGCTTTAGAAGTACAGGTAATAGAAGCAGTTGACATCGTGGGAGATGACTTTGAAGGAGAAGAAGAGATAACGATAGATGTATCGACGATCGAACGTGACGGTGACCAGGAATTCCATGACTGGACAGATGATGTGGACTTCGCTTACGGTGAGTCCGGAACCCTCACTTTGCTTACTGAAGGAGAAACCGAAGAAGCTGTGTCAGGAACTTATGTATTAACAGCAGAGTGGACGGAAGATGATACCGTATCAGATACATTTGATTTGAATGTAGAGCAGACTTTAGAAGGTTACACGCTTACAGTAAATGATATAGATGCAGGTGAGTCACTAGAACTTGAATTCTTTAATGCTGTAGACATTGTTGGAGGTGATTTAGATGGAGATTATGAAGTAACCTGGGAGATACAGGAAACCGCTTATGGCTCAACAACTGATACAGTAACTTTCTCTGCTGGTGAAGCAACGCACGATACAAACGAAGTGATCGGGGATGCTGGTACTTACACTGCTGAAACGACCATTGATGGGATTACTGAGACTTATACATTCGATGTGAACTCAGCAGAAGCAGATAGTTACACTCTGACAGTAGAAGATATCACAGCAGGTGAACCACCAGTTCTTGAATTCACTGAAGCCGAAGATGAACATGAGAATCCATTAGAGGGTGAGTATGAAGTTGAGATGACTATTGATGATACAACATACACAGAAGACCTGACTTTCGACGAAGGAGAAGCAGACTACACTTGGGATGAAATCGAAGAAGCAGTTGAGTACACAGCTTCGAGTAAAATAGATGAAGTATCTTCGACAGATGAGTTTGAGGTAACCTCAGCTGAAGCTGATAGCTACGAGCTAACAGTAGAGGATATCACTGCAGGGGAAGAAGCAGAAATAGATATCGTTAATGCAGTAGGTAAATACGGTAATTATTTAGACGGTGATTACGATGCTGATATAGCGATTAAGAATGGAGGGGAAACTTACTATGTTAGCGATGAAACCTTGACCTTTACTGAAGGAACAGCAGACTACGAAACTACTGGTTTGACGACGGAAGCAGATACTTACACTGCTACAGTAGTGATCGATGGAATTACTAAAACAGCTCTCTTTAATATTGTACCCTCTGATGCAGATTATTTCGAATTCGATGAAATAGAAGATCAAACTGCAGGAGAATCATTCGAGATAACCATAACGGCCTATGATGAATACAATAATGTGGCTAAAGAATATGAAGGAACGGCCGAACTAATAGATACAACGGAAACAATAGATCCTGTTGAGGCTATTTTCTCAGAAGGTAAATGGCTTGGTAGCGTGACCATTACGGGGACCGGTGGAGACATTATAATCACGGCAACGGATCAAAATGAAGAAACTATGGAGGGGACAAGCAACGAGTTCATGATCGAACCGGCGAAGGTAGATACCGTAGAGATATATCCCGACGGTGAAGAAACTGACGGTGAAGAGAATATTATTGCTGGAGAAGAGATAAATTTTAACGCTATAGCCTATGATAATTATGAAAATGTTATTACAGAAACAGATTTTGAATTTGGCTGGGCAAATACTGATGATTTTGGAATTTTTGATAAGACGACAGCTGGTAAATACCAGGTACAAGCCTCATATGAGGGAATAGAGTCTGAGACAGTAAATGTGATGGTGGAGCCGGCAGAAGCGAACGTAGTATTGATAAATCCTTCAGATAATCAGACCCTCACAGCAGGAGAAGAGATCGACTTCAGTGCTGCTGCCTACGACGAGTACGGCAACCTAATCACTGACGATGACCTGGACTTCACTTGGAAGAACACTACCCATGTAGGGCTGTTCGATGAGACTACGGCGGACGAGTACCACATAAATGCAACTCATGATGAATCTGACATCAGTTCGGAGGACGTTACCGTTACAGTAGAGCCCGCTGAAACGGATTATGTAGTTATATATCCAGGCGAAGAAGAGGTCGATGACATCGAAGCCGGCGAGTATATAGATTTTAATGCTAATGCCTACGACGAATATGACAATCCGATCGTAGAAGAACCGATTGAGTTTAATTGGGAGAACACGACAGAGACCGGTTTGTTCGAGAAGACAGAGGTAGGAGACTACGAGGTCAGGGCGTGGTATGATGGAGTTGACTCAACCACCGTGAGAGTAACGGTGGAGCATGCGGAAGTGTATGAAGTGGTAATAGAGCCCTTAGAAGATCGAACGATCACGGCTGGAGAAGAAGTGAACTTTAGCGCCGAGGCGTACGACGAGTACGGTAATCTGATAACTGATGAAGATGAAGACTTCACATGGGAGAACACTACTGATTTAGGATTGTTTGATAACGAAACCGCAGGAGAGTACATCGTAAATGCTACTCGGGATGACTATAGTGTCAGTTCGGAGAATGTAATCGTTACAGTTGAGCCAGCTGATGTCGAGAGAGTAGATATATATCCATCCGGTGAAATAGATATCACTGCAGGCGAATACATAGACTTCAACGCAACTGCTTATGATGAATACGATAATGTTATCGTGGATGAGAACCAGTCGTTCAACTGGATGAACACTAATGGAGTGGGTATCTTCACCGAGACGACTGTGGGTGACTACGAGGTTAGAGCGGAATACGATGGAGTTGCATCTGATACCGTGGTCGTTACGGTCAAACACGCAGAAGTCTATGAAGTGGTGATAGAGCCATCAGAAGATCAAACCATCACTGCTGGAGAATGGATAAACTTCAGTGCCGAGGCTTATGACGAGTATGATAATCTGATAACTGATGATTATGAAGAATTCGATTGGGAAAATACTGATAAGTACGGCAATTTCACGAAGAGCGAAGCAGGAGAATATGAAATTAGAGCTATTTATGATGATAAAGAAGGAAGCATTACCGTTGCAGTTGAACCCGCTGATGTTGATAGAGTAGAGATATATCCATCCGGTGAAGAAGAAATCACAGCGGGCGAATACATAGACTTCAATGCAACTGCTTATGACGAGTACGATAATTTGATCGTGGACGAGAATCAGTCGTTCAACTGGATGAACACTGATGAAGTGGGTAACTTCACCAAGACAACTGCAAGAGAATACAAGGTTAGGACGGAATATGATGGTGTTGCATCCGACACTGTAACAGTGACTATTAAACCTGCAGAGACATATGAAGTCAGCATCACTCCATCTAAAGATCAAACCATCAATGCTGGAGATGAAATCAACTTTTCTGCCGAAGCTTACGATCACTACGGTAACTTGATTACCGAAGATGATACAAACTTCATATGGTATAATCCGGACGATTACGGTAACTTTACCGAAACTACAGCGGGTGAATATGAAGTAACTGCCGCTTACGAAGGTGTAGAAGATAATGTTATCGTTACAGTAGTACCTGCTGATGTAGATAGAGTGAATATCTATCCATTCGGGGAAAAAGAAATCACAGCAGGCGAATACATAGACTTCAACGCAACAGCTTATGATGAATACGATAACCTGATCGCGGATGAGAACCGGTCGTTCACCTGGATGAATACAGACGGATTTGGTAATTTTACCAAGACCACCGCAGGAAATTACGAGGTTGATGCGGAATTTGATGGTATTGTATCGGATACTGTGACAGTGGCGGTAGGTCATGCAGAGGTATATGAAGTTGAGATCGATCCTTCAGACGATCAGACAATCACAGCTGGAGAAGAGATCAACATTAGCGCCGAGGCTTACGACAAGTACGGCAACCTGATAACTGATGAGGACGAAAATTTCGCCTGGAATAACGCTACTGAGACCGGACTATTCGATGAGACCGAGTCTGGAAAATATGATGTAGCTGCGAAATATGATGGAATTAGATCAGACTCCGGAACTTTTACGGTAGAGCCGGCAGGGGTGGATGAAGTAGTTATAAGTCCTGACGAAGATGAAGAAATAAATGCAGGGCAGGTAATAGACTTTCATGCTACAGCTCTAGACAAATACGGCAACATCATAACGAAATTAGATTATCATTTCGTTTGGAGTAATACAGATGGAAGAGGTTTATTCGATCAAACCGATAAGGGTGTGTATGAAGTGAGTGCCATATATGATGGAGAAGTGTCTGATCCAGTAGAAGTTACGGT
>CAYNOV010000072.1:0-2932 GCA_964398905.1 uncultured Thermoplasmata archaeon
GTTTGAATCAGACCTTTGAGGGATTGAAATATATCATGGGGCTGAAATCACGACAGTGTTGTATGGGTTTGAATCAGACCTTTGAGGGATTGAAATGGTCACGGGATCGGTAACTCGAAATTGTTCAGGGGGGTTTGAATCAGACCTTTGAGGGATTGAAATTATCGTACCAGGGATCTGTTGTATATGTTCCCATAACCGTTTGAATCAGACCTTTGAGGGATTGAAATTTGATAGTGTGTAGCAGTGGATTCGGGATGCGGACTGTTTGAATCAGACCTTTGAGGGATTGAAATGTCGATACTGGAAGGTTAAGGCAGTCGTTTCAAATTGTTTGAATCAGACCTTTGAGGGATTGAAATACAAAATGTTCTATCCCCTCAAGTCTGAACGGACCTAGTTTGAATCAGACCTTTGAGGGATTGAAATACGTACAAAATGATCAAGGATACAATCGTACCATCTTGTTTGAATCAGACCTCTAGAGGTTTAGATCATCCTCTGAATAAGAGCACTCCCTAGAGTTTCTACCGCGACTGATCTCCCGATACATAGAAGAACCTGCACAAAAAATTTTATTTAGATAGGGAACAATCCGTATTATGCGGAGTTAAAAGGGGGGTGAAATAGAATGCCGAAATGTGGAGTTTGTGGTAAAGAGGTCGATGAGCAGCCCAAGATAACTGAAGACGGAGAGTGTTCAGTGTGTGGAGCTAAGTTGAAGCCTGCTTAGGAGGAGGGAACAAAATTTAGAACTTATATAAACCTATTCAACCTTTTATATTTATTTTTCATCTAGATCCTCAAACCGTCACTTCACTCCAGAAATAGCCAGTGTCCGGAAGCTCAGTTTGAGATATCCAATGATGATCTAGGCATCGAAAAAAAGATGAAAAGAAGTTAAGACCTCCGCATATCTACTTCAAATACTTATCGAACCACTCCATCATCTTTTCCAGGCGTTTCATCCTATGTTTAGGTCTTCCTTCTCTAGCGAGGTTGTGATTCTCACCTTCGAAGAGAACCAATTCAGATTCCACTCCATTGTACTTCAAGGAGGTGAACATCTGTATCGCCTCGGCTTCCCAACACCTGTAATCTTCTCGAGATGTTATGAGCATTGTCGGCGTATCCACCTGGTCTGCATATTTCATAGGAGAATGGTCCCACAATTTTTCCACGTCATCCCATGGATCAGAGCGTATCTGGTCCTTTACGAAATAATATCCTATGTCCGTGGTGGCGAATTTAGATATCCAGTTGCTTATACTCCTGAAAGAAACAGCCGCATCGAACCTATCTGTTTGACCTACCACCCAGTTCGTCATGAAACCTCCGTAGGAACCGCCGGTCACTCCTAACCGATCTTCATCTATGAAATCATATCTTTCCAAAGCTTCGTCCATCACGTTCATTATGTCCTCGTAATCACGTCCTCCGTACTCGCCTGTTATATCGGCGAAATCGTCTCCGTTGCCGGAGCTTCCAGAAGGATTGCTGAAAACTACCGCATATCCCTGGTTCACCATGATCTGCATCTGATGGAAATGAACCGTACCGTAAACACACTTGGGACAACCATGTATCTCCAGTATGGTCGGGTACTTCTTCCCTCTTTCAAAATCCACCGGTTTCATCACCCACGCGTCCACTTCACGACCGTCGGATACGACCTCGAAGTACTCTGGTTCGGAAACTTCGTAGTCCATTTCATTGAAATCCGTGATCCTTTTCTCTTCACCATCATAAAGGTAAAGTTCTTGAGGTCTTTGTTCCCGAAGTCCGACATATATTAACTCGTCGTCATGAACATCGAAAGTGTCTATGGATCCCTGTCGCTCCACAACAGACTCCACTCCGTTTTCAACACTGAACTTGTACAACCCTACGTCGTGACCTTCCGTTATCAGGAAATAGTAGGTGTTATCTTCTACTCTTACAAGTTCACCTCCTCCGTAACGAACATCAGTCAGTAAAGAATTGCCGAACGAGCGGTCCATGTCTGTAAGTTTTTCATAGTCATCTTCTTCACGCCTATAAAGGTAGAACTCACGGTTGGTATTGATACCCATCCTTTCCATGTCGGTGGCTTCGAACAATATACCCTCGTCTACATACCTCGCTCTATCGATTCGTAAAACTTCGTCGGTGAGCTTCTTTAGAGAACCTTTATCGAGGTCGTACTCGTAGAGATAGTTCTCCACTTCCATCTTATCCTCGTACTCGGTAACGACCATGCATATCTTTTTATCTTGAACATCGAAATCTGTCACGTTCTTGTAGCCTCCGACCAGCATGTCCATCTTTCCTTCGTCTAGATCAAGCTGGTAAAGGTGCAGGCGTTTCTTGTTACTGAAACCTCTTTCATTGGACCAGAATGGGATCTCATCCAACTCGTGATAATCTTCGCCTTCTTCAAGTTCCTTTCCTTCATCATCATCTTCTTCCTCTTCCTTCTTTTCTACATCCTCCCAGACCATAGCGAAGATACCGCTATCAGACTTTTTCAGCCCGCCGACTTTTTCATCGATAGTGAACAGATGCTCGGCTTCACCACCTCTGATGTTGATCTTGAAGAATCTGGTTTTCTCCTCTTCTTCGTCGTTATCATCCTCATCAACGCCCATATCTCTTCCAGAAGTGAACAGTATCTCTTTTTCATTCAACCAAACGAAATCAGAATCTTTACCGCTGTTGGTCAGTTTGTACATCTCTTCCGTATCTTTCTCCAATATCCAGAGCGTAGATATATACTCGTTCTCGTCTTCGTCCATCTTATGGTGGGAAAAACAGACGTGTTGTCCATCAGGTGAAAAGTTTGGATTGGATAAAAATGTGTACTCTGCTAGATCTTCGATGCTGAGTCCGGCCATGATATCACAGAGGAAGTGTATCAGAAGAATATATAAAGATTATGAAACGATACCAGTCA
>CAYNOV010000072.1:3032-7286 GCA_964398905.1 uncultured Thermoplasmata archaeon
CATCTACGATGACTTCTGCTTCAACCTCGTCTTCTTCCGATCCTTCCTCAACGATAGAAAATTCTAGATCATCTTCTTCAAAGGTGAAATCGTAGTATAGTTCTTGAGGAAGTCGAGGTTCCGATGAAGTTTCTTCCCTTCTATTTCTCAGGTAGTTATCTTTAACCATAAAATAGATTCCAGCAAACCCTAGGCTGAAGAGTGACTCCAAACCGTTAGCAATGGCCAACCGTTCCATCATAGCTGAGACCATCTCATATTCGTCTCCACCGGGTAGGCTCTGATTCATGACAGCTAGTCCTATCCTCATCACTATATAGAGTCCTATGACTCCAAGCATGTATTTTTTCTGCTTGTCACTTCCCAACTCATAGACCAATAGTAATATTCCGCCCATCAGGAGTATCCCAGTAAATGCTCCTACGATCGAAAGATTGGCGAAAATACTCTCTAGACCGGCCATTGTGATCTCTGAAGGGTCCCTAGAGAGCAATGCCGCTCCACTGAGCAGCCCGCCAAAAAAACCTACGATGAGCGATATACCACCGAACTTCACTTTTTTCTGGTGGTCGTTCGATAGATCGTCAGACCCTTTATATATTTTATATGCGCCGATCACGAGCAGCAGAAAAGATATAAAACCGATAAGTCCGGTAAGACATGAACTTCCAGCTCCTGTTTGTGGGATCGATCCCTCACTTATATTTTGGGAGAGATTGGCGTACTCTAGAGCTGAAATACCTTCTGTTATGAAGTATCCAAACAGACCATACATCAGAAGAGTTATTCCACCTTTTGTGTCATCATCGAATGATAGGAATTCCATGACAGATCACCGCTGTTTTATTTTGATTCTTGCATATATATTTTTTCCTTTTATTTTACTGAGATGATCGAAGGTCATCAGATAGTTACTTCGAATCCTCTCTCATTTCCATAGGGTAATTAGTGTAACTGTGGCCTGAAGAGGAAAATGTAACGGTCTCATTGTATTCTATCCCCTTTTCATCAAAGTCAGTTATGTCGAAAGTATGGTTTCCAGGCATCGACCCGGGATAATCTTGCTGGCTGATCAGCTCCAACGTGACCGTCATCGTCTCCTCTCTTTCATTGCTGACATGGATCAAAACAACGTCTTCGGGAGGAGGTCCTTCTTCTACAGGCGCGCTAAAAATATTGTAGCCAAGGAAGCCAAGGCTGAGTATCAAAGCAACATACACGACAGGGATGATCACCATCATCACATTCTTGAATAAATCTCTCTCTTTCCTATTCAAGATCATCACCATCTCGCATCGTCTCAACGTGATTACACTCGCTGCATAATAGGAAACGGCCTCCCTTTTCCTCAAAAGTATATTTCCCGCATTCGGGACATCTTTTTTTCCCTTCCCCTCCAAAATTTAAATCAGTAAAGAAATTCTCCGAGCTTCGATCCGTTCGCTCATCTAAATTAGAACTTATCCGTCTGTAGGTCAGCATGAATAGGACTGAGCCGATTATCGAAGCTGATATCACCCAGTAAACCTGATAAGAGATTATCTCAAGACTCACTTCTCTGTTTAAAGTGACGGAATACATCATCACGAATCCGATAGCTGTGAGTAAATTCACTCCTGCCGAAGAGTAAAGAAGTTTCTTCTCAAAAGATGGCGCGAGCTCTTTCACCAGGAGTACCGAAGCTATCGCGAAGAATAAAGTGTTGAGAGGAACATATATCATCCCGCCTATCACTGCGAGCACATAAAAGATGATAGCGAAGTTGACACTTTCTTCGTGCTCTAAAGGATAGTTATGTTTATCTTTATATATCTTATAGACTGCAAATATCAAAACCAAGAAGGCTATGAAACCAACGAATCGACCTAAACAGAGCGTAGACCCAAATTGTTGGATAATCGTCTGATCTATCTCTTCCTGCATCATGACCGATCGTGTACCAGAAGCTATGACGGCGTCTGAGAGCACATTAAGCAGGAAAAACACCTGCATCAGACCGAGTCCAGCTTTAGTCCTCCCCATATTGGATCCTATCTCTTTAGAATAAGATTTTTTATATAGTTTTTTCGTTCAATCGACAAAGCTTTTTAGCCCGGATGATCTCTATCACAGAACACTACATCATCTCCATCTTAGTGCAGAAGAACATAGAAAGCTAAATTTTTATCTTCAGATCTACATCATCGATCACGACCTCATCTAAATGTTGGCGAAGTTCTTTCCAGTATTCATGATCAGTTGAAAATACGATATCCTCGAACTCTGATAACTTATCTGGTATCTGTTTTTCAAGTATCGGCCCTAGATATCTCCAATTTTTGTCCTCAACAGATCTTATCTCTAAGGGATATACCCAGACCGAGTCCACATGATCTTTCACCTTATCCAACAGAACATCGACATCAGAGATGTAAGGGAAAACAGGACATATCAGCGCGTATGTTTCGATACCTTCTTTCCTAAAATTTTTCATCGCTAAAATCCTATCTTTGTTAGGTACTGTATTCTTTTCAAACGATCTTCTATCAACATCATCTTGAAAAGCGAGAGATATGCCGACAGATGAGCCTGGCATCTCTTTCAAGATATCGATATCTCGCACAACCAGTTCGGATTTGGTAAGTATAGAAACGGAAAATCCATACTCCTTCAAAATTTCAAGTACTTTCCTAGTTTGTTCATATCTCTTTTCCAACGGTTGATATGGATCTGTGTTCATCCCGATATAGATCTTTTGAGGTTCTAGGTGACTGAGTTCTTCAGTCAATCTTTCCTCCAAACTTTCGTATATCCCGATTTCATCTGTAGGATCGAATCTGTTCGATGTGTAACAATAATGACACCCGTGTTCACAACCAATATAAGGATCTATCTGATAGGTAAAATCCTCCAGCTCGCATGGCTCTATGATCTTTTCACGATCTGAATAAACCACTTCGGCGCCTTCCTTTACCTTCATTACCATCTTTTTCTTCCCCCAAATAGCTATCCAAAATGTTTTTCTTCACTAGCGAACACACTGGGGCATCCACTACATTCTTCAAGATAACTTTCGCAACTCTCGCAGTCGCTCCCGCATGGAGGCTCTTCTCTGCTAACTATTTTCTTCTTTAGATCATCAAATCGTTCGGAGAAGAAGATCTCCACTTGGGACAGTCCTAGTGTCCTCTCGGGTTCTTTTTCTATACAGTCCAACCACCATCTGTGATCTTCAGGTATGGAGAAGAGCAACACCAACATCCTCTCTTTGACCACGTTCATCACGCAGTAGGGACAATCATCGAAGATACCACATATCTTTTCAGCGTCATCCTCATCCTCTGTTCTACCCACCAAGACCCCTAACAGATCCATGAAAAACATAGAGACTTGACCTATATTTAATCCTTTCATCATCGGATGATCCTAGACCTCGATATTTTTCGCATCACATTATCTAGAAGAAGATGAGTGGCCGACTTCTCTCAAGCTTATAGATAACGAATTCGAAGATAGTGCGCAATCCTCTGTCAGGTAAAAGATTGAGACTATGCGGTAACATATTTCTAAAAAAGCCAACTAGAAGATAGAATTCGATGGACCACTACTTCTTATATTTAAAAGGAAAAAATTACTGGGGATTAACCCCAGTGGTTTTTCATTATAGCTTCCTATACAGGGCGCAAGCTAATAGTGATAATCTCCGTTGTTGAAATCGTCCAGTATCTCAGCGAGTTCTATGAAATCCTGTCTTCGGCCTCGGTTACCTCTCCATCCTCCTACTTCTTCCGGCGTGTATTCTTCGAAGAGTTCCGTCGCTTCATGGAAGGCATCTCTCACCTCTGACGGAGCATAAACACCGTTCAGGAAGTTGAGTTCAGCCGCTATATATGCATGAGCTAAGATATAGTAGGCGTTTCCTCCCCGCGGCGGTGTCCATAACACTTCGATATAACTCTGTTCGCTCAGGAAGAATTCTGTATCTTCGCCGTATTCTCCGATCTCGTCCCAAGTGTCGTCATATCCTGCTGGACCGTATTCAGAGTGAGTCTTCCAGTAACCTGGTGTCAGTGGATCTTCGTCCCGTGCGTTGATGAACCTGTTGTTATAATTTACGCCTCCTTGATCGATATCATCCTGGGTTACATTTACTACGTGATATTCAGGATCGGTTGGATATATCTGTTTCCAGCCATCCTTCAATTCCTCGTAAACTCTGTATTCACCAGGTTCCCGCACGATAAAACTGTAATAACCAGTGTGTCCGCTTGTAGT
>CAYNOV010000073.1:0-7078 GCA_964398905.1 uncultured Thermoplasmata archaeon
GAACAACGGATTACAGACTCTGAACGTTTCAGATCTCGTCGGAAGGAAGATGTTGTTAAATAAGTAAATCATCTGCTTTTTTCCCTTATACTCCTACCAGCTAGAATCCCGGTCGCTGCAGCGTTGACTATGTCGTGCGACAGACCTGCACCGTCTCCCGCAGCGTAAAGATTAGGTATCGAAGTCTGCAGGTTTTCATCGACTCTCAGATGGTTCGCGTAAAACTTGATCTCTGGAGCATAGAGCAGAGTCGCGCTTGAATCCACACCTGGGATTATCTCGTTCAACATCTCCAATCCCTCTTTTATGTCGAAAACTGCTCGTTCGGGTAAAGCCATAGATATATCTCCCGGTGTGTAATCTTTCAATGTTGGCTGTACTGGATTCCTGTCGATCCTGCTTTGCGTAGATCTTCTTCCATCTCTGAGATCTCCCATCCTCTGTACTATAGGTTTTCCACCACCTATCGTCGTAGCTAATTGAGCTATCGCCTTTCCGTATTTGGTAGTGTCTTCTAACGGTTCCGTCAAGTGAGTCCTCACCAAAAAAGCGAAGTTGGTCTTATCCGTCTCCTTATTTTTCATCGAATGGCCGTTGACCCCGATGAAACCGTCGTACTTCTCCTTCACAACGAAACCTCTGTGATTGGTACAGAATGTCCTTACGAAATCGTCGTAACTCTTCGTATAGATGTGAAACTTTGGATCTCTATTCACCTCTATAACGGGATCCATTATTATGCTAGGTACTTCTACTCTAACTCCGATATCTATGGGCGCGAAGTCAGCTTTCAGGGGCAGACGGTCAGTCAAGTCTTGAACCCAATCGATCCCCACTCTGCCGGGAGCGAGTACAATACTTTTCGCTCTTATCTCTTCTCCTCCTGAAGTTATAGCCCCTTTACATTCTCCATCTTCGATGATCAGTTCTTTCACTTCTGTTTCAGTCCTGAAAGAGACTCCCCGTTCCTCCAACTCCTCCTTAAAAGAACTGATGACCGCGGGAGCTTTATCTGAGCCGATGTGTGCCTGTCTTATCGGGAAGAACCTCGCTCCGACCGAAGCAGCTCTTCTTCTCAGTTTTTCTTCCTGCTCGCTGTCCTCTTTTTTAGCCTCTGGCATACCGTGATTAGAAAGTATCTCTTCTATATATTCTATCAATTTCCATGCGTCTCTGTCGTTTTTGGTATAATCCCGTAGATTGCCTCCGATATCTGGTCTAAGATTGACCGTTCCGTCTGAATAGGTGCCCGCGCCACCTATACCCGACATTATATCATCTTCAGTCCTTTCATCGATATCTTTTCCTTTGTCCACCACTAAAATATCGAGGTCCTTCTCACTGAGTTCATAACTCGCGAACATCCCTGCAGGTCCGGCACCTATGATCAGAACGTCGTGTTTCATCTTCATCGACTCCAAAGTCATAAAAACAGGGGACGTTATTTAAATTTATCCAGCCCGTTCAAAAGAAAACGATAATATTTTAATATACATCCACCTACAGGACATGGATGAAAAATAAGAAGATACTCGTATTGGTCATAATCCCATTATTCCTGATGTTTCTCAGCAATTCTATTTATATGCCCAATGTAGGGTTGATAGAGAGCGAGCTTGGTGATATACCCGGATTCATCTCGCTCACCATAACTGGATTTTTGGTCGGACAAGCTATACTTCAATTATTTTATGGGCCTTTATCTGATAAATACGGCCGTTCCACAGTCTTCGTACCGGCACTTTTCGGCTTCGTTGTAGCGAATATACTATGCTATTTTGCCTGGGATGGCTTGTCTTTGGTCATCTTCAGAATATTGCAGGGAGCCACCATCTCTTCAGGATATATCCTCGGTGCGATAATATTGAGTGACGTGGTCCCTAGAACAGTGATCGGTAAATACATGGGCATCTTCATGGCGGTTCCACTCCTCGCTCCCCCAATTGGTTCTTTCTTAGGTGGTTTTTTAGGCGAATACATCTCATGGAGAGCGACATTTCTTTTCCTTGCGATCCTCGGTTTAGCATCTTTTGTTTTGATAACTATTTATCTACCTGAAACACTAGATAGAAAGAAAACGCGACCTAGAGATATTTTGGAAGGTGTCTCGATGTTTAAAAGGCTGGATTTTTCCGCCGTCGCTCTTCTTGGTCTCACCTTGCTAGGCACATACTTTTCTTTCAATCTTTTTTTCTCTCTCATACTCGATCAGACTTATCAATTCAGTCCATTCAACGTCGGTTTATTCCTCTCTTTTTACGGCATGGTGGATTCTTCTTCAGTATTCATAGGCGGCAAGATCACCGATAGATTCACTCCGAGGAAGATCCTTTTAACTAGTAGCTCCATAGCTGGTTTAGGTTCACTGATGTTCGCTCTATTCATAGGAGCTTCACCTTATTTTTTACTATCATCATTCATGATTTTTGGAGTGGGTATAGGCTTGGGTACAGCTCCACTTGTCACCTATATAATGGATCTTTCACCAAAGTCCAGAGGAACAGCTTTGGGCATGACCAATTTCGTTAGATTGATGGGAGCCGCATTAGTACCTCTCGGCGGTCAATTCGTCCGAGAAGCTTTTTCAAATTCGATCCTCTTTTATCTAAGTGCGATACTTATTTTTGCGAGTGTGCTTTTCGCTTGGGTGGTGTGTGCAGAAACCGAAGGTGTCGAATATTCTTGATCTGATCAATCATCTATCTCTCTCATCTTGGCCTGTGCTTTTTGTAAATGAGGAGTCAATCTGATGTTAGAAGGGCAAACGTAAGAGCACAGAGCACAGTTTATACAATCGAGAACATCTAGACCTTTCAACCTCTCGATATCGTCTTTTTGTGCACCTTTCATTATCATCTGTGGATAGATATCGACTGGACAGACCGTATTGCAGTATCCGCACCTGATACATGGTTTTTCTTTTTCGTATGGGTCAAGTTCTTCAGGTGTAAAACCGGTCAAACCCGAGGTGGCTTTTAAGATCGGATAATCCGGATCAGGGATAGTTGGCCCCATCATTATCGACCCTAGAGCTAGACGTTCAAAATCTTCAGAGTTAGCACCGACAAAATCAACTATATGGTCGATCGAAGTTCCCATCCTAGCCTTGATATTTTTACCACCGGTTTCTTTAGAATAAAAAGTCAACCCTCTAGAAACGAGAGATTCACCTTCTAATATGGCTTTTGCAACAGCATAAGCCGTAGCCACGTTGTGAACGATAGTTCCTATCTGAGGTGGAAATGAACCGGAAGGAACTTCCTTATCAAGAACTTCTTTTACAAGGAGTCTTTCGCTACCTACGGAATAATTTGGTCGAACTCTTTTTATGCCGATATCATTCTTTTTCAATAGTTTTTCGAATTTAGGAGTCTCACCTTCTTCGGTCCTTGTAGCGAAGACGATCTTTTCGACATCGAGTATCTGTCCCATCAATTTTATCCCTTTAGTCAGCCACTCCGGTTCTTCCATCATCAGCCTGACGTCAGAAGCGAGGTTGGGGTCACTCTCTTTAGCATTGATTATGAGATGAGAGATATCCTTTTCACCCAGTTTGATATGAGTCGGGAAAGCAGCACCGCCGAGACCTACTATGCCTGCCTCTCTTACTCTCTCGAGCAGTTCCTCTCTAGAGGCATCGTTTGGATCTATAGGGTCATAATATGGTTTCCTTTTCTCATCGAGCGTCTTTATAACCATAGCTTTTTCTTCTTTCCCGGATTCAGGGTGTCTCATCGAACCGATCTTTTTGATAGAACCATTAACAGGACTATGAATTGGGACACACATATCCCCCTTATCTTCAAATCCTACGATTTTTTCCCCGTAATCGACCTCGTCGCCTTCGTCAACTAGTGGTTCTCCTTCTGGACCGATATGTTGGTTAAAAAATACCGTCATCTCTTCGGAGGGAGGCACCTCAGTGAAAGGATCGTCGATCGATTCTAACTTCATCCTTATATCGACTTCGAAGCCTCCTCCTTCCTTGAAATTACGTGTTGATTTTTTCTCAGTACTCATAGGTATTCCCTTCCTTTTATATCAGCGCTATCAAGATTTATAATCATTTCGAAGAAGATCTGAACTTTTAGTTCTCAGACTCCCACATCTCAGATTTTGCTCGTCTGAGTATCGGTTTATAGTTTATCCTTGCCGGACAAACGAAAGAACACAATCCACAGTCCATACAGGCATCGACCTTTAGCTTCTCTAATCTTTTTTTATCTCCTTTTTTCTCTGCTTTCATTATCAACTGAGGGTAGAGATCCATCGGGCAGACCGTATTGCAGTAACCGCATCTTATGCACCATGTTTTATCTTCATATGGATGTGGTTCGTCTTCCATGAATCCGGTGACTCCGGCATGTGCTTTCAAAAGAGGTACAGATGGATCAGATATAGAAGACCCCATCATTATGGACCCTAACGCTACACGCTCAAAATCTCTTGCAGGTGCATCTACAAAGTCCAATACTTGGCTTACAGGTGTCCCTATCCGCGTCCATAGATTCTTTCCGCCTATATCTTTTGAGTAGTAAGTCAGTCCTCTTGAAACCAGAGATTCACCTTCTCTTATCGCTTTAGATATCGCGTAAGCTGTTCCGACATTGTGAACCAGTGCACCTACATCCACTGAATGCTCATCATGAGGGACTTCTTTGTTCAATATCTCGGTCACCAATAACCTTCCATAACCTATGGAATAATTTGGTCTGACCCTAGCTATGTCTATATTTTCTTTTTTCAGAAGTCTCTCGAACTCTGGGATCTCCCCTTCTTGTGTTCTAGTGGCGAAAACGATGTTGTCGGCTCCGATTATATGAGCCATCAGTTTCATCCCGTCTATCATCTTTTTCGGTTTTTCGATCATCAACCTGACATCACATGCAACGTTCGGATCACTTTCCTTAGCATTGATTATCAAGTGAGATACTCTGTCCTTAGCCTGTGAAAGTTTAACATGGGTTGGACATATAGCTCCGCCCAAACCTACCACTCCGGCTTCTTTTACTCTCTCTAAAAGTTCCTCTCGAGATGCTTCTTCTGGATCTATCGGATCGTAAAACGGTTCCTTTTCATCGTCTTCGGTTTCGATCACGATAGCTCTTTCCTGGTTTCCTGAAACCGGGTGTTCCATCTGTTTTATCTCTTTTACAATACCATTCACGGGACTGTGGACTGGAACTGCCCATTCCTGCTCAGGGTCTTCATAGCCACCGATCTTTTGACCGTATCGAACCTCATCGCCTATATCTACAATAGGATCGGGTTCTGGACCGATATGCTGTCTTAAGAAAACGGTCATCTCTTTGGCTGGAGGCACTTCTGAGAAGGGATCGCCGATCGACTCTCTTTTCATGTGGAGATCTAATTCGAACCCGCCTTTTTCTTTGAAAGATCGATGGATCTTCTCTTTATTTAGCTTATCTTCATCGGTCAAGATCGATCAGCCTCCTTTATGTCCGTATGGCTTTTTGATCACGACTCTATCTAATAGAGGCGTGGTTAGATTCATTATAACCAAGGCGATTATAGACCCTCCTAAAAAGCCGTAAAGTTGGAAAACGAATGAAAGCACCGCGAGTCCTATACCGAAGAGGTATTGAGAGAACTCGGGCATAGGAGTTGATTGAGGTTCGGTAGCCATGAAGAATGCCATAAAAAGAATGCTTCCGCTGAATACATGGAAGGCGATCCTCATCAATGGGCTGCCTCCTAGGTAAAGTCCGGTAGCAACAGCCAATAAAGTCATGGTTCCTAAAGTTGCGGCGACTATCCGCCATTTATATCTTAGCCAGTAAACCGCTACTATACCTACTATCAGTACGACGATCCCGGATGAACTACCTATCCAACCGTGAGGCTGCCAGAGGAAGTGTGCTTGAGTTGCGTTTAGTTCTATTCCGAAAAAAGGTATTTCCCCTACGAAACTCGTTTCGAAGAAATCCATCATAGTCTCAAAGCCGGATGCGGTCATCATATCTCCAGTATAATGATGAGGATGAAAAAGCATACCTCCCTGTAGTGCCCCATCAAAGATATTGAAAGTAGCTACGGCATACAGGGCCAAAAGGACCAAAGATTTTGAAGTGGCTACGGGATTAAGATATTTATGATCAAAATATTTTCCTTGCACATATTTAAAAACGAACATGGTCATAAAAGCCACTACTACGGTGACCAGATAAGGGGATTCTAAAGGCATGGCCAAACCCACTATCATCCCTGCGACGAGGGGAGAACCTGGAGAGTCATATGTAGGTTTGATCCCTTTCCATCTCTGATAAGCCGTGACTGAATTGTATACGACCAAAACAGTTCCTAAAGCTACTATAATGTGGAACAAAGCTTGAAGACCCATGACCATCACCGAAGCGTATGCGATTATCGACATCAGCAAAAAAGTCTTCAACATCAGTTCGTTTTTGTCGAGACCTATATGAACATGAGGTGGATTCACAACTTTGTATGGCCTAGCCTTTTTTTCTTCTTCAGACATCCATCAAACCTCCTTTATCAAAAATACGATCTTGATATATCATTGTTATGAACTTTTTTTTGTTATTTTAACTTTGTGGGAATTAATATGACTATGTCAATCCCTATCACCTAAGTTTTATATACAATAGAGTTTATAACACTGAAATAGTGAGAAATAGTCTGATGGAGGAATAAGTAATGCGTTGGAAGAAATTAGCCGTTCCCTTGATAGGTATTGTTTTGATGGTCTCAGCTTTTGCAGTTGTTGCCAATACAGTAGATGATGAAAGTACACCGGAACAGAGATTATTCGATGAAGATCTAGTAGTCGAAGACCTTGAAGTCAATGGTGAAGACGAACAGTTGGTTGTACATGAAAATGGATCTGTAACGGTCACAGCAACAGTTACTAACGAAGGAGACGATGAGATCGATGTGCCTTTGGTTATAGAGTGGGACGATGAAGTCGACGATCCGCATAAAGGGACGGTCCATGAAGACTTACAGCCTGGAGAGACCGAAGATATCGAGTGGACTAAAGAAGAACACGGCACTTGGTGGCCTGATGAATATACAGTCATAGTTGGCACTGAATCCG
>CAYNOV010000074.1:0-6981 GCA_964398905.1 uncultured Thermoplasmata archaeon
AATTCCAGGATGGTCACATAAAATACTGCGGTGAAGAAAGGAAAAAATGGATGGAAGAGGGTTTCGCACAGGCAAAATTGAAGCTCGGTATAATAGGTGTGACTGTTAAGATCATGGATCCAAATGCTAAATTGCCAGACGAGATCGAGATAAAACCACCTGAAAGTAAAAAGGAAGAAAGTGAAGAAGAAGATGAGCAGGAAGAGTCTGAAGAAGAAGAGAAAGAAACAGAAGAGACACAGGATGAAGATGAGTCTGAAGAGGATGAAGTCGACGAGATGGAGATAGAAGAGGAGGTGGAGTGATATGCCTCTGCTAAAGACCGAAGAGATCAGAGATATGGATCCTGAAGAAAGAGAAGAAAAACTTTATGAGTTGAGAGACGAGTTGCTTCACGAAGAGGGGGTAGCAGCTATGGGTGGAGCTCCGGAAAGTCCCGGAAGGATCAGAGCTATTAAGAAAAATATCGCTAGGATATTGACTGTGATGAATGAAGAAAATAATGAATCAAAAGGAGGAAATTGATGGCAGAAGAAGTGTGTCCGACTTGCGGGTTGCCTAAAGAGATATGCATTTGCGAAGACATCGCTAGAGAGCAGCAGGAGATAGAGATATTCACTGATCAAAGACGTTACGGCAAGAAAGTTACGATCGTTGATGGGATAGACACTAGTGACATCGACATCAGTGAACTGGCTTCAGAATTGAAGACCAAATGTGCTGCAGGTGGTACGACCAAGAAAGGCAGGATAGAACTACAAGGAGATCATATAGAAACGGTCAAGAAATATCTCGAAGAAAAGGGATTTCCAGTGGAGGTCAGATGAACATGGCGAAAGAAATAGTGTACACCTTTGAATTCATCGGTTCTGAACTTGAAGTTGCCGACTCATGCCACGAGGGATATCTAGGTATGGAAGGTAAAGTCATAGATGAAACAAAAAAAACTTTCGTTATAAGTGTAGATGGAAAAGAAAAAACGATACCAAAAAAAGGCACTCGTTTCAAGTTGACCATCGATGGTCGTAAAAAAGATCTAGATGGTAACAGACTAACATTTCGTCCGGAAAATAGGATAAAGAAATTAGGTTGATGATATCATGGCAAAGAATGAAGCGCGAGATATAGGCGTAGAAGTGACGCCCCCAAAAGAGAGCTGTGATGATGATAACTGTCCCTTCCACGGAAGGCTCTCGGTAAGAGGAAGGGTCATGAGGGGGATCGTTGAATCTGCCCAAACGGAAAGATCTGTTATAATACGAAAAGATCATTTCAACTATATTCCCAAATATGAAAGGTACGAAAAAAGGAAGAGCCATTATCCAAGTCATCTTCCCCCATGCATAGAAGTGGAGGAAGGAGACGAGGTAAAGATAATGGAATGTAGGCCTATCAGTAAGAACAAATCGTATGTAGTCATAGAAAAGGGTGAAAGGGAATGAAAGGAGTAGCTGGCACTCAGACCAAAGGACTTTCAGTCGGAAGTGAACTCCGCTGCATAGATAATACTGGAGCAAAGGTCGTAAGAGTGGTCTCCGTCGTGAACTATCACGGAGTCCACAGGCGATATCCTAGAGCTGGGATAGGGGACCAAGTCGTGGTCTCGGTTGTAAAAGGTACTCCAGAGATGAAAAGAGAGCTCACTAGAGCAGTTATAGTACGCCAAAAACGACCGTTCAGGAGATCGGACGGTGTGATGGTCGAATTCGAAGATAATGCGGTGGTTCTCACACAGGAAGATGGTGAAACTAAAGGATCTGAGATCAAAGGTCCTGTGGCGAGAGAAGCCGCGGAAAGATGGCCTAGAGTCGGAGCTACAGCATCCATGATAATGTGAGGTGAGAATAGATGAGTAAAAAAACAAGAAAGCAGAGAAAAAGACGGGAAAACGCACCCAAACACGAGAAAAGAAAGATGATGTCTTCCATGCTTTCCGAAGAACTTAAAAAGAAGTATGGGACCAATAGTGTCCCTATAAAAGAAGGGGATGAAGTGGAAGTGATGAGAGGTAACTTTAAAGGTCATATAGATTCAGTTGCGGAAGTCGATAGAAGAAATGAAAAGGTCTTCATCGAAGATGTTACAGTAGAAAAAGCGGACGAGTCAAAAGAGCCCTTTGGAGTTCACCCTTCAAATCTCAAGATCACTGATCTGGATCTATCCGATCCTTGGAGAAGAGAAAAGATCGAAAGTATAAAGGAGGAGGATGAAGAATGAGCCGACATAATAAGCGTTATAACGCACCTACCGAAAAATGGGGCATTCCTACTAAAGAATCTTTCTGGGCTCCTACACCGAGTCCAGGTCCGCATTCAGCCGGTAGAAGTATACCGCTCATAGTCGTATTGAGAGATATTTTGAGATACACCGAGACTTCTAAAGAAGCTGAGAGCGTACTCTCAGAGAGAAAAGTCAAGGTGGACGGTAAAGTTAGAACTGACAAGAACTTGCCCGTCGGTCTGATGGATGTTATCTCGATCCCCTCATTATCGGAAGATTATAGAGTCCTATTCGATCAAAAGGGAAAATTCAGACTATTACCTATAGATAAAGCTCAAGCTGAATGGAAATTGGTCAAGATAATTGATAAAACAACCTTGAAGGGAGGCATAACGCAGTATAACCTCCATGACGGGAGTAATATCAGGTTAGATGACGGAAGCGAGTACAAGACCAAGGACGTTTTGAAAATCCAACTGCCTACTCGTAAGATACTCGAATCTTATGAATTTAACGAAGGCAAGATGGCACTAGTAACCGGTGGTAATCATATAGGTGAATTAGATACGATAAAGGAATACGAGGTTATCAGAGGTTCGCAGCCAAATTTCGTTCGTTTCGAATCCGGTATAACTACCGTAGAGGATTACGTTTTCATCATAGGAAAAGACAAACCAGTAATTGAGATCCCAGAGGTGGGTATAATATGAATCATGACAATCCTATGAGAAAACCGCGCTTGATCAAATGCGTGGTAAATATAGGCGTAGGTGAAGGGGGAGAAAAACTCAGGAAGGCCTTCAACGTATTGGAGATGTTGACAAATCAGCAGCCGGTCGAGACAACTGCGAAGACGACCAATGCCGAATTCGGTATAAGAGAAGGACAGCCTCTTGGTTGTAAAGTGACACTACGGAAGAAGAAGGCCTACGACTTTCTTAAAAAGGCTTTCTGGGTCAAAGAGCATCGACTGCCTTCCAGCAGTTTCGATGATAACGGTAATCTTAATTTTGGCATAAGCGATTATACTGATTTTGAAGAAGCCACCTATGATCCAAATATAGGAGTTTTCGGAATGGATATATCAGTGGAGATAGGCAGGAACGGTCAGCGAATCAAACATAGAAGAAAACAACCTAAAAGTATTCCTGAGGAACACAAGATGACGAAAGAAGAAGCGATCGATTTCATGGAAAGCGCTTTCGATCTGGAGGTGTATGAATCATGAGCGAAGAAGAAGGACTTAAACCAGAGAAAGACTACGGTAGGAAAGAAGGCTGCAGACGCTGCGGCAGAAAGCGCGGAATAATTAGACGATACGGTCTCCACGTTTGTAGACAGTGTTTCCGGGAGATCGCTGAAGATCTTGGTTTCAAAAAACACTCGTGAGGTGAAAAAATATGAAACATGACCCATTGAATGACGCGTTATCAAAGATAAACAACGCAGAAAGGAACGGAAAATTAGAATGCCAGATCAAACCCGCGTCCAAACTCATCGGACGTGTACTCAGAGTGATGCAGGAGAATGGCTACCTTAAAAGATTTGAATACGTAGAAGATGGAAGAGGGGGTACTTACAACGTTGTCTTGAACGGCAGCATTAACAAGTGTAAGGTAATAAAACCTCGATGGTCGGTCAAAAATACCGATATCGAGAACTATGAATCTAGATACCTTCCCGCTCAAGGTTTCGGTGTTCTGATATTGACAACAAACAGAGGAGTGATGGATCATTCTGAGGCCAAGAGCGAAGGAGCAGGAGGAAAGTTATTGGCTTATGTTTACTGAGGGATTATCATGGCAATTGAATTGATAGCGGAAGAAAGGATAGATTTGCCCGAAGACGTTTCGGTTGAAAGGACCAAAGATGAGTTGAAGATATCTGGAGAAAACGGTGAAGTTGTAAAAAATTTCTCTCATCCTACGATAAAATTAGAGATCACGGATGATGAGATCATCTTGAAGGTGGATAAACCCAGTAAGAAAGAGAGAGCCCAATTAGGCACTTTCAGGTCTCATATAGAGAACATGGTAAAGGGTGCTCAAGAAGATTTTGTTTACAAGCTAAAGATAATATATTCTCACTTTCCCATGGAAGTAACTGCTGAGCAGAGTAAGGTGGTCATCAAAAACTTCGTCGGAGAGAACAAACCTCGAGAAGCAAAGATCATCGGCTCGACTGAAGCTAAGATCGATGGGAACGAAATCACGGTTAAGGGACCTGATAAAGAAGCCGTTGCTCAGACAGCCGCCAATATCGAGTCCGCTACGAAGATATCTAAGGCGGATCCTAGAGTCTTCCAAGATGGAATTTACATAACTGAAAAGGCAGGTAAGTCCCTGATTTAGAAGGTGATCAAGATGGCAGAAGATGAGGATTACGAAGTTAAGAAAAAACCCGAACTGGACGAGGAAACGAAAAAGATGTTGAAGGAGAGAAAAAAGTTGAAAGAAAGAAGGCCCTCCTTCAATCATCAAGAGTGGTTCTACCGTCCCAAGATAGATAAGAGCACCTGGAGAAAACCGCGCGGTCTACACTCACAGGCTAGACAGAACAAGAAGTATAGACCATCTAATGTTGGTATCGGTTATAGATCACCAGAAAAAGTGAGGGGACTTCATCCTTCTGGATTTGAAGAAGTTCTCGTTCATAACACATCTGATCTAGAAGATATCGATCCCGATAAAGAAGCGGTTAGGATAGCTCACAGTGTGGGTATGAGGAAAAGGCTGAAGATCGAAGACGAGGCTGAGGAAAAAGATATAAGAGTCCTCAATCCAACATCATAATGGTGATCTCATGGATGTTAAATATCAAAAAAGGTTGGCTGCAGAAATCCTCGATTGCGGAAAAGATCGTGTCTGGATGGACGACACTATGTTGGACGAAGTCATAGAAGCGATCACAAGAGAGGAAGTCAGAGAACTGATAAACAGAGGCGTGATACAAAAGAAACCTAAAGAAGGTAACTCTAGAGGAAGGATAAACTACAAGAAAGGACAGAAAAAGAAGGGTAGGAGGAAAGGTTACGGTAAGAGAAAAGGTACTAAGAATGCTCGGGAATCTTCTAAAGATAGTTGGAAGAAAAGGATACGATCTATGCGCAGAGAGTTGAAAAAGATGAGAGACGACGGATTGATCGATAAATCGATTTATCGAGAATTTTATAGAAGGTCTAAAGGTGGAGCTTTTGAGGACACCGCAGATATGGTGCTCCATCTGAAGATGGAAGATCATATAGATGAAAGTTACGATATCAAAGGAGTGAATGAAGATGGCTGAAGGTTCAAGGTACAGGATGCCACTTAGAAGAAGAAAAGAAGGGAAAACGGATTACAGACAGAGGTTAAGATTACTTAAATCAGGAAAAGTAAGAGCGGTTGTAAGGCCTACCAACAAGCACATGAGAGTACAGTTCATCAGATATGATAGGGACGGAGATAAAGTCGAAGCATCTGCTTCTAGCGAGAACATAACTGAAAAAGGATGGGATAGTCATGGAGCAAATCTGCCCGCGGCTTATCTCGTCGGTTACTTAGCCGGTAAAAAAGCCCTTGATAAAGGGATAGATGAGGCAGTTCTTGATATCGGTTTGGATCATCCCGAAAAAGGGGGACGGCTGTTCTCAGCTTTGAACGGTATTTTAGATGCCGGTGTTTCAGTACCACATGATCCAGATATTCTTCCCGATGAAGAAAGGATCAAAGGCGAACATATAGGAGATCAAACCAAAGAATTGTTTGAAGAAGTTAAATCTGAATTGGAGGAATTATGATGAATGGATGGGAACCAAAAACCAGACTGGGTAGAAAAGTGAAACGTGGTGAGATCACTAACATGGAGGACGCTCTTGCTTCTAGACTTCCGATCAAAGAACCCGAGATCATAGATGCTCTTTTTCCAGAATTAGATGATGATGTTCTCGATGTAAATATGGTCCAGAGGATGACTGATTCAGGTAGAAGAGTAAGATTCACTGTTACCACCGTCATTGGCAACAATAACGGATACGTAGGAGTCGGAACAGCTAAAGGTAAAGAAGTAGGACCCACTATCAGAAAATGTATGGACAATGCCAAGTTGAACATGGTTAGGATCAGAAGAGGATGCGGTTCATGGGAATGCGGCTGCGGTGATCCTCATACTGTTCCATTTGAGGTCACAGGTCAAGCCGGATCAGTCAAGATAGTTCTGAAACCCGCACCCTCAGGTATCGGTCTAGCCGTTGGAGACACTGCAAAATCCATATTGGAAAGAGCTGGTATAAAAGACGTATGGGGCTTCTCTAAAGGAAAAACTAGGACTACCGTGAATTATGCACTCGCGGTATTCAACGCTATGAAAAAGACCTCTGAGATGAGGGTCAGAAAGGATCAAGCAAAAGATCTAGGGATTGTCGAGGGGATATATCAAGAAGAGACATCTCAGCAGGAGGGATGATAATGGCTTACGCTGTAGTAAGATTGAAAAGTTCAAGGAAAAAAAGACAGGATTTAAAAGACACACTTGAGATGTTGAGGCTTAATTCAGTCAATCACTGTACCATAATACCTGAAGAGCCCACATACCAGGGGATGCTGAATAAAGTAAAAGACATGGTGACTTGGGGTGAGATAGACATAGAAACGATGGTACAGTTGTTGAGTAATAAGTCCGATATGGATAAAGATCAACTCGAAGAAAAGATAAGCGAAAAGACTTCATATGACAAAATAGATCAGTTCGCTATAGCTGTCACTTCCGATAAGATAAAGTTGG
>CAYNOV010000075.1:0-6895 GCA_964398905.1 uncultured Thermoplasmata archaeon
GGGATTGAGTCTCTTTTTTAAAAATTCTATTTTTTACCCTTTTCGACAACTTATATTAAAAAACTAGGAAAAACTACTTTAAGTAGAATCTAGATTGAAAGGAAATGCATATTAGGAGAAGTGATGTTTGATGCTCAGCGGCCCCGGATCTCGAAGGAATGTGGCAATAGATTTACTCTTGGTCTTTTTCCTCTCAATCTTTAGTTCCCCAGATGCCAAGAGGGTAAAATTACCTAAATCAGAGATGGACCAGCAGGAAAAAATATCAAAAGATGCTCCTTCTAAATATACAAATCTACCACCTATCGAAAAAGAATCTCGAGAAACTATCGAATTGATCCCGGTCCGTGAACCGTTCAGTTACGCACGCATCTTATACGATGATGATGATAAAGAATATCTCTATCAAGCGATAGAGCCTACCCTTACTGAAAAAGAAGAGAGGATGTTGGAAAAGATAAAAGATACTCTAGACAGAGCTTTATCCTATGAATGGAAGACCATGGAAAGAAAGGATAAGGAATCATTCATCCGTGAAGCTGTTAAGAGTTATATCGAAAGTAGGGATCTAAATTTAGGAGAGAAGTCTAAACAGAGGGTTTTATATCATATAATAAGAGATTATGTCAGATTTGGACCTTTAGACGTTTTGATGAGCGATGAAAAAGTTGAGGACATATCTTGTGATGGGGTAGATATACCGGTTTTCATCTATCATGGAGATTATGAATCCATAAGGACCGATGTAAAATTCAGTGATGAAGATGAATTAAACTCATATATAATCCAGCTTGGCCAACGTTGTGGAAAGCAGGTTTCCGTCTCCAACCCAATACTCGATGGAACGACACCAGAAGGCCACAGAGTTCAGGCCACTTATGCAGACGAAGTTTCAACGAGAGGTTCATCTATCACTGTAAGACGGTTCAAAAAAGAGCCTTTCACTCCTGTCAAACTCATAAAATACAATACCGCCAGCCCGGAGATGATCGCTTACCTATGGCTGATGGTTGAAAATGAAAAATCATCTATTGTTGCTGGTGGAACAGCATGTGGTAAGACAGCTACACTCAATTCTATGACTTTATTCATACCTCCAGGATTGAAGATAGTATCACTCGAAGATACAAGAGAGATCAACCTTCCTCATGAGAATTGGATACCCAGTACAACTAGAGCTGGTATGACAATGAGCGAGGGAAAAGGAAAAGATCCAGGTGAAGTGAACATGTACGATCTCGTGAGGAACGCTTTGAGACAAAGGCCTGATTATATAATCGTCGGCGAAGTTAGAGGTGAAGAAGCCCACGATATGTTCCAGGCAATGGCAACTGGCCACGTCACTTACAGTACAATGCATGCCGATTCAGTTCAGTCGATGGTTCACAGACTTGAGAATCCACCTATAAATTGTCCCCGTGTTTTACTTACAGCATTAAGATTCGTGATAATACAGAAATTCGCTAGGATAGATGATGAACAGGTGAGAAGGATACAGGAGATAACTGAGATCGTCGCCTTCGAGCCAGAAAGTGATGAGTTGATAACTAACACAGTTTTTGAATGGGATAGATCTACTGACAGTTACAACTACAAAGGACATAGTTATAATTTCGACGAGATAATGACCTCTAAAAATTGGACTCAAGAAGAGATGGATGAGGAGTTCGAAAACAGGGTGGAAATAGTAGAATATATGGTGGAAGAGGATATGGTCCATTATAAGGAGATATCGAAGATCATCACATCTTATTATAAAGAACCAGAAGAGACTCTAGCAAAGATCAGAAAAAGGAGGGATGATTGAATGTCTAAGCTAAAAGACGCGTTCAGTGGTTTTGAATTCAAAGACAGTTCGTTCTTCGGTTCTAAGAGAGCTGAATCTGGTGAGGAAGTGGAAACTTATGGACCACACGTTAAAAGACTTCCACAAACAACAGTCCCCGAATATTTGACCCTTACAAATTATCAAAAATTCTGTTGGAAAACTATGGGTCCCTTCGTTGAAAAACAAGGAGTTGATGATCCAGAATTAGAACTCAATCTCTTACAGGCGCACATGAAAATAAGGGTCGAAGAATATATCGCTTATGTTTGGATGAGCACTATTCTAGCAGCGATAGGAGGTTTATTTGCCGCTTTATTCCTTGGGCTTATCTTGAGCCCAGTCCTTGGAGTTTTATCATATGTTATCGCAGCGGCGACTGGGATTTTGACTCCAGTTCTAACATACGTGGCTCTAAGATTCAAACCCTCGAGCAAGGCTAATAGCAGAGGAAAAAAGATAGATGATAAGTTGGCTGACGCCATGAGCTTTATTGCATCTATGGCATCGGCTAATATAAATATAGATATGATATTTCAAGAGTTGGCTAAACAGCCACTTTACGGAGAGGTATGTGAAGAAGCGAAATGGATCACTAGGGATACGGAGATACTGGGCATGGATATATTGAATGCGTTGGATAGAGCTTCTGATAGATGTCCCTCCGATAACTTCAGAGAATTTTTGCAGGGCGTTGTGACGACTTCGACCTCTGGAGGCAAACTCAAACCCTATTTCAAGAGTAAGATGGAAGAATATCAGGAAGAAAGAAAACTGCAGGTCCAGCAGAATATGGAAACATTGGGTATGTTAGCAGAATCTTTCGTAACAGTTGTTGTAGCATTCCCGCTTTTCCTTGTTGTTATCATGGCTATCATGTCACTTATGGGAGGATTAGCAGGTGGTAATCCCATCCCGTTCCTCTATGCAGTCGTAGGTTTGATGATACCTGGATCTCAGGCTGGATTTATATTCATAATATGGTTGGTAAACCAGGATTGATGATAATATGCCGGAAAAAGGAACTCAAAGTTCGTTGGAAAAGGTTCTGTCTCTTGGATACGCAAAAGAGATATTGATAGTATCTGCGATATTTGCCGCTGTAGTCGCGCTCATAGCAGTTCTAGGTATATTGGGCGTTGGTTGGGTACCTCTAGACCCACTAGACTGGGCAATGATAAGCGCCATGATACTCTTTGGCCCATTTGGATTCTACGTGAGTCATAAGCAGAAACAGATCGAACAGATAGAAAGGAGATTGCCTGATTTTCTCAGAGACGTTTCTGAGGCTGGACGTTTCGGTATGACCCTTTCTGATGCTATAGTTATTTCAGCTAGAGGACGTTATGGTAAATTGACTCCCGAGATAAAGAAGATGGCGGCACAGATAAAGTGGGGCGTACCGGCAAACAAAGCCTTACAATTGTTTTCAGATAGAGTCAATACTGACTTGGTAAACAGGGTCGTTGCTATAATCACTAAGGCTAACGAAGCTGGAGGTAATGTCGCCGACGTTTTGAACATGGTTTCACAAGATGCTAAAGAAGTTCATAGCTCAGAAGACGAACAGAAGATCGCTATGACATCATATTTAGCTGTAATCTACATCGCTTTTGCTGTATTTATCGTTGTTATAATAATCTTGAATACACAGTTCCTGGCACAGATGGAGCAGGCAGGTGCCCAATTGGAAGCTGGAGACGCTGACATGGAAGCGGGGATGGCGGAAATACAGGTTGAATACATTCCAGTCATCCGTTACATATTCGCTCTCGCGGTCTTTGCACACGCTGTTGGAGATGGGATAGTAGCTGGAGTTTTACAGACCGGTAAGATCACCAATGGT
Source organism: uncultured Thermoplasmata archaeon (assembly GCA_964398905.1). Classification (GTDB taxonomy): domain Archaea; phylum Thermoplasmatota; class Thermoplasmata; order Halarchaeoplasmatales; family Halarchaeoplasmataceae; genus Natronoplasma. Next base: position 3,672 of record CAYNOV010000075.1, read on the forward strand.
ATGAAGCACAGTTTCATTTTGCTCTTGATAGGATTTTTCAGTTTGAGGATCCTGTTTGGCGGAGTTGGATTATTACTATGAGGGATTAAAGATGGCTATGAGCATAGGAGAAAAGTTGAAAAAAGCGATATCCACCCCTTCCGAGGGTGCTAAAAAAGTAAAATTGCCTTCTACTGAGAGTACAAGTACGGAATACAGTGAAGAAATCACACCTGTTCCAAAGATAGCTGAAGAAAATATGAAAGAGATCGAGACCAATGCGGTCGAAGAACCTTACACTTATGTGAGGATCAAATATGATAATACTTCTAACGAGTACATATATGAAGTCATCGAACCACCTTTAACAGAAGATGAAGAAGAAGTGTTGGGTATCGTAAAAGAGAGGCTCATAGATAGAGTAGAACTCATCGATCTTGAAACCGAGGATGAGAAAAGGGAGTACTTGGAACACAAAGTAAAGAATATTTTGAGTGATCTAGACCTAGAACTGAAGCCAGCCTCGAGAGAACGTGTGATGTATTACGTCAGACGTGATTTCCTTGGTTTTGGTTCCATAGACGTGATGATGAAGGATCCTGATCCTGAGGATATTTCTTGTGATGGTGTGGGTATTCCTATTTATGTATTTCATCGAAAATACGGATCGATGAAATCAAATGTAAAGTTCGATAGTGCAGATGAATTGGATAATTACGTTATTTGGTTAGCCCAGAGAAGTGGTAAGCATATATCTGTTGCAGATCCGATGCTGGATGCGACAATGCCAGATGGATCGCGTCTTCAGGAGACATTAGGTACGCACATCACTCAGAAAGGTTCCTCATTCACCATCAGGCGTTTCGAAGAAGAACCTTACACCCCTATCAATCTGATAAAATTTAAAACTTTCAACCCTGAGATGATGGCTTATGCTTGGATAGCCATTGAGAATGGTCAATCTATGCTGATATGCGGGGGTACCGCATCGGGTAAGACCACCACTTTGAACGCTATCCTGTTGTTCATACCTCCTCAAGATAAGATCGTCAGTATCGAGGATACACGTGAGCTTAATCTCCCGCATGAGAATTGGGTTCCGTTGCTAACTAGAAGTGGATTTGGTGACATGGATGAAGATACAGGTAAAAGAGCCGGCGAGATAGACATGTATGAACTTCTTCAGGCCGCACTCAGACAGAGACCTCAATACATGATGGTCGGCGAGGTAAGAGGTGAAGAAGCTTATGTTGTATTCCAGGCCATGGCTACAGGTAAAAGTGCATATACGACTTTCCATTCAGATGATGTTCAGACCATGGTAAATAGGATGGAAAACGACCCGATAAATCTACCAAGGGCTCTAGTCGGCGCCTTAGATATAGTGATAATGCAGGCAAAAGTCAAGGTGGGAACCAAGATGGTGAGAAGGATAAAGAATATCACGGAGATCGTAGGGGTTGACCCTGATACTGATGAACTTATAACAAACAAAGCTTATACTTGGAATCCAGCAGATGATTCATATAACTACAGCGGTCACAGCTACATTTACGAAAAAGTAGCACAATCTAAAAATTGGACTCAAAGAGAGATGGAAAAAGAAGTCAAAAGAAGAAAGATGGTTTTGGACTATCTAGAGAAAGAAGAGATATTCAATTACAAGGATTTTGCCCACATGATATCCTCCTATTATAGAGACAAAAATAGTGTCATGAAGGAGGTCAGGCAAAAACTAAATGAAGATAAAAAGGAAGATTTCAGTTATGAATAAAATAAGGTGGTAAGAAATGTCTGGACTTAGAAGGAAAATGAACGAATCCGAGGAAGGGGTTGCGACAACGGTGGGTACAATAATGGCTCTGCTGATATTTCTGAGTATACTCTCGCTGATAACCCAGCAATATGTACCAGTATGGATGGAGGATAACGAAGCTTATCATATGGACGAAGTAAGAGGGCAATTCGCCGATATGAAAGGCGGTATCGATAGTCTAGTGGTAAGTGATATGACGGGGTACCCCCGATATACATCTGTGAACCTAGGTACTGAAGGTATACCACTTTTTGCGGGATCAAGTCCAGGTAGACTAACTTTTAGCCCTAGATGGAACGATACTGAACCGAATGCAGGGACGTATATCGGCTTCAATGATACAGAAGAGGATGAATGGATATCGTTTAGGAGTTCAGGCAACATATCTTATCAGGGTATCAATAGAGAATTCGAAGATCAGACATTGATATATGAACACGGAGCGATAATACTGGAACAAAGTGACGGAGCTATAATGAGGGCTAGACCTCAGATCCAGATACAGGAAGTGGACGAAAATGAGTTCGAGGTGAGTCTGACCATGATCCATCTAACAGGATCTTCAAGGGATTTGGGAGGCACCTCGAGAGTAGGCGTGACCACCGAATTGGTGAGTACTTTCAGCAACACTTACTCAGAAGTCGAAAATTTGACATGGAGTATGACGACTGCATATCCAAGAGTCTGGCAAAGATACTTCGAGAATGAGACAGATGCAGAGGCTTCCGCTGATGGCAACATAGTCACTATCTTGCTTTCTGGTAATATAACTGAACTGGACATCCGTAGAGTACGAGTAGAAGTAGATATTGAGAGATAGTCATCATCTATCTTTAAGCTAATAAAAATCCTTTTTCGTTTTTAATTATTGATTTATTTAAAAGGTAAGTCAATTAAAAAAAAGAACGCTATTTGTGCAATTTTGGATTCAATGGTCTTTTGCCCAGTTATAATCTCTCCTTTTAGCGGATTTTCCGAAGCCGCATGATGCACAAAATCCCTTGTTCAAGTTATAGGATTTATTTCCGCATCTCCTGCACTTGATATGCGTTTTACCGGAGGATTTTTTTCCTTGAGATGGAGTACCCTTAGCCATGTTTATCAAACCTATGGTGAGACGTAGACCACGTTGTCTCCTCTCACGAGAGCCTCATCCATTTCCCTCGTTTTTTCTCCGTTGATGAATTCTTTAACATCTTCCATCACCAGGTTCAGATGGGGATCATATCCATCTAATTTACCTCTGTATTCTTTACCGTACTTGAGCTCAACTATAACGTTGTTCCCGAGGTTGTTGTTAAGGATCGTGAGTGGTCTATTATCTGTCATCAAAACGACTTAGTGACTACACATACTTAAATCTAATGCTTTTTGAATCTTACTTTGAACCGAAAAACTATTTTGTCACTCCTCGATAATCAGCATGATG
>CAYNOV010000076.1:0-6872 GCA_964398905.1 uncultured Thermoplasmata archaeon
GCTAGACTATGAGCCCTTTTGCGAATATGTCTAGATGGGGACCATGAATCCTTCTAGACAGTTTTGATTACTGTATTCAGTTATATATCTCTTTTGCTTTTCAATACTCTATAGGGAAAAGATTGTTATACTTTCGACTCCAAAAGAATCATCGATGAGTTATTTCCAAGAGATCATCGAAGAGATAGTCGAAGGAAAAATAACCACGCCTGACGAGCTACAGAAGGCCAAGATCAGGCTCTGTAAAAAGTACGGGAGAGATGAACTTCCTAAAAACTCTGAGATCTTGAAAAGGGTCGATCAGATGGAGGATGTGGATAGAGACGATGTTGTACACGTACTCCAGAGAAAACCTTCCCGTAAGAAGTCGGGTGTTTCTGTCATAGCTGTTATGACCTCACCTGAGGAATGTCCTCACGGGCGATGCAGGATGTGTCCCGGCGGACCGGAAGACAAAGAACCCAGTCCGCAGTCGTATACAGGCGAGGAACCCGCTGCACTGAGAGGGGAAAGGAACGAATTCGATCCTTACCAACAAGTAAAGGACAGGTTGGAACAATACCATGCTATCGGCCACGAGACCGATAAGATCGACATGATAATCATGGGAGGAACATTTCCCGCAAGAGATTGGGATTATCAAAAAAACTTCGTTAAAGGTTGTTTAAACGCACTCAACGATCGTAGGTCTAAAACTCTTGAAGAAGCTCAGAAGATCAACGAAAACTCGGATAAAAGATGTATTGGAATGACCATAGAGACAAGACCAGATCACTGTGGAAATCAAGAACTCAACAGGATGTTAGAACTCGGAGCGACGAAAGTAGAAATAGGTGTGCAAAGCCTGAGGAACGAAGTTTTAGAAAAAATAGAAAGAGGCCATACGGTCGAAGATTCCATAGAGGCGACAAAGAAAGCTAAAGATAAGGGTTTCAAGATCTGTTATCACATGATGCCTGGACTTCCCGGCATGGATCAACAAGATGATCTGAACGATTTCGAACGTTTATTTGAAGAGGAAAGGTTTCAACCGGACATGTTGAAGATTTATCCCGCTCTGGTCATCAAGGGAACCGAGATATACGAAGATTGGAAAGACGGTCTTTACCAACCACTTTCTACCGAAGAGGCATCAGAACTCGTGGCTAAAATGAAAGCTAAAGTACCTAAATACGTCAGGATACAGAGGGTTCAGAGAGATATACCCTCACAGATCGTGGAAGCCGGGGTTAAAAAAACGAATCTGAGACAATATGCTAGAGAAAAATTGAACGATATGGGATCGAAATGTGATTGTATACGGTGTAGGGAGGCTGGTCACTCCAAAGATCAGATCGACATGGATTCTATCGATTTGAAAACATTGACTTATCGAGCTTCTAAAGGTGCAGAGTATTTCATCGAGATCAGCGACGATGATGATCTACTCCTAGGATATTCTAGAGTCAGGGTAGGAGAAAAGACTCCGATATTGAGAGAATTGAAAGTCGTTGGTAGGATGACTCCTGTGGACGAAGATGGAAAAGACTTACAGCATTCCGGTTTTGGCTCGAGACTTCTCGAAAAGTCTGAGGAGATAGCTAAAGAGAATGGAGATATGTTGAGAGTGATCAGCGGAGTGGGAGCGAGAGATTACTACAGAAAATTCGGTTATAGATTGGAAAATCCATACATGGTAAAAAGATTTTGAATCTAATATAGTAAGAAAAATTTTAAATATCATCACCCATTTTTTATCCTGGTGTAAATATGAATGAAGAGAAACAATTTGATGACACCCCTCCCGGAGAAGAAACTAGTGAAGAACCATGGTCTCAACAGCAACCCCAGCAGCAACAGCCACAACAACCACAACCTCAGCAGCAACCTCCCCAGGGACCTCCGCCTCATCAACAATTTGGCCCGAGGCGAGATACCCCCGTATTGAGTAAAAATGCATTGATGGCAATATTGATGATAAGCCTACTTTTGACCGCGATCGGTGGTCTATGGATAGCCATCTCAGGAGTTCCACCATACGAGGCAGTCGATCCTGATGAAGACATTGAAGACAGACAAGATGCAAGAGAAGAGTATCAGGAAAGCATGTTGTTCGCACAGACAGTTGCTGGAATAATCACTTGGCTGGGACTTTTGATAGGTGCTATGGTCTCGATTTTCGGAGCATTCGGAGATACAGCTCTATCTGAAGAAGAACAGCGATACATGCTGCTTCTAGTTGGATTCTTCGTGATCGGACTGGTACTGTTCTTCAACCACTACGCCTATATGATAGTAGGCGGAATGGTCTGATCATTGGAGCGGTAAAAAAAAATCAAAAAACCTTCCCCCTCCCTATTTTTATTCCATCCTTTATCCTATCGATAGGTGAGTTTTCAAATGTTCTTGAAAACACCTTCTTTCGGTTGGTATACTCCTTCTAATCTCTTTATCTTTTTCTCGAGATCATCACTACTTTTTCTACCCAATAATTCATAGACCTTCCTAACATCTTCGGTCTCGAAACCTCCCATTTCTTCACCTATCACTTTACAAATTATCTCCAATCTTTCTTTTTCACCGTCAGCTATGTCAGCCTTTTTAGATGCTTTAACATATGGATCGTCTTCGATATCTTCTTTTTCTTCAGGTATATCTTCTCCGGCCATCGCCGCATTCAGCCTACCAATAGCCCATCCGGCTTCTTTTCTAGAATCAGTCTGATAGTGTAATTTCATCTTTTTCAGTTCCAACTTCTTCCCGCACTGATGACATTCTGTGGTTTTATTTTTAAGAAGAACTGTCTTAGTAGACTTACATCCAGGACAGACGATAACACCGTACTTCCCATCCTCAGAATTCATGATTGATACACCAACCCGGATAGAACACATCCAAATTCGTCCTCTTCAACACTCATCTTTTCACTCACCACACCTATATCTATCAGTTCACAATCTCTTGCCTCTCCCATCCTGGATAACTTTCTTTTCAATTCCACTTCAAAAATTTTGATATCTATGTCTTCTCCTTTATTTGAACCCTCCATCACGTATCCACCTTTATCGTCTTCTCTAAAACCCCATGCTAATCCGGCCACTAATTCACCGTCCGTTCCGATAGCTTTACTCATGACAGCCGGAATAAAATCACCTCTTTCACAATCTATTTCGTCTGTTTTTACGATCCCTTCAGGCAATACAGATGACACTTCAATTATGTTCAACTCGCCGATGGATGCGTCGATCATGGCTTTGTCAAAAGCATTCAAGCGGGAAACCGAGCTCCTTCCGTGACCTTTAGTGACAGTGAATCTTTTAGCTCTTTCGAACATCATGATCTAAGGAATCCCAAGAATGTTTTAATCTTTTCGGGAGATCACTCAAAAAAGGCTTATATCAATTGTAAATATGGTATCACATGGGTTCTATCCCACTCTTGATACTGATAGGGATCGTCTTGCTCGTTATGATGCTTTGGGTAGCTTGGCAGCTCTTTAAACTGGTTATAGTACTCCCGCTCATCATAATACTTTTGATGCTAGTAGGACGATCTTTACCTCTCGGAGAGATAATCCCAGAATTGTTAGAGCCATTCATTTAAAAGAAGATATATCAGATAAAAAAGTGATTTTTAGTATTTTTCGTATTCTCCGGACTTATGCTCATCACGAAGGTCATGATAGTGGCGAGCGTTTTCCCTAGTCTTTTCGATCAATTTTTCATCTTCTTTGACGATCTCTGCGGGAACTCCAACTGCCATACAGTGATCGGGTATCTCTTTTCCAGGAGGGACGAGCGCATTAGCTCCTATTATGCAGCCCTTACCCACTTTAGCTCCAGTGAGTACAGAAGCGTTCATACCTATTATCGTTTCATCACCAATCTCGCATCCGTGGATGATCGCTCCATGTCCGATGGTCACGTCTTCTCCTATGATCGCATCGTTCTCATAATCAACGTGAATCATCACGAGATCCTGTATGTTAGAACCTTTTCCTACAGAGATGGAGTTCTGATCTCCTCTTAAAACTGCTTGAGGCCATACGCTGACGCCTTCTTTCAACTCTACATCTCCGATGATAGTGGCATCTTCATCCACATAGCAAGAGTCGGGAACCTCGGGAGACAAGATATCCACCCGTATTGTGTTTCTATTCCGATCCACCAGATATGGAAATCCTTTCAGGGAAATGGCTCAGTATTATTATGTCTCCAACCGCTGTCACCCATCTATAAGGCACGAGTGTGCTTTTAGACTGTTCTACGAGCAGTGGATTCGTTTCTCCAACAAATATGCCGTCTACTTCCCCTTCTTCTATATCCATCACAACATTGTCCACGGTCCCAAGGAACATTCCTTTTTTCGTGTAGACCTGTAACCCAATCAACTCAGATGACTCTTCTAGCATGGTAATCAGTAGGAGTATTGAATTGAGTAATTTAAATCTTTTTATCTCTTTCACTAAAAGAGATGATGACAACCAATCGATAGATTTATAGCAGTGATTATTGTTAATTCGACTGTAAGGTTTGTCAGACAGAGGTCAGACGATGGATGATGGGACCCCGGAAGAGGATGCACTCAATAGGCATTACGCACTATTAGATGTTCTATTGATATTATTCTGGCTCCTATTGACCGGAGAGTTGATAAATATTTTCAGAGGAGAGGAGATATCGATGTATACTCTCGGTACCGGTTTGATCGGTGCCAGTTTGGTAACTTTTACCGTTCATAGATTTGTCATACGTGGAGAAGAGAGGGAAAAAAGTTATCTTTCTGAATATATAAATTCACTTAAAAATATCTTCGCTCTCTTTTTAGATGTCACTTTTAAACTTATAATAGCAAATGGCGTCCTGATCTATCAATCTCTTACTATGAAGATCGAGCCAAGAGTAGTTAGAACTAAAGTTAGCTTGACCTCTGAGAGTGAGGTCACATTGATATCTCTACTCATAACTGTCACTCCTGGAACACTTGTTATAGATGTTGATAAAGAAGGAGACGATTATTATCTGTACGTTCATTACTCTTATTTGAAAGCGGAAGATCTCAGTGAAAGCATAAAGGAGTCTGTGATAAATTGGGACAGGATGATCAAGGGGGTCTTTAAATGAGCTTGTTAACCGCTGTTTCGGTTATCCTACTATTTATCGCGATCTTAGCGTCATACAGGCTTTTTTTAGGACCTACTATCTATGATAGATTGGTTTCTTTAAATGTTGTAGGTGTGATAATCTCCATAATACTTATCTTGATAAGTGTAGAAACCGATCTTGGTCTTTATTTGGACATAGCTCTTTCCTTCGTGTTATTGGATTTCGTAGGTACTATAGCTATGGTTAAGTATCTCGAAGGAGGTGAGTTTGTCTGATAACTGAAATAGTTTCACTGTTTTTAATTTCACTCGGATGCGTGATGATGTTCACCGCTGCATTAGGCATACTGAGATTTACTGATATATACATGAGACTTCACGCCAGTGGAAAAGCCGGCACTGGAGGTACCATCTCGATACTTGCAGGTGTTTTGATCCGTGTGGGTCTCCATCAGATATCAGGAAAGATATTGTTGATAATGATATTCATACTGTTTACTGGGCCTATAGTTGCTCATTCCATCGGCAGAGCGGCCCATGTACATTCTGGTGCGACTGACAATGTTCCATTTCACGATGTAGCAACTAAAGATAAGGAAGATGGTGGTGATGAAGATGTTGATTGAGTTATTCCTGGTACTGTTCCTTATCTCTAATATATTGGTAGTTATAGAGAAGGATCTGATAAGGGCGCTTGTTTTCTTGGCTTTAGCATCTGTATTCTTGATTTTGCTACTTTACCTTTACAGAGCAACAGACGTTGCCTTGGCTTTCTCGATAGTTAGTACGGGAGCTACCACAGTTCTCTTCCTTGCGATCATAAAAAAATTAGAGAGGTTTGGATATGAGAGAAAACGTGCTTAAAAGGATATTCACCGCCCTTCTCGTTATCATGATCTGTATCCTCCTGATCCAAGGTATGGATCTATCTCACGAAGACAAATCAGAGTCACCGCTCACCGATTTCTACATCGAAAATCATGAGGAAACAGGAGCGGTTAACTTGGTCGAGGCGATCTTATTCGACTTCAGAGGATACGATACCTTTGGAGAACTTTTGGTCCTTTATATAGCTATAACTGGAGTCATTATCCTTGGTAAAGAGATAATAAGACCAAAAAAAGAAGATGACGGAGGTGATGATTCCTGAGATCCATAATCGTCAGGACCTTCGGTCGTGCGCTTACCCCTTTCATCTTGATGTACGGTATTTACCTGGTACTTTTCGGTCCTGTTTCTCCAGGAGGTGGTTTTCAAGGTGGTGTAGTTTTGGCTTCCGGGGTTATCCTGGTTCTTATCACTCATGGTAGTCGAAAAGTTAAAAGATTGACAGAGCACGTAGAATCGTTCGATACTATCGGGACCTTCATAATCTTGCTTTTCGGTATAGCTGGCATATTGATAGGGGGAAGTTTTTTTGTGAACTTGACTCCATATCGCATGACCTCACTAGTATTTTTAGACATAATCGTCGCGCTCAAGGTCTTCGCCGGTGTGGTCGTCCTCTCAGTATTTTTCTTCGAACAAGGGGTGGAATCATGTTGAACGGTATCCATGTCGGTTTGATCACACTATTTTTAGGCATCTATGGATTGACAAATAACAGAAATGCGATCAAACTTCTGATGTCTCTTAATGTAGCAAATACGGGCGTCATATTGCTGTTCATCTCAATAGGTTATGTTCCGGGTGGAACCGTACCTATAATAGGTTATGAAGGAGAGATGGTCGATCCTTTACCTCATACTTTCATGCTCACCGGGATCGTGGTCAATCTAGCAACATTAGC
>CAYNOV010000077.1:0-6840 GCA_964398905.1 uncultured Thermoplasmata archaeon
GTCTTCTTGATAGATGATCTACACAAAAATAGTAAAATTTCCGAGATCATCGCTGAGATGCTTTCTTTGAATGAGGAAAAATTCTATTGGAGATTTGTGATCACTAAAGGATCTGAGGACTCTTTATCAAAGATTCCGCCTGGAAAGGAATTGAATTTATCCTCCAAGAACTTTTTATCGAGGTCAGTAATAGAGTTTTACGATCATACCGGTGACATAGAAACAATAGATGATATACTCGATCATTACATAACCGAAGAAGAGTTTTGGGCATTGGCTCTACTCTCGACATTCAGGATACCGGTAGAAAAAGAGGCTCTCTCAAGAATAGAACCTGCCACTCCAAATATGGTCAAAAACTTGATCAAGACCCCTCTGATCTATAAAACCATTGACAAAAAAGTAGGACTTCACGATTTCATAAGAGAAAAATTGCAAGAACGTCTCTCGATATCTCAAAGGTCTCGTCTTCATGATATTGCTTCCGAGTACTACCTTGAAAAGCCTGCAATGAGTGGCGAGTTTACCATTGAAAAGTTATATCATTTAGTTTTCGCCGCAAGATACGACACTTTTGCAAAGGTTCTTCTCAAAGAATGGGAAGAGATACTAGCTATGGGCTATTGTGATTCGATCATAGAATTGTTCGATGAAATAACTGACAATGAAATCATATCTTCATTGAGCCACATCAAGGCCGAAGCGTACAAGAAAAAGAGATCATACGATAAGGCAAAGGATTCTTACCTTAAGTCCATAGACTTTAATGACGATCCAGAATTGTTGGCAGAGGCTCGTATAGGTCTTGCTTCGACTTTAGAAGAACGAGGTGATTACGATGATGCGATCGCCGAATACGAGATCGCCTTGAATGCTGCAAATGAAATCTCTGATAAAGCAGATAGGGAAAAGCTGATAGGAAAAGTATATTTTAGGATAGGATCTCTACTCAGTGAACGCGGAGACTATACTCCAGCTGAGGATCATCTTTCTAAAGCCATCGAGATATTGAATGAGGAGGAACACTCCCTTTTGACCACGGCCTATTTCGTGATGGCTAAGATAAAGAAACTGAAAGGGGATTGGGATAGTTCGATCTCATACTTCGAAAGCGGCTTGAATCACTGGGAAAAGATAAAAGAAACATATCAAAGAGTAGGAGGCCTTGAAGAGATCGGCTCTTTCTATACCATACTGAGAGAGTTGAATAGCGCAGAAGAATATCTTAAAGAGGCTATAGAGACCTCTGAGAGATTTGGGTATAGAGATCTTAAAGCTTCGGCACTTCTCTCATTGACCGAGTGCTATCTCGAAAAGAGGTTGATCGAAAAAGCGATAGAGACAGGTGAAGAAGCGATAGACTTACTGGAAGATATGGAAAACGAGGGGATGGAAGCTCTCGCACACACTCTTCTTGGAAACGCCTATTCTCTTGAAGACGAGATAAAAAAGGCTGAAACTCACTACAATAAGTCCATATCTATTTATCAGAAAACAGGCTCCTCTTACAGATTAGGCTTGGCATATTTTTCTATGGCTAAACTTCAAGAAAGAAAGGGTAACAAAAACGGCATCGCTGAAAATTACAGAAAGGCGATCCTTTCTTTCTCCGGCAGCGGAGCTAAATGGATGGCAGAAAAGGTCGAAAAAAAGATGGAAGGAATACCCATCTCTATTTAAGATAAGTGATAAGATGGCAAAATTGAGCAGAGATTTCATGGATGAACTGGTTTTTGACAAAGAGATCAAAGACGAAAGCGTGGTGATGGGACCAGCATACGGTGAAGATGCTGCGGTTATAGACATGGGTGATAATTTTTTGGTCGCTCATTCAGACCCGATATCTGGAGCTTTAGACAACATAGGCTGGCTCGCTATAAATATCGCAGCCAATGATATAGTCGTTTGTGGAGCTCGACCACGATGGGCTCTCATATCTGCCCAGTTTCCTAAGGACAATCCTGATAAAATTATCCGAGAAATCATCTTAGATATTTATCAAGCCGCACAAACCTTGAATATCGATATCGTTGGAGGTCATTCGGAAAGTATAGACAGTATAGAACAACCTTTGATCACAACTTCGTTATTGGGAACCACTCAAAACCCGACCTACACCAAAGATGCTAAACCGGGCGATAAGATAATCCAGATAGACGAAGCCGCTATAGAGGGGACTTGGATATTGGCCTCTGACTTCGGAGAAGAACTCAAGGAAAGAGGTGTTGAAGAGGAAGTCATCTCAAAAGCAAGGTCATTGAGAGATGAGATAAGCGTTGTAGATTCTGCTCTTGCAATCAGGGATGAAGTGAATTCCATGCATGATCCCACAGAAGGAGGTATCTTTCAGGGACTTTATGAGATGGCACAAGCCTCTAAGTGTTCGTTCGTCATAGAGTCAAGACCTAAAATCAAAGATATCACTGAGAAGATCTGTGAGACTTTGGAAATAGATCCATTCAAGCTCATATCTTCAGGATGTCTCCTAGCTACAATTCCAGAAGATGAAGAACTTGATTCAGGCAAAATGATCGGTAGAGTCGAAAAAGGCGAATCCGGGGTTATATATCAAGGTAAATCGATAGAACCTGTTTACGAAGATGAGTTATTCAAGGCTATAAGATCATTAGATCGAGGTTAAAGAAAAGAGAAAACCCTATAAACTATTTTTAAATCATCTTCACTATGGAAAAAAAGCATCTGCTCTACGAAGCTAATTATTACTACATAACCGATCAAGATATCGATTTATCACCTACTGAGCAGGCTCAGATAGCTGTCGAGAACGGTATCAAGATATTACAGTACAGGGAAAAATCAAAGAGCGATAGGGAATTGTATTTTGAGCTCAAAGATATAGTCGACATCTGTGGAGATAAAACCCTTCTGATAGTCAACGATAGGGTCGATCTGGCTCTCTCGGTAGGAGCTGACGGAGTTCACCTTGGACAAGATGATCTTCCACCAGAACGAGTCAAAGAATTCGTTGAAGACATGCTGGTTGGGGTATCCACTCACAACATTGAACAGGCTAAACAGTATCAAGATATCGCAGACTACATAGGGATAGGACCTGTTCATCAAACGGAAACTAAAGAAGACGCAGATCCAGAACTTGGTATAGAGAAGGCTAAAAATATCGCTGAGATCGTTGAAGTCCCTACAGTGGCCATAGGAGGGATAGAAGAGAGCGACCTAAAAACGTTAGCGGAATCCTTCGATATGATATGTGCCATATCTAGCGTTACAAGGAAGGGTGAACTTTCCGATAGGATAAGGTATTTTGAGGAAAAGATAGATGATGCTAAAAGGAGATAATATGGAGAAATTAACAGATATCGGAGAATTCGGCCTGATAGAGAAAATCGCAGCTAAGTTCAAGAATAAGGAGAAAATATTCAAAGGAATCGGAGACGATTGTGCGGTGATCGAAGATAACCACGATTACACTTTGATGACCACTGATATGCTGGTCGAGGGTGATCATTTTAATCTTGATTGGCACACTGGTTGGCAGGTGGGCTGGAAATCGATAGTTGTGAACGTTTCCGATATCGCAGCGATGGGAGGACTTCCGAAATGGGGGCTAGTTTCTATAGCATTCCCCAACGATACTGACTTGGGGTTAGCCGAAGCTATATTGGACGGGATGGTCGACGCCTCCGAGATGCACGGTCTGACTATAATCGGCGGAGATACGACACATGGTAACGACCTGACTATAAATGTAGCACTGATCGGGAATGTTGAGAGAGATATGCTCTGTATGAGAGGTGATGCCGAAATAGGAGATCTGATCTGTGTTTCCGGAGATCTAGGTAAAAGTTGGGCCGGATTGGAACTTTTGAGAGCGAATGAAACCGGATATACAGATTTCTACCTTGAACCAGAATGCAGATTGGAGTTAGGCAGGAGTATAGCCTCCCATGTAAATGCAATGATAGATGTAAGCGATGGATTGGCCTCAGAAGTGAGACACATCTGTGAAGAGAGCAGTGTTGGCGCGGAAGTCGAGAGAGAAAAAGTGCCGATCTCCGAAAAAACGAGACAAACAGGTGAAAAACTCGGTATCGATCCAATGAAATGGGCCCTTCATGGTGGAGAAGATTTCGAACTCGTGTTCACGATCCCTCCCAAAAAAATAGATCTACTAGAAAAAGATGATGTCTTCGTTGTAGGAAAGATCATCGAAGAAGGTATGTACCTGATCGATGGAGAAAAAAAAGAATTAGGTGGAGGATACGATCATTTTAAAATTGAGTAGTTCTCCCTACAATTCCTTTCTCTTTTTGAGAAGATAAGTTATGTATCCGTTCTCTTCCCAAAATTCTACTGCTTTGTCATTTTCCGGAGATACTGTCAATACTGCGATATTGACTCCCTTATCTTTGATCCATTTTTCCGCCCTATTGGTGAGTTTTGTTCCAACGCCCTCTCCTCTTTTCTTTTCTTTCACATAAACATCCAAGATCATACCCATGTATTTCTCTTCAAAGATACCAAGCCTTTCACGGATAACTACATTCAAGAAACCAACAAGTTCATTTTCTTTTACGGCGACAAAAGTGCACATACCTTCTCTGTCCATGCCTCTTTCCACGAAAGACCTCCAACTATCCCGACAATCATCTGAAAGTTCGTAGCCACGCATCATGTCCTGGTGTTTAGAGGCCAGGCTGTACCACATCTCTACGATTGCGTCGATATCCTCTTTTTTCGCTTCTCTTATCTTCAAGCTCATATTCCCACGTTCATCTTGATGTGATAGAAGTAACGAGGAACAAATATAAATATTTGAAGTATTTCCTTCCCTTTGTAGACTCGAGAAAGGATTCTCTCGAGGATAAAATTATAAATAGAGCAACCCATTAAAGAGAAGCAGAAAGATAATTGGAGGTACAAAATATGGCAGACGATAAACCACATCTGAACCTCGTATTCATAGGTCACGTGGATCACGGGAAATCCACCCTAGTAGGTAGAACGCTGTTCGAAACTGGAGAGATACCGGACCACGTTATAGAGGAATACAAGAAAGAAGCAGAAGAAAAAGGAAAAGGCACATTCGCCTACGCTTGGGCGATGGATCAGCTCGAAGAGGAAAGAGATCGTGGACTGACAATCGACGTTATGCACAAGCGTTTCGACACGGACAAGTTTTACTTCACGATCATCGATGCTCCAGGCCATCAGGACTTCGTCAAGAACATGATAACTGGAACATCTCAGGCTGATGCAGCAGTTTTAGTCGTTGCAGCAACTGAAGGTGTGATGGCTCAGACTAGAGAGCACACTTTCCTAGCCAAGACGCTCGGAGTCGATCAGCTGATCGTAGCCGTTAACAAGATGGACGCGACAAAACCAGAATACAGCGAAGATCGGTTCAATGAAGTTAAAGATGAAGTCTCTAAACTTCTCAAATCAGTAGGATATCAAGACAGTCAGTTCCAAGTCGTACCGACGAGTGCACTTAAAGGAGACAACATAACCAGAGAAAGAAGGGACATAGAATGGTGGGATGGAAAAAGATTCCTCGAAGCGATCAATGATTTCAACGTTCCTGAAAAACCGATAAATAAACCATTGAGATTACCCATCCAGGATGTATATTCGATCACTGGAATAGGTACTGTTCCTGTCGGTAGAGTAGAGACCGGTATAATGAAACCTGGCGACAAGGTCACATTCATGCCAGCGAACGCAACCGGAGAAGTCAAATCTATAGAGGAACATCACGAGGAGATCCCGAAAGCTGAACCAGGTGACAACGTTGGTTTCAATGTGAGAGGAGTTGGAAAGGACGATATCCGAAGAGGGGACGTTTGCGGTCCTGCAGACGAGCCACCGACAGTCGCTGAGACTTTCACTGCAAGGATAATCGTACTTGACCATCCGAGCGTAGTAACTGCCGGATACACACCTGTATTCCATGCACACACAGCTCAGGTAGCATGTACGTTCATCGAATTACAGAAGAAGCTCGATGCTAAAACAGGTGAAGTGAAGGAAGAGAATCCTGATTTCTTGAAGAACGGCGAAGCAGCTGTTGTCAAAGTAAAACCGACACGAAATCTTTCGATAGAAAGAGTCGAAGAGTTCTCTGAGCTCGGAAGATTCGCTATCAGAGATATGGGTCAGACAGTTGCTGCGGGACAAGTAATCGACATAGAAGAAAAAGAGATGTAGAAACCTTTCCTACAAAACCCTTTTATATCATTTCTTTGTGAGGTAAAGGTACATGGCACAGAAAGCGAGAATTTCGTTGAGCGGAACTAATCCAGAACGTATCGAAGAGATCTGCGGACAGATAAGGCAGATCTCTGAGAGGACAGGAGTTGAGATGAAAGGACCTATCCCACTCCCTACTAAAGAACTGACAGTTCCCTGTAGAAAATCACCCGATGGTGAAGGTAACGAAACATGGGAAAGATGGGAGATGCGCGTTCATAAAAGATTGATCGATATAGATGCGGACGAGCGTGCATTGAGGCAGTTGATGAGGATACAGGTTCCCGACGAAGTACATATCGAGATAGTATTACAGAGCTGAAAGATCAGACCAACTGAAGAACTTTTAGCTGATCTATTTATCAGCTTAGATTTATTCTTAACAAATCAAAACTCTTAAAAATAAGTACGTTTTCATCCTTGATATAGATTCATTCCAAATCGATATGGAGTTAGAAATACCATATATCGACGCAGCTATAGATAGTATCGGAGTAATTCTCTAGATATCTATGGCTTTTCACTCGCAAGTGTTCGTTCAGGGCCCATAGATCAGACCGGCAGATCGCGACCTTTGCAAGGTTGAGGCCGCGGGTTCAAATCCCGCTGGGT
>CAYNOV010000078.1:0-6755 GCA_964398905.1 uncultured Thermoplasmata archaeon
ACCATCTTTTCCCTACTTACAGGATTCATTTCAAATGATTTAATATTTCACTTCGCTTTAGACCGTTTATTATTTATATGTCATCACAATAACCATATCCCTTAGGTGTATAAGATGTCCGAAGATGTTGAGATACCAGATGAAGTTGATTCTGTAGCGCTGAAATTTTTAGATATACAAGGAAAACCAAGAGAGATACGGATCCCTCCAGAGACTTTCGATGTTGTTAAAAAAGAGGGTATGAGTTTCGACTCTTCCAACCTCGGCTTTTCAGATGTATCTCAGAGTGATATGATAGCCGTTCCTGAACCCTCTACGATGAAGATAATGGACCATGGCACAGAGAAGGTCGCTGTATTCCTCTGCGAGATGAGATGGCCGGACGGCACTCATTTTGAGGGCGATCCAAGATACTTGCTTAGAAAAACTATGGAGGAATTATCAGAAGAAGGCATCGATATACACGTAAAACCAGAATATGAATTTCACATCCTAGACAGAGATAACTTTGAACCTATAGATACTGGTCATTACATCGACGGTAGAACAGATCAGAACAGGATGATAGGCGAGTTATCTAAAGCGATGGATGAATACGATTTCAACGTTGAAAAGATCCATCATGAAGTAGCTCCTGGCCAATACGAGATAGAACCGCTCCCTTATGACGATCCTTTACAGGCTGCAGATGAATTCATCTTTATCAGGGAGATCGTAAAAGAAAAGGCGGCAGAAAACGGAGTATTTGCGACTTTCATGCCTAAGCCTTTGGCAGGAGAAGCGGGAAACGGATTTCATGTACACATGGCTCTCTACGAACATGGAGAATACATGTTTTCTACTGAAGAGTTGAACGAGAAATCAGCCGGATTCCTTGGAGGTCTTTTAGATCACGCTAAAGCTCTGTCCGCCGTGGTTTCACCTACTATCAACTCATACAAAAGACTCGTTCCAGGTTATGAAGCACCGGTTTACATATCGTGGGGAGGAGAAAACCGCAGCGTTCTAGTAAGGATACCTGCCTACGGTACTGAAGAACAGAAGAAAGGTAGGATCGAATACAGGGCTGGAGATGCTTCTGCGAACATCTATTTCATGTTGAATTCACTGATACGAGCAGGTATGGATGGTATGCATAAATCTACCGACCCGGGTGAGGAAGTCAAAGAAGATCTATTCACGGTCGAAGATGAGTCAATAAGAGATCGAGGTATCGAGTTCCTTCCAGCAAATCTCTCAGATGCACTAGATGAGCTGGAAAAAGATCAAGTTGTCAAAGATTCACTAGGCGAATCTTACAAGCATTACCTGAAGATGAAAAGGAAAGAAGTTGAGGAGTTCCAGCTAGAGGTTACCAACTGGGAACTGAGTAATTACCTAGATTATTGATATCTCCGTTCATTATAAATGAACAGATAAAGCTTAGTGACTCCCAATAACACGAGAACTGTTCCGGTTATCATGAAGAAGAAGGAAAAGCCATGCATCAGTCGATAGATCAAATAACTACCTATGCCTAAGAACAGAATCGGGAGCAGAGCTTTGACATGACTGTGTTTTGCTCCTTCACTTAAATGAGTCATACGGAGACTCTCGACTTCTTCACTCAAATGATCTTTGCTCGCTTCTAAAAATTCGACTATCTCTAGGAGTTCATCTAGATTTTTAGAGATCTTTTCTGAATCCATCTCTATTTTGAAAGTGGAGAACATAGAGATCCCAGGTTCGATTATTAGTGCTCTAAAATCATCTCGATTGCTCTCGATCAAATCGTTGATCTTTCTTGAAGCATCACTAGATATCAGATCGTTGATACGTTCTTCATCTACATCTTCTCTGCTGTATATATCCAATTTATATTTACTGATGTTTTTGACTTCTAACTCCTGTGTATCTTTTGGCTGACCTACATCAGGGGTATTTATGATGATACCACCGAACAGATCCAATTTATTTTCAACTGCTATTATAGTTTTGGCTGTATCTTTTCTTCCGCCCCTATCTGGATGAACGTAGACCCTCCTATCATCTATCCGGCCAAAAATATTTGGCCAGTCGGAGATAAGATTCAAACTTTTTTTCACGCTAAGATTTTTTTCTTCTGAGACCTGATCATAGACATCCCATATCTTTTTTCCCAACTTGTGATCGTAAATTATCCTGATCAAATAGAAAAGACCTATGACGATGACGACCAAACTACCCAATATCTCTAAGAGGTCAGGCAACATATATATCTCCTTCAATATTCATATCCTTTGATCTCATCTTCCGAAAAATCGACCCCCATCGTCAAAGCTATCCTGTTTACGAAATTGAAATAACCAGATATCATCGCTATATTCAATATCTGTTCATCAGAAAAACCTGCTTTTCTAAGTTCTTCTATATCTTTTTCCTCAATTCCTTCGGGATTCTGCGTAGATCTCTCTGCAAAGTCCAACATAGCTAGATCTTTTTTTGATAGGTCCAAACTTCCATAATTTTCCCCTAGTCTTTTTACTTTTTCTTCATCTCTCCAGAAATGATTCAACGCTTCACTGTGATGGTTGACACAGTAGCTACAACGGTTCATCGAAGAGACGACCACACCTATCATCTCACACCTCTCTCTACTCAAACTCCTGTCTTCGAACATTATCGAAAGGTATAGGTCCAAGTGATTTTCCATCGCGGAGGGCATCAGACTCTGGACTTTCATGATGTTCGAGACCTTTCCTCTCTCCTTTTTGATCCGCTCATAGACCTCTCTAGACTTTCCTTCTGCTTCGTCGAATTCCACTTCTTTTATCCAGGACACATCAACCACTTTTATCATGAATCATCAAGCAGGTATATCAATTTAAGGTGGTATCCTAGTGAGACTTGTTTTTTCTCGGTGATAAACATCCTAATCGATCTCTAGATAATTATTTATCAATCCCAGATATAACTGGTAAAATTTTAAATATACATAATCATTATACTGCTTGAATTGAAAGGAGGGCCATGATGGAGATAAACATAGAAGACCTTGTACCTGAAACCATAGGAGGATATTGTGGCCTGTTGGCACCCTTTGTGGGCTACGTTTTTATCACGATAGCTATCGCAATGCATGGAAATTTTACTTTGGCGGAAAGTGCTCTCAGCGATCTTGGTGAAGTAGGTGTGCCATACAACGAGATATTCAATTCTGCACTCATCGTAACTGGGATATTACTTTTGGTCTTCGCTATTTCGCTCCTCAGTAGAACAGAGAGTAGGGTAGGAGATATAGGATTAATTGGCTTAATTTTCGGTGCGATCTTTTTGATGTTGACGGGAATCTTCCCAAAAGGTACTTCACCGCATCTACCAGTTGCCATCTTGTTTTATGCACTCAGTTTTGCAGGTCTGATATTTTACGGTTTAGATAAATTTTTAGAATTTGAACCGGTTTGGGCGATATTCATCTGGTCTTCCGTAGGATTCGCAACAATATCGATCGGTTTGATCTCTGTCCTTTCACCCAGTGGTTTTGCTATATATGAGATAATAGGTACGATACCACTGATGCAGTTCACTTTGGTTTTCGGAACAAAGTTACTTACTGATTAACCTATACAACGATCAAAAAAGATCAGAAGTTGAGGTCACCAGACTCCAGCTGTTTCTTTAGTTGTTTCCTCATCTTTCGGTTTCCTGAGAATCCCTTTATCGCTTTCTTGGTTTTCTTGTAGTGCGATAGTAAATCTCTGATATCTTTTGGTCTTCTCCCACTGCCCATAGCTATCCTCTTGATCCTTTCTCCCTTTATCTGGTTGGGATTTTCCATCTCTTCTTCGGTCATACTGTCCATGATGATCCTGAATTCATCAAGTTTTTCCTGAGTATTCATTATCTCTTCTTCTGATATGGATGCAGGACCCATAGGAAGCATGTCGACGATCTTTTGCAAGGGACCCACACCAGTCAACATCTCCATCTGTTCGTACATATCCTTCAGATCGAAATCGCCTGCCAACATCTTCTTCGCAGTTTCCTCAGCTTTCTCCTCGTCGATGGCTTCTTCTGCCTTTTCTAATAACTTTTCAACGTCACCCATCCCGAGCATCCTGGAAGTGAAACTCTTTGGATCGAATTCTTCTAGGTCTCTGATCCTTTCTCCAGTACCTATGAAAACAACGGGTGCATCAGTCTCGGCTACAGCGCTTAATGCTCCACCACCCTTTGCAGAACCGTCCATCTTGGTTATTATCGTCTTTGTGACATCCACAGCATCATGGAACGCTTTAGCTTGAGGTCCGGCCTGTTGTCCTATGGAGGCATCTACTGTCAATATGACCTCGTCTGGTTCGGCGACGTTCTTTATGAGTTTTATCTCTTTTATGAGTTCATCCTCAAGTGAATGGCGTCCAGCAGTATCGACTATCACGATATCGTAATCTTCAAACTTCTCCATACCCTCTCTGACTACCTTTGGAGCTTTGTCCTCGTCTGGATCTCCATATACCGGGACCCCGGCATCTTCAGCAACTTGAGAAAGTTGATCATAAGCCGCAGGTCTGTGAGTATCTCCAGCGATCAATGCTGTATTCAGTCCTCTTTTCTGGAAGTAAGCTGCCAGTTTGCCACATGTGGTGGTCTTTCCCTGTCCATATAGACCTACCATCATAATAGTCTGAGGTTTCAGTTCTAATTCCACACCTTTTCCGAGTATATCTACGAACTCCTGGTGGATGATCCTTATCAGGTGTTCTCTTGGACTCATACCTGAAGGTGGTTTTTCTTCCACACCTCTCTCTTTTATCTTTTCAGTCAGATCCAGTGCTAATTGAACATCTATATCGGCTTCGATCATAGCCCTTTGTATGTCTTTACTGATATCTTTGATCAGTTGTTTATCTACATGACTAGCTTTTGTTACTTTCTCTACTGCGTTCCTCAGTCCGTCTTTCAGATTTTCGAGGGCCATGGAAAATAAGATTTCCGGGAAGGGTTATTAATATTTTTGGTCATCTTCCTTCCGAAAGTATAATGTACATTCTCGAATATAACGGTATGATGGATATGACTGAAGAAGAAGAGGAGGAATCCCAGGAAGGTAGGACCACATTCAATAGATTGAGAGGTCTAGATGTGTATGATTCGGACGGTCGTTCTTTCGGTCATGTTCATGATATTGAGATCAACAAGACCACTTTGAATCCTACGAAATTGATAATCCACAAGGGTTTCTTTGGAAAATATATGAGGGTCAATCTCAAATATATCGATAGGATAACACGGGATGGCATATATCTTTGGATCAGCCCGGTAAAAAATCTCATAGGGACTCACGTGATCGATAGCCAGGGTGATGAGATGGGTGAGGTTGTAGAAGCGGAAAGAGGTAAAGACTGCGGTTTAGAATACATCAAAGTAGAAACTAGAGTCATCAGGACTAAAGATGAGGATGAAAGAGATGTTGAAACATACACTGTGCCTATGCTTTCATTTGAAGATATGAGCGTGACACTACCTACACCTCTAGATGAAGGGAACGTCGCAACAAGGATGGATATGAACAGGGAAGTAATTTACATAGAAGCAGATGATATAATTGACGTTGGTAAGGATTGCATACGATTGAAAAAGAAGAAAGAAGAATATATCGATTAAGATAGAGTTATTCCAAGCATCTACGAACCAAATCTTATATTCCATGAACGATTTAAAATTTCAAGGGATAAGATCCCATTCATATTAGATAGAGATTATCCTGATCATATCAAAAGGTGATTATAGATGAGCGAGATAGATAAATTACAGGAGATTGTTGAGGAAGTAGACGAAAAATTGGAAGATAAAGATACAGTTAGAGAACTAGCTATGAAGTCGTCTAGAGCGATAAGAAGGATCTCGAAGAACGTTATCCAGGATATACACCGTGATGAGGAGATAGATTCTTCTCTAAAAGAAGCTCAGGAAGAGATCCACAAGGTCAAAAGTATAATCGAAGATCATCCGGAACTATACCACTCAGGTTTTTTACGGAACGGTCTGCAGGAATACGCTGAAGCCCACATCCTACTTTCTCTTTCTAAAGGTGAAGAGCCCAAGTCTCCCGAGGAATTGGATATAACGCCCAGTTCTTATATTTTGGGTCTCGCAGATGTCGTTGGAGAACTCAGAAGGATCATACTCGACGAGCTTACTGAGGGCGATATAGAGAAGGCGAAGGAACTTCACGGGAAGATGGAAAAGATCAAAGATATGATAATGGATTTCGATTACCCAAATGCGATAGTACCGATAAGGAACAAACAAGATACCGCGAGAAATTTAGTTGAAAAAACAAGAGGCGACATAGCGAGTTCAGTGAGGAATGAAAAACTTATAGATAAGATGGAAGATATGATGGAAGGATTGGATTAAAATCTTTACTTGGGCTCTCTTTCCAAAAGTATTTCTCCATCATACTCTATTTTGAATACTCTGTGATACGGTATTTTAGCCTCTTCAGTCTCTATGAATGATCTACCTAGATCTATTATATCTTCTCCCTTCATAACTCTAAAATCCCCTGGAGCCCCACGATGGATGTAAAATATTTTCGCCTTTTCTAGAGATCTTTCATGCCTCCATTTCAGTTCGTTCAGTATTTCTCGTGGAGTATCCATGTTTCTACATAAGAAGAGATAAAATAAAAAATTATGTGTACGATCTCTCTCAAACATGGCAAAAAAATAAAAATATGCATGAGATACCACATCTATGACAGAAAAGATCAGATGGGGCGAGTTGAACAGGTG
>CAYNOV010000079.1:0-6747 GCA_964398905.1 uncultured Thermoplasmata archaeon
CAATATTTACATAGTTAATACGATATATATGCCTTACTATCGGCCTGTATCCTCCTCCTAAATGAAGAGGTCTTAGCCCTGATTATAGATAAAGTTGAATACCTGAACTCTTAATCCTTCAGTAAAAAAAGAAATATATAACTTCTCTCTTTAGCGTGGTGTATGCGGAGCAGACAGCCGATAGTCAGTGTTCTAGGTCACGTCGACCATGGGAAGACCTCTTTCTTGGATAGGATCAGAGGCACTACTGTCCAGCAGAGAGAGGCGGGAGCGATAACCCAACATATAGGCGCTACAGAAGTACCGATAGATACGCTAAAAGAAGCCTGCTCCGAATTAGGCTGTAATATAGATTTTAGATTACCTGGACTTTTATTTATAGATACCCCTGGCCATCATTCTTTCATAAATCTGCGTTCAAGAGGAGGTGCTTTAGCGGACCTCGCTGTTCTAGTGGTAGATATCAACGACGGTTTTATGCCTCAATCCATCGAATCTTTAGAGATATTGAAGAGAGAACAGACTCCCTTTGTCGTTGCCGCTAACAAATTGGATAAGATACCAGGTTGGCGCTCCGAAAATGCTCCTTTTATCAAAAATCTTCAGACCCAATCAGAGGAAGCGAAAAGCAGGATGACGGACGCCCTATACAAGATGATCGGAGATCTCTATGATAAAGGCTTTTCTGCAGACAGGTATGATAAAATAAGTGACTTTTCCAAGAATATAGGTATCGTTCCGATGAGTGCGATAACTGGAGAGGGTATCGAAGACCTTCTAATGACGTTGATAGGTCTGGCCCAGACCTATCTTGAAGATCAGATACAGGTCGAAGAAGGTCCAGGAGAAGGAACTATTTTGGAGGTCAAAGAGGAAATAGGTCTCGGAACTACCTTAGATACCATAATCCACGACGGTGTGATAAGGAAGAATGACGAAATCGTCATCGGTACGAGGAGTGAACCGATCCATACAAAAGTCAAATCTCTCATGAGGCCACGTCCTATGGACGAGATAAGAGATCCGCAGGAAAGGTTTGAAGAGATAGATGAGGTTGGAGCAGCAGCTGGTATAAAACTCGTCGCTCCCGAATGTGAAGGTGTTTTAGCAGGTGCTCCTTTAAGAGTGATAGGAGACAGAAAAGCAGAGGATGTAATAGAATCGGTGAGGAAAGAGAGCGAAGCAAATATAGAGACCGCAGATGAAGGTGTGATAATCAAAGCAGATGCTATCGGATCTTTAGAGGGGTTGGCTTTCGAACTTGAAGATGCCGAAATACCGATCCTGAAGGCCAGAGTCGGCGACGTTTCAAAAAAAGATATCACTGACGCGGTAGCTATAGACGAACCACTTCTCAAAGCCATATTAGCTTTCAATGTGGATGTTCTTCCCGATGCGCGAGAGAAGTTGAAGAAGGTCGATGTAGAGGTTTTCGATCACGATGTGGTTTACAGGCTTGTAGAAGAGTATGAAGAATGGAAGGAGAAAAAGAAGAAGGAGATCGAGAAGGAGAGGAGAAAAAAGATAGTTCATCCTGTCAAATTCCGCATATTAGAAGACCATGTGTTCAGGATGTCTAAACCGGCTATAGTCGGCGTTCGAGTCCTTGCGGGAACTCTAAGGCCAGAAAGAAGATTACTTAACAAAGAAGGGGAAGTGCTAGGAGAGATAAAGAGTATAAGGAGTGGGGAGAAATCACTCGATCATGCCGAGCAGGGGGAGGAGGTCGCTGTAGCGATCTCAGGGGTAACGGTTGGAAGACAGATAGAAGTTGGTGAGGAACTTTATATCGATATACCTGAGGGCGATGCGAGAAAGTTGAGAGACATCGATCTAACATTCGATGAAGAAAGAATTTTAGAAGAGATAAGAGAGATAAAACAGAAAGAAGAGGACTTTTGGGGACTCTGAATCATGTATCATGGATAGGTTTAGAAAAATTATTAATATGATTTTTTCACTTATGCGTTAAAAAGAAATTATATTGTATTTATGATATAAAAGGTGGTGTTCACATGAGCAATAATATAGAGGCAGAAGTTATTTATGAGACCCCAATAGAAGAGCAGCATATAGAGATAGTCGAAAGGAAAGGGATAGGTCATCCAGATA
Organism: uncultured Thermoplasmata archaeon; assembly: GCA_964398905.1. GTDB lineage: Archaea > Thermoplasmatota > Thermoplasmata > Halarchaeoplasmatales > Halarchaeoplasmataceae > Natronoplasma. The sequence continues at coordinate 2,113 of CAYNOV010000079.1, forward strand.
GTATAGCAGATGGGATCGCTGAAGAGGTAAGTAAAGCTTTATCTAGGATGTATATCGAAAAACACGATAGGATCTTACACCATAATACTGATGAAGTCCAGATAGTAGGGGGACAGGCCAGCCCGAGTTTTGGCGGTGGTGAGATACTCGAACCAGTTTATATACTCCTTGCGGGAAGAGCTACGACCGATGTCAATGGAAAGAGACTTCCCTATAAATCTACAGCTTTGAATCAAGCAGAGGGATACCTAGAAAAGAATTGTCCTCATCTAAATGTGGATCAAGGAGTCATGCTGGACTGCAGGATAGGAAAAGGCTCGGTTGACCTTCAGGACGTTTATGATACAAGCAGACACAACGCTAACGATACATCGTTCGGTGTTTCTTATGCACCTTTGAGTGAAACTGAGCAATTGTCTTTAGAGATAGAGAAGATGATCAATGGACCTCTTAAAGAAGATCTACCAGAGATCGGGCAAGATATAAAAGTCATGTCCGCAAGAAATCGAGACCAAATAGATATCACTATCGCAGCGGCCGTAATCGATTCTCTGACACCTGATGCAGATCATTATATAAGCGTGATAGAAGAGCTGGAGGACAAGGTCTTAGATTTTGCCCACAAATACACTGATAGAGACATCAATCTCATGATAAATACAGCGGACAATTACGACGAAGACATCTATTACCTGACAGTCACTGGCTTGTCCATGGAGAACGGTGATGACGGCTCAGTGGGCAGAGGAAATCGTATAAATGGTTTGATCACACCTTTCCGACCGATGAGTATGGAAGCTTCTGCAGGGAAAAATCCTGTTACACATATCGGAAAACTCTACAATATAGCAGCGAAAGAAATATCTCAAAAGATATATGAGGAAGAAAAAGACGGCGTACATGAAGTCCTGGTCCGACTTGTATCCCAGATCGGTCAGCCGATCACGAAACCTCAAGTCGCCAGCATCCAACTTGTAGTTGACGATGATGAAGACCACGAAGTAAGGAAAGATAACGCTGAAGCTATCGCTGAAGACTACTTGATGGATATCCTGAATCTTAAGGACAGGATATTGAACGATGAGATAAATGTGTTTTAATCGGAACCGTCCTCTAGCGCGAATCTAGCGAAGACCTTACAATCTTTGACTATATTATCTAGTACTGCGTATTCGTTAGGTTGATGCGCTAGGCCCTTATTTGAGCACCAAACTGCTGTAGGTATACCTCTTTTACGGAAGCTCATAGCTACTGTTCCCCCGCCTATACCAGCAACGCCAGCTTCTATGTCAGTGACAACCTCTATGGCTTTTTTTAGATTTTCTATCACTTCTGAATCCTCAGGTGTCCTTTCAGGCGCCTTACTTTCTTTCAAAAATTCTATCTCGATTTCCCCTTCTGTTTCCGACTCTATCTGTTCTGCAGCATTTTTGAAGGTTGATTTCACCTTTTCTAGGTCAACGGAGGGTAATATCCGGCAATCGAAGAACTGAGTCTCTTTTCCAGGTATAGTATTGACGTTTTGAACATTGCTCAAACGCTTAGTAGGCTCGAAAGTACTTCTAGGTGGAGAGAAAAGCAGATCTTCCTGTTCAAATTGATGGTGAAGTTCTTCGTCCACTAGATTTTGATAACGCGCCATTATCCTGTTCGCATTGATATTCTGTTTTGGGAACGCTGCATGACCTTGTTCACCGTGAACTGTTATCTTGACCCAAAGTCCAGATTTTTCAACGATCTCTATCTTTTTGCCTCCGTCTTCGCTGTGGTCAGGAACGATGACCATATCGTCCTCATCGACCAAACCTTCCTCGAGTATATGATCGACGCCGTATTTACTACCGGTCTCCTCATCAGATACTATCATTATCTTTATGTTGTATTCAGGTACTATCCCTACCTCATTAATGGCCTTAACAGCATATATACTCGATATGATAGCTTGCCCATTATCTTCAGCCCCTCTTCCATAGATCTTACCGTTTTTAAAGACAGGATCGAACGGATCGGTGTCCCAATCGTCAAGGTCTCCCTCGGGGACAATATCCATGTGTGTCACTATGACAAGATTCTTTTCACTCTTACCTTTCTTAGTCGCTACGATATTCGGTCTTTTACCTCCCGGGACTCTATCATCTTCAGCATCATAACCTTTTATAGAGTCAAACCCGAAATCATCTATGAGTTGAGCTAGAAATTTTGCTCTTTCTTTTTCTCCCTCACCGTCGTTATCCGGACCTATAGCTGGTATCTTCAACATCTCCATCAGTGAATCCTTCATCTCATCTCTCATATCTTCTATTTTTTCAAAAATCTCTTCCATCATCTCACCATAGGGTCAAATCGAAAACAGTAAAAAGATATAGAGATATAAATCTTAGGCTGGAAGAGGATGTTTCTCGTAATCTTCTTTCAGATCCTCCCCAGTAAGATCAAGATAAATCTGGGTAGTGGTTAATGACGAGTGTCCAAGCATCTTTTGGACGCTTCTTAGATTCATACCTGATTTTAGAGAATGAACGGCAAAGCTGTGTCTCAGCATGTGAGGATAAACGTTTTTCTTGATTCCAGCTTCATCTGCGTATTTTTTAACGATCCTTTCGATCTGCCTGGTCGAAAGAGGTTCTCCTCTCTGTGATAAAATCAAAACACCTTCCTCAGAGTCTCCTTTATACAGTTGTATCAGATCTAGAGTATCGTCATCGATAGGTACGATACGATCTTTATCCCCTTTACCTTCTCTAATAGTTATCATACCTTCATCGAAGTTTATATCCTGTATCCTGAGAGAAGTGAGTTCTGACACCCTAAGACCGCATCGGTAAAGAATTCGCAATATCAGTCTATCTCTGACCTTTCTTCTTTCCGGGGCGTTCAGAAGTTTTCTGACCTCGTTTTCTTTCAGATATTTAGGTAATTTTTTTCCCATCTACCCACCATGTCTGACGTTTTGTATGACAAAATAGGTAGGTGAAGATATAAAAACGTTTTGCCATGTTTCTGAATATCTAGAGGGCAAAGATTTTATACTTACATATTTCATCACTGACTCACCTGGATGGGCCTGTAGCTCAGCCCGGCAGAGCGATCGGCTCTTAACCGATCGGCCTGGGGTTCGAATCCCCACAGGCCCGTTTTTTTTATGGATGAGGACCCTTGGGTTCGTGAGAAAAGTTGAAATCAGGAAGGGGTTTCGGTCGGTTCTTCGTCTTTCATTATCTTCGGGAACCAGTCCTGCGTCTTTAGACAGATCTGTACTATCACCAACATGACTGGCACCTCTATCAAAAGTCCAGTAACCGCTGCAAGAGTAGCATAAGATTCTATCCCGAAGACCGTGACAGACATCGCTATGGCGACTTCGAAATGATTACTGGTTGCGATCTGAGCCGTGGGTGCGGCGTCCTCGTAGGCGAGACCGACTTTTTTCGCTGTCCAGTAGGAGATAACGAACATTATGAAAAACTGTACAAGCAAAGGTATAGCGATCAATAACACGATCACGGGCCGTCCCAATATCGTGCCTGAATGTGGAGACACGATAACGACTATCGTGAACAGTAGAGCGGAAACTGAAACGTAGTGGAGTTTCCCTGTGAATTGTTCGAACCATTCTTTACCTTTCTTATCGATAAGTATCTTTCTAGTAAAGTAACCTGCTACAAGAGGACCACCGATATACGCTAAAACACCGAAAGCTATCTTACCGAATGGAACGCCCACCTCTGCCCCTGGAACATCAGCTATGGGAAGAAGGAGTATAGCAAGAGGTGCATATAAGACCAACATGGATAGAGAGTTGATCGCTGTAGTAACGATGGTGTGACCCATGTTACCTCTTGAAAGATAAGACCATACTAGGACCATAGCGGTACAAGGAGCTATTCCCAAAAGGATCATCCCTCCTATGAGTTCGCTGGTCATCTCCGCAGTAAGGAACGGGGCCCATATAACAGAAAAGAAGAGCCAAGCCAATCCAGCCTTGAGGAATGGTTTAACACCCCAATTCAGGCCCAAAGTGGTGATGATCGGTCTTGCTGCTTTCCCCGCACGCAGTATCTTTTGAAAAGGAGTTTGTACCATTATAGGATATATCATCAAGAATAGAACGATAACTACTGGGATAGAATAACCTGACACTTCGAAGGCCTCGAACGTCTCAGTTATACCGGGAAAAACGTATCCTAATCCAAGCGCCAACACCATACAAATAGCTACCCACACAGTAAGATATCTTTCAAAGAAACCTAGATCATGTTCCTCAGCCATATTTAACACCTCTCTTCCAATTTATCTCCAAGCTCTTTTCCTTTCTCTAATATCTCTATTATCTCGGGTTCTGAGACCTTGTAATAGATGCGCTTCCCATCTCGTTTCTTTTCGATGAGACCGCAGTCGTGCAGGTCTTTGAGATGATGGCTCGTAAGAGACTGCTCAAGGTCCAAACACTCAGCAATCTCATTCACGCATTTTTTCTCCTTACCTATACAGTAGAGTATTCTCCTACGGTTTGAGTTGCTCAGACAATCATATAAACGATCGTTCATATGATTAACCAATCATATGTGACTTAAAAGTTTTTTCTTCGAAAAATTTATCATCTTGTTCTACATAAATATATCAAAAGATGTGAGT
>CAYNOV010000080.1:0-6744 GCA_964398905.1 uncultured Thermoplasmata archaeon
ACCTATGCTAAAACGGTCGGAAGCTCCGTTCTTCAGGGCGGGGAGGATGTCACAATTCCGTTTAAGCAAAAATGAGATACGGGAGTTGAGTTTCCGCCCTATAAAATTACTGTTCTCCGTTTCTGGATATCAGATACCCATAGCTATCTCTATCGATGAGACGTTCGTTGTCTCTTCCCCAGTTTCATCCACCGGTAATTCTTCGGTCTCGGTTATGATCTCTATAATATCGGATTCCGGTACAAATCTGTTCTTCGTTATCTCTGCAACATCTACCGCTTTACTGATAGCTCTTCCTCTAGCCTTTATGACCACTTCGTCCGAACCATTGTTGAATTGGGTCACTACTGCCATAACATAACTCATGGTTTCTTTCTTTCCTATAAACACTGTGTTTTCATCATCCATATGGCATGCCTCCTTCTGCGTGGATTGATTTTTAAAGGAATATTTTAAAATTTTGGTTTCTATCTGATCTTCTTGGTATAGATCCTCTTTATATCTTCCGCTATAGCTTTGCCTTCTCTGATCACACCGTCTTCAGTCATGATCTTATGTATCACTGCTTCCTCACCATCTACTTCTACTAGATCGTTCACGAAAAATTCTTCTTTAGGCGCAACTTCTTGAACTTCTGAAGAACTGCTCCTACCTTTATGAAGAGTAAACTTCACTCTGACCTTCTCGTGTTCCTTAGCCCAAAGGCTCTTGATGTCTTCAACTTTAGAGGAGTCGGTCCTACCTTCGTCGTCTTTTTCGATCGAAGTTATCTTGACTGTGGTTCCATCCAATATCAATTCATCGCCTGTATGGACCCATTCATCAGGATACAAAGAAATACGATCTTTTTCAGATTCACCTTTCCAACTAACGACTATCGGAACATCGATAGCTTTCTTCTCCCTTATCGTTTTATGTCTGGTAGTGCCGCATTCTTCGCATTTTACCACTCCGTCTATAGTTACTTCTTCTCCTTTGGTACCGATCTCTCCTTTGAGGATCTCATGGAGTGTCTCTTTTTCACATACAGAACATTGTAGGTAGTAGGAATCTGGAACTTTCATCTTGAACACCCTATTATATCACGTCTGTTTTAACCGGAGGAGTATATTAATCTTCCCATACATCGAATCCGCACTCGCATTTTTCTCCGTTCAGTTCTTTACCGCATTGTGGACATCTAGATTTTTTTATCAGATGATCGGCCCAAGCTTCTTTAACGTCTTTTTCTTCAGCTTCGACTATCTTTTGATAGATCCTATCGGTCTCTTTATCGTTGACCAACCTTTTGAGTTTAGTATAATCTCGAAGAGGAGCTTTATCTTTCTCCGCTATACCCGCTTTCTTAGCATAATAAGCTATCAACATACCTGCAGCGAAACCGCTGAAATGAGCCGCATGAGCTATGTTCCCCTCTCCTCTGAAAAGTACGATGCCTGTCTGTATCATTATGAAAGCTCCTACCGCCAGATCCACTCTGACTCTCGGGAGTATCAAAGGAGGTATTATCATTGTGATCCTGTCCCTGGGGAAGAGAAAAACCAGACTACCCATGATGCCGAAAACGGCTCCTGAAGCACCTATATTAGGTATCAGAAGAACTTCATAAGGAGCAAAACCGAATGAAAATTGAAGCCAATTGAAGAGATATTGACCAAATGTGGCTAGTAAACCGGCGACCAAATAAAATGTCAAAGTCCATTTTTTCCCGACTCTATCCTCCAAAGGCATGCCTATGAAAAAAAGAACGATAACGTTCCCGAATACATGCATCGGACCTCCATGTATGAACATCATGGTCAAGAAGGTATGACCCCGCACTAACATCAAGCGAGGACTTCCAACATAGATAGCTCTGCCAGCCAGGTCGTTGAACAAAAGAGTGATGATCCCGGGATCGTACATCTCCCCGGCCATCATCACGATGAAGATCAGCATATTTACGATTATCAATATCTGGGTGAGATAATATTCGGATTTGAATGAGTATATCAACCCTGCGAGTATAATCGCGATTATTATGTAGGATAGCCAAAACATCGCCCTTCTATTTACATAAGATAATTTAGTCTTATCCCTTCTCGTCACTTTCGCTCTCCTCTCCCGTGGTAAAGACTATAAACCGATATCAGAGTTAAGGAACAGCATGGTAAAGTTCGCTCATATTGCCGATTGTCATCTTGGCGCATTCTCCAGAGATCAGGTATTGAGAGAGTACAATCTTCAAGCCTTTGAAAAAGCGGTAGAGATCAGCGAGGAGAGAGATGTTGATTTCATCATCATCGCTGGAGATCTCTTTCACAATCCTCATCCCGAGATGGAGATAGTCGATCGAGCGGTCAAGAAGCTGATGGAAGCCAAGAGAAACGGGATCAATATCTATTCTGTGTACGGATCTCACGATTATAACATATCCCGTGCATCTCTGATCGATGTTCTAGCCAGCGCTGATGTCTTCAAAAAAGTCGTGAATTACGTCGATGAAAAAGGTGTCTTGGAGTTGGAGGAAGATCCCACCGGTGTATCTATAACAGGCTTGAGCGGTAGAAAGAACAGAGCGGACATCAGTTATTTTCAACAGTTGAAGTTCCCAGAGCCTGAAGGAGAGAGCATCTTCGTGTTCCATTCTCCCATAGCGGAGTTGAAGCCAGCCGATATACACGAGGATCGAAGTCTTCCATTATCTTCACTTCCTGACAACTTCACATATTATTCTGGCGGACACGTACATGACAGGATCGAATACGAAGGAGAAAAGAATATATATTATCCTGGACCCACTTTTGGCGCGAATTACACCGATCTAGAAAGAGACCAGCGAGGCTTTTTCATCGTGGAAGATTGGGAGCCTGAATACATCCCTTTTGAAGAGCCGAAGATCGTAAAGGAATATATCGATGCAGACGGTCTCAAGGTCGGGGAGCTAAAAGATAGATTAGAGGATCTCCAAAAAAAGGAGTTCGGAGGTGAAATACTCCTACTGAAGATATCGGGAGAACTATCGAGTGGGTCACCTTCAGATATCGATTTCAGTGAGATCAGAAGTAGGTTTAAAAAGAAAAGCTTCGAGACGGTCTATCTGAACAGGAGGGAACTTGAAGGAAGAGAGATGGAGAACGTCAAGGTCAAAGAAGAGCGTGAGGAGGAAGTCGAATCTCGCCTCATAGAAGAATCGAGTGTGGATGAAGAGATCCCGATACCATTCCAGAAAGAACTCCTGAGCGTTCTTAAGAGCGAACAAAGAGACGGTGAGACGACCACGGACTACGAGAGCAGGATCTGGAACGAAGCTTGGGAACTCATAAAGAAAAAAGATGATTTCGAAGAACAAAGCTCAGAAAGCGAAGAGATTATGAAAGTGGAGGATGTCGAAAAGAAGAAAAAAGGCGGACAGATCTCGCTCAGCGACTTCGAGGAGGACACAAGATGAAGCTCAAGAGCATGTCTATAGATAACATAAGGAGCTACACTCACGAAGAGATCGAATTCGAGGACGGCGTACTCCTGTTCCAGGGCGATATAGGCTCGGGTAAGTCTTCTATCCTGTACGCTTTGGAATTCGCTCTTTTCGGAGCGACACAACAGAACTTCTATGATAAGATATTGAGGCATGGCAAGGAAAAAGCTAGCGTTGAATTGAAGTTCGAAGTCGATGGACAGGAGTATGAGATATTTAGGTCTGTAAAAAAAAGGAGCAGCGGATGGGGTAAAGATTCCTACATGGAGACCCAGGAGAAGAGGATGGAGTTATCCTGGACCGAGATGCGAGACAAGGTGAACCAGCTTTTAGGTCTGAGAGAGTCTTCTAGCGGAAAAGTAGAGACCTTTCACATGGGGATCTATACTCCACAGGAGAGGATGAAAGAGATACTGGCCATGAACGAAGAGGAGAGGTTGGGATCCATCAGAAAGGTTTTCAACCTTGAGGACTACAAAAGAGCGGCGGAAAATACGAAGATAATCAGAGACGGCTTGAAAAACGAGATAGGAAAATTGGAGATCAAAGCCGAAGACATCGATGAATTGGAGCAAGAGTTGGACAACAAAAAAGATGAACTCGACGAAAAGAAGAGGGAGAGAGAAAGATCCATAGAAAAGCTGGAATCCTGTGAAAGAGAAAAAGAAAAGGTCGAGGAGAAGAAAGAAGAATTCAGTGAGATGAAAGATGAGATCAACCGAGTGAAAAACGATCTGAAGAGAAAAAGAGACCGCATATCGTCACTAGAAAAGGACCTGAAAGAGACAAAAGAAGAACTAGAACTGATAAAAGAGGACGAAGAAAGATTGGGCGAGATCAGGGGAAAGAAGAAAGCCTACGAGGAAGTAAAGGAAAAACTCGAAGAGGCTAGAGAAGTTCTGGAAAAAAAAGAGAAGGAAAAAAGAAAGAAAGAAAATAAAGAGCTGAAGTTGGAAAATAAAGTAGAAAGGCTTGAGGGATTAGAATCTAAAGAGAACGAACTGGATAAATTAGAAGGAAATCTCGAAGTCTTAGAAGAAAAAGTCGATGATCTCGAGGGTTTGAAGGAAAAAAGAAGGGAGAGAAGGGAAGAGTTGAGCGATCTGAGAGGAGATATCAGAGCGATAAACAACGATCTGAAGAAGATCAGTAAAGAGAAAGAGGAGATGTCAGACCTTGAGAGCGAAAGAGAATGTCCCAAGTGTAAACAACCTTTGGATAGAGAACATGTAGAAGATATACTGAGCGATCTTGAAAATCAAAAGGAAGAACTAGAAGAGAAGAAAGAAGAGTTGAACCAAAAGAAGGAAGAACTCGATGAGGAGATCACTGAATTATCCGATAAGATAACCGATCTCGAGGAAAAAGAAAAAGAACTCGATCACAAGAAGAAAGAGGTGAAGAGGTTAAGAAGCGAATTAGAAGATAAGGAAGACCTGGATAAAGAAATAGATGAATTGAAAGAGGATATCGAACTCTTGGAAGGGAAGATCGAATCTTTTGAATACGACCAAGAAGATCTAGATGCTCTAGAAGAACAAAAAGATGAACTAGAGAAGTTCAAAGAAGAATTCATAGGTATAAAGGAAAGGTTGAAGAACAAAGGCGATCTCATGAGGAAGGAACAAAAAACTAGTGAAGAGTTAGAAGAGGAGAAAGATGAAAAAAAGGGGTTGGAAGAACGATTAGATTCTTTGGAAAAAGATTATTCTGAGGAAGAGCATGAGAAAGCTAAAAAAAGATACGAAGAGCTGATAGAGGAAAGCAGTCGGCTGAGAGAAAAGAAAAAGAACCTTTCTTCAGAGATAAAGAGATCGAAGGACGAGATAAAAAAGACGAAAGAAGATTTGGAGGAGAAAAAAGAAAGTCGCAAGAGGGCCGAAGAACTGAAGACCTTCAAAAGCTGGGTCTACGACGAGTTCAAAGCAACTATAAAAAATATCGAGGAGCATCGTTTGGCCCAGATAAGGTCGGAGTTCGGTAAATTCTTCAGAGGATGGTTCGACGAGATCTTGGACGAGCCTGATATAAGCGCGAGATTGGACGAAAAATTCTCTCCAATAATAAGTGTTCAGGGCAATGAGACCACTGTCGAGGACCTCAGCGGGGGAGAAAGGACCTCCGTAGCGTTGGCTTACAGACTGGCATTCAACAACATGATCAAAAAAGAACTGGGGCTGGAGAGCAACCTTTTGGTCCTTGACGAGCCTACAGCCGGCTTCAGCCGTGAGCAACTGACCCGACTGAAAGACGTTATAAAAAAAGTGACAGCGGATCAAGTCATAATCGTTTCTCACGAAAACGAGATAGTCAATCTAGCGGATCTGGTTTATAAAGTCGATAAGATTGAAGGAGTCTCCTCCATAAAAAAATCGAGGTGATCTTCACTTAAATTTCCAGGATCTCTTTCATGCGAAGGCTATCCCTGTCCAATTCAGGCGTTTCACATATCACGGTGATATCGTAATCCTTTTCTTTCATTATCGGAGCGAGTTTTCTAAAATCCGGTTCGTGCTCTTCTAAATTAAGATGTTCTTTTTCACCTTTATCTGAATACTCTATAGACGAGAAGTGCGAGTGTAAAGGCCCTTTATGCATCGACTCGTATCTTTCGAGTAGTTCTCTGAAATCTTCTTCAGTTTTCAAAGCACCGTCGTATCTAGCATGGTAATGGGCAAAATCCAATACCGGTATCGCTTTATCGGTGCGATCCATCACCTTTTCTATCTCATCTAAAGTTCCCCAGCTCTTCACTTTGCCCATCTGTTCTAGACCTATCATAGGTCCTAAGTTCTCTTCTTTCATCTTTTCAGCACATTCGACGACTCCATCACCGATCATTTCTGTCGCTTCTTCAGAAGACATCCCTGAATAATAACCCGCGTGGACAGTGATGACCCAAGCGCCCATTATATCACCGAGTCTAGCGCTCTTCATTATCCTTTCTTTGCTCTTCTCTATAGTTTCCTCCTTTTCCGAGTTTAGATTGATGTAGTAAGGAGCATGGATACTTAACAGTATATCGTGTTTTTTCGCTTCCTCACCTATCTCTTTGGCCGTTGATTCTTTCATACGTGCGCCTCTGACGAACTGTACTTCCATGGCATTCAATCCTTCCTCCGCAAGATATCTCATGCTTTTTTTGGTTCCTTTTACGCCGTGAGGTGTTCCACCCGGACCTAGATATATCATGGATCGAAATCTTTCAATCGACTAAAATAATTTTCGTAGAAGCTCGATCTTAAAAGAAATGAAGGAAAGTATATATCTGTGTATTTCAATTAGTA
>CAYNOV010000081.1:0-6522 GCA_964398905.1 uncultured Thermoplasmata archaeon
GAAAAGTTCCGAAAGATCGGAACAGACCGAAAAAGGAAAACAATCTAGATTGGAGATGGATGAAGAGAGAGAGGTGAATGGATCTAAACTTTCCCATATGAGCGTTGTTGGGATAGTCAAAGACTCGTATATAGTGGTCGAGACTCCTTCAGGTCTAGCCGTAGTGGATCAGCACGCTGCACATGAAAGGATAAACTATGAGGATATCAAGAAAAAGGCCAAAGATGAAATAGATAGTCAAAAGCTTGTAACCCCGAAAACTGTTGAATTGAAACCTAAAGAAGCTGCTCTATTGAGAGCTAACGAAGAACTTCTAGAAAAGTTGGGCTTCGAGATAGATCACTTCGGAAAGACCACGTTCCGGCTCCGAGGCGTTCCCGTTATATTCGGAGAGGTGCAGGAAAAGGAGATACTTCATTCCGTTCTAGATGAATTGAGCGATAAAAGGAACACCTCTTTAGAAGAACGACAAGAAGAGATGATAAAATACATGGCATGTCACGATTCGGTGACCGCCGGAGACAGGCTTTCTATCACCAGCGCTAGAAAACTTCTGGAACGACTCGGACGTGTGGAAAATCCCTACACCTGTCCGCACGGAAGACCTACGATAGTCAGCTTCTCAGAAACAGAGATCGAAAAGTGGTTCAAGAGGACGTGACCCAATCTTCTCTGGACAATACATATCTGATCCTGTCGATGCTTTTTCCACGCCATCGAACTGCTTTTTCATCCACACCTTTTTTGACAAAACCCAATTTTTCCGCAACACTCATCATCCGTTCGTTGAAAGAGTAGGTGTTCAATCCCAATCTATCCACTTCAGAATTTTCGAACAGGTGATCGATCCATAGGGACAACGCTTCCGTTCCTACACCTTTGTTCAAATGCTCGTCCTCGCATATATCGATGCCTAGAAGAAATCCAGCTTTGTTATCCTCTTCGCTATAACGATTCACCCATCCAATTGGTTGTTCCCCAGAAAGACGGATGATCGCGCGTTCTCTCGGTTCAGTCTTGTCTCCTAGAAAAAGCTTTTCGAATTTCTTTTCGATCTCATCGTTTCTCAGTTCTTTTTCCTCCCAGGGAGCGTCGAATTTCCTCCATTCTCCTTCCTGCATCCATCTCACATATTTCTCAGTATCAGAAGGGCGAGCATCTCTCAAAGATACTTTTTCTCCTTCTATCGATAGTTCTTTTTCCATAGAACACCTTCATTTCGAGGCGTACCTGTATTCGATGTTGCAGGCGCCCTCTCTGCTGACCATGCAGGGACCGACTGGATTTGAAGGCGTACATTCCTCTCCAAATAATTTGCACTCCTTGGATTCGATCACCCCTCTCAGTACTCCACCACACAGACATCCTTCAGGTTCCTCGAACTCTCTCTCCTGCAAATCATCCAGTATCTCTGGGAATTTCTTTCTCGCGGAGTAGGAACTGTATTCTTCTTTCAATTTCAATCCCGATCCTGGTATCTCCGGAAAACCTCTCCATTCTATATCTTTAGGTTCGAAAACCTTATCGATGACTTCCAGTGCTTTTTTATTACCTTCTTCTTTGACGACTCTACCATATTCATTTTCTACTTCGGCTCTACCCTCTTCTACCTGTCTTAAGAGCATCAGAACACCCATCAACAGGTCAAGTGGCTCGAACCCCGCTATCACCTGCGGTATCGAATATTTTTCGGAGATAGGCAAATACGGCTTAGTACCGATGATCGTGCTTACATGTCCCGGCTCTATCAGTCCGTCTAGGTCGACTTCACCCATCTCTAGTATCGCTTTCAACGCGGGAGGTATCACTCTATTACACGCTAAGATGCTGAAGTTCTCAGGTGGTCCGTTGGCGATCACATTCGCGGTCGCGGGAACAGTAGTTTCAAAACCCACCGATATGAATACTATTTCTTCATCTCTCTTTTCTGCGAGCTTCACCGCATCGTCTACACTGTAGACTATCTCAACATCGGCTCCTTCGCTCCTGATCTCGGAGAGTGTCTTTTCCTCCCCAGGTACGTTTATCATGTCTCCAAAAACGGCTATCGTCTTGCCGTTTTTTGCCAGAGCGATCATCTCCTCTATCTCTCTCTGAGTTGTGACGCAAACGGGACAGCCCGGACCTTGAACTATCTTCACTCCAACCTCTTTTAGCATCGGCTCAAGACCGTGTTTTACCAATGTGTCCTGGTGAGTTCCACAAACGTGCATCAGTTTGATCTCACGGTCGATATCTCTGATCTCTTTCATTATCTGTTCGGCTTTCTTTTCGTCTCTAAATTTGAACTGCTCTAGATCAGGTTTCATCTTCTTCCTCCACTGCGGTGACTCCTACGATCTGGGTCTCTTTTCCCTGCACGACTTCCGGCTTAGAACTACATTCTGGACAGGATATCACTGGAACGTTGTAGTGAACGCCTGCCCTGTCAGAATAGTTTACTTCTCCTTCGTAACCACATCCTGGACATCTTATCTTTGATTTTATCTCCTCTATATCCAATTCGGAGCCTTCCAGTATCGTCTCTTGGGTGAGGGTCTCATAGGCGAACTTTAACTGATCGCTTCCCAGGAAAGTGAGTTCCCCCACCTTTATCCTCACTTCTTTCACTCTATCGATGTCTCTACCGTCCAGTTCGTCCAATAGAGCTGAGACCAGTTGGTTCATAACCGAGTACTCGTGCATCGAATCCTAATTCTATCATGGTGTGATATAAACTCTTTGGCATCAGTGTAGGTTTAGGATAATGGCGAAACAATAATTAAACACCTCTAGATGAATCACCATGAAGTTGATCGCCCACGGAGGAGTAGGAAGTCCTAGAGATAAAGACGAGCTGGTAGAGAGAGCCGTTGAGAGAGGTTATGAAGAAGGTATGAGTGCTTTGGAGGCTGTCATAGCGGTCGTCGTAGAACTCGAGAACGACCCGGCTTTCAACGCGGGTAAAGGCTCTAGGTTGAGATTAGACGGTTCCGTTCAGATGGATGCGGCTGTTCAATCCGAAAAGAATGTCGGGGCAGTCGCAGCTATCGAAGAGGTGAAGAATCCGATAAAGATAGCGGAGATAGTTCACGATTCTCCATATCTGCTTTTGGCCGGGGACTCAGCCACTGAGCTCGGGAAGAAGAGAGGATATGGATACACTGATCTGAAGACCGAAGATAGGATGGAAGAACTCGAGAAGATGAAAGATAAATTGAATGGGGATGAGGAAGAACTCGAGGATTATAAAAAATTCTACCATGAGATGCAGGGCGGTACGGTAGGCTGTGTGGCCTATGAAGACGGTAAGGCTGCAGCCGCAGTTTCGACCGGCGGAACCAGTTATTCGATAAGAGGAAGAGTGGGTGACAGTCCTTTGATAGGCAGCGGTTTCTTCGTTGGAGAGAACGGTGCTGTTGTAGCGACAGGTAAAGGTGAGGAGATAACCAGAAGGCTGTCCTCTAAAAGTTGTCACGATATGATAGGCGAACATGGACTCGAAGAAGGTATCGAGATGGTTGTGGAGGGATTTCCTGAAGAACACACTCTCGGGTTGATCGCCGCTAATGAAGAAGGATGTGTCTGCGCCGATAATCGTACGATGGCCCGTGCCTATATAGATAGATGATCATCTGCGTTCAAACATAATTACATTTAAATGTAAGAAGTGATTAGGAAATTACGCACTAAGATTTAGTAAGCACTCCAAGACGGGATAACGTGAAGGATTTCTATAGACTTCTCGAGGAATATATCGAATACGAAGGCTACGATATTGTCGAAGCCGAGTTAGGCAAGACTGTTATAAATAAAGGTGAAGAAGAGCTCAATCTGATCATCGCGGGTCCTGTGGTTCACGAAGATGATCTATTGAAACTCGAAGAGTGTGAAGGTAAAAGTGTTCTCGTGACTACGGAGGAATTGCCTGGCGAGACCAAAGAGTCACTCCCTGAAGGCGTGCTCTTATGGGATCGTGAATTCCTCATAGAAAAGTTAGGAGAGATGGTCCTGGAAAAATCGACTTTGGAGGGTATAGAAGAGGGCGAGGAAGGCATCAAAGGACCGGAAAAGAAGTTCGAATTTGATGTAGAACACGATGTAAAGGAAGGAGTCCTTGAACCTATAATGGAATTTGAAGAGGTCTCTGAACTCGGTGAAAAATTGGTCGGAGGCTTCAAATATAGGTTAGAAGTTGTTCCTCATTACCTTTTCGAATACGAAGTCACCACGGTCGAAGGCTCGAAAGAAGAAGGGAAGCTTTATCTGAACGCGGTTTCTGGTGAGAGCAACTATTGGAAGAGGCCATTCAAGATCACTTCTGAGGTAAAGCGATCTCATGTAAAACTCGAACCCAATATACCTGAAGAACACTGTGAAGAGAAGGCTTTCGCTTCTTTGAAGGAAAAATATACCGTGCGAAAGGAGCAGAGATGGGAAGAGAACGGAGCTACCATAGTAGAAAAGAAGCAGGAAGGTCCTGAAGACGATGATATAGAACTTGATTATAAAGGGATAGTGTATGTTCCGATGTGGGCTGTCGAAGGCACTGACGGCATCGTAGTTATCAACGCGGCAAGAGGAAAAGTTGAAAGAGAACTTTAAAAGAAGAATAATAGATAACCTATTATAGCGAGTATTATCGGTATCAAGATAGCCGGTAACCAATATTTGAATTCGACTTCGTTTTTATCTACTTCACCAAAATTTTCTTTTCCGAAAAGTTCCTCAGTACTCGGTATTTCTTTAGACGGTTCCTCTTTTTCAGGTGGTTTTTCTTCGACTTCCTCTGTTGGCTTTTTTTCCTCAACAACTTCAGTTTCGACTTGCTCTTCTTGTTCTTGATCTATTTCTAATTCATCTTTGATCTCTTGCTCTTCTACTTCTGATCCTTCGAATAGAGTCTCTTCTTTAGACACTTCTTCCTCGCTCTTTTCAGTTATCTCGTCAGATTCTATCTCTATATCGTGGAATATCGAGTCTAATATATCCATCAATCTTTCCGCCGGACCTTCACCTACGCCTGATCCGACTATCCTTTCTTTTCCCGCTTTGTAAACCTCTTCTAGATTGTGATATCCCGAACCGTAGATGTTCTCACCGTCTCTCATGCCGATACCCATCATGTCACGACTGAAATCCTCGATATTCACTCGTTTAAGATCTTCTTTATCCATATCTTGATATTTCTCTTCTTTTCCGATGTATTCTTTGATCTTTTTAGCTTTTTTACCCGCTCTGTGGTAGTTTCCATGTCTCAGTGATCGTATCATCGATCGGAGAGCCGCTTGATACGTGTGCTGATTTATAAGTCCGCTCTCTTTTTCCAATAGATTTTCGATATCATTCACGACGATATATAGCTGTTCAGCAGCTGCGAGTTCGTCTTTCGCGAAATCTAAAATCTCTATCGCCTTTCCGAAATCACCTTCTTCAAGCTCGGATTCTATTTCACGCACTCTTTTATCTAGATTCCAATCTCCTTCAGTATCGACGTCTTCCTTTAGAGATCTCAGATTTTCTTTTACAAGATCGAGTTCTTCCTCCAATTCTTCAGTACAATTTGGACAGGTCTCTTCTCCTACGAACCTCTCTTCGCATCTGTCACAGACTTTCGAGTATCCTTCCAACTGCTCTAATATCTTGTCAGCTTTTCCGGATCCGATACCTTTGACCTGTGTGAGTTCTTCCTTGCTGAAGGAGGCTAGATCTTTCGCTGTCGTCACATCCAGAGTTTCTTTTATCCGTTCTGCGTAGGTTGGACCTACACCATCTAGTTCTGAGATCTTAGGTATATCTTCTTTTTCCAGGTCGGACAGATCATCTTTGAATTTATTGAGAAGTTTGAAACTCTGATCTATCTCTCCATTTTCCATACTAGATTCCAACTCTTCTAAAGTATCGTGCAACTCTTTTTTACCTTCGATGTCTTCATCTAGTCTCTCTATGTTTCTCTTCGCATCGTCGAGTTCGTTCCTCAGTTCCTCGATACATCCAGGACAGCTGTCGGTTTCAAGGAATTTTTCACCGCATCTTTCACAAGTTTCTGTGAACCCCTGGAGTTGATCGTATATCTTATCTGCTTTTCCGGATCCTATCCCTTTGACCTCGGTGAGCTGTTCTTTGCTGACCGAGGCAAGATCTTCTATCGAATCCACATCTAATGTTCTCTTGATCCTTTCTGCAAGGCTTGGGCCTACGCCTTTGATGTCAGAGATATCTTTAGGTGGCTCGTTCTGCTGTGACATGCGAGCTTTAATTATAAGAGTGTCTAAAAATACTTTTGGATGATATTTCACTCAAGGTGATCGAAAAAAAGGAAATAGTTTTTTGTTTTTCTAGCATTCAATAGACAGGTGAGAAGTACACCTTCTGTGTAGCGGTAAGACCAGTATCTAGATTGAAGCTCGAACTCCTCGGTATATAGATGATATCATCTATGTAGGACCTGTAAATCCTAGGTTCGGATTCTTCCACCTCTTCACTTTCACTCAAGGATCCCTCGAATTCTGCCTCGGTGTTAGTCGAGTGATGATCGTTCGA
>CAYNOV010000082.1:0-6522 GCA_964398905.1 uncultured Thermoplasmata archaeon
GCACGAAGACCTTTTTCTTTATACCCGGAGCGGTCGCCTCCTCCTGGATCCCTCCTGAGTCCGTAAGGATGAATCTACTTTTTTTCATAAGCAGTAAGAATTCAAAGTACCCTTGAGGAGGTACCAGTTTTACGTCCTCGTTCTTTTTTAACCTATCCGATAAGCCGTGTTTTTCGAACATCTTTTCGGCCCTAGGATGGATGGGATATATGATAGGATATTCTAGTTCTTCGAAGACCTCTGTATAGTTTTTAAGTACAACTGGATCATCGACATTTTCTGCTCTGTGGGCCGTAACAAGCACAAAATCTTCTGGGACTTCGAAGTCGAAACTAGCTTTGCTTTCAGCCAGATCGAGATTCTGTATGCATGCGTCGATAACCGTATTCCCTGTGACGAAGATATCTCCCCATACATCTTCCTTTTTTAGTATGTCTTTATTTTTTTCCGTAGGAGCGAAAAGTATACTCGAGGCATGATCGGCCAATCTTCTGTTGTACTCTTCGGGCATACGATAATCGTAGCTTCTGAGTCCCGCCTCGATATGTCCTACTTCCAGCCCCATCTTTATCCCGGCTAGAGCTCCTGCTAGGACGGAATTTGTATCTCCCTGTACAAGAACTGTATCCATATCCAATCTCTGAAAGGTTTTTTCAAGTTTTATAAGGGCTTTCCCGGTCTGTTCACCCTGTGTCCCTGATCCGATATTTAGATATCGATCCGGTTTTTCAAGTTCCAATTCTCTAAAAAAAACACCAGAGACTTCGTCGTCGTAATGCTGTCCTGTATGGATCACGTAGTATTCTAACCCTTTTTTGTCCATCTCCCGTATGACTGGGCTCATCTTTATTATCTCAGGGCGGGTCCCAACGACGATACCGTATCGAGTCATCTCTCGTTCTCCCTTCTCCTTTCTAATTCGAGTTCATCGGCCTCTTTCAATGATTCGAACGTACCTATGTCGAACCTCTTTCCATCGAATTTGAATCCATAAAACCTACTTCCGTCCTTCCTCATCATCTCGATCGAATCGGTCAACCATATCTCTCCTTTTTTTCCGGGTTCCGTTCTTTCGATATAAGAAAATATTTCAGAATTGACTATCATCAACCCGGCTATATTCAACCAGTGATCATCGTATTTGTATGGTTGAGCTTCTTCCAACGAAGGTTTTTCTATCATCCCATGTATCTCACTATTTTCGTCGAGATCTACCACACCGAATCTAGTTGGATCATCTACGGGATGCAAAACCAGAGTTCCTTTTCCAGCTTTTTCTTCGTGGAAATCGACTATATCCTGCATGGTCTCGTAGGGCGTAAAATAATTGTCTCCATACATTATTGCAAAATCTTCACCATCCTCGATGAAGTCCTTACCAAGAGATACGGCATGTGCGGTACCTTTAGGCTCTTCCTGCATCCTGTAGTATATCTTCAAGCCTAATCTCTCGCCTGATCCTAGATAATCTATCAGCGCGTGTTTATTGCTGCCTACGATGATAAGAACGTCTTCGATCCCTCCAGCTTTCAATACATTCAAAACATGTTCTATAGCCGGGTTCTTACCGACTCTGATCATCTCTTTAGGTATCGCATTCGTGATAGGTCTCAGTCTGGTTCCTTTTCCAGCTGCCAGTACGATCGCTTTTTTGATCAAATTATCACCGTTCTCAGCTTTGACATGACACGGTATTTTATAAACTTTTATAATCTTATCTCTGCTGCTTTAATGGATGGTCGAACCGCCGTTCACTCCTATCACTTCACCGTTCACGTAGTCTCCTTCTTCAGAAGCGAGAAACAATGCAGCGTCAGCTATATCTTCAGGTACTCCTATCCTTTTTACAGGTATGCTTTCTGCTCTTTGCTTCCTTTTCTCTTCCGAGTAACTTGAAATTAT
Organism: uncultured Thermoplasmata archaeon; assembly: GCA_964398905.1. Taxonomy (GTDB): domain Archaea; phylum Thermoplasmatota; class Thermoplasmata; order Halarchaeoplasmatales; family Halarchaeoplasmataceae; genus Natronoplasma. Next base: position 1,903 of record CAYNOV010000082.1, read on the forward strand.
ATCGGTATCGATGGTCCCTGGAGCGATACCGTTGACGGTTATACCTTCAGGTCCAAGTTCCAATGCTAATGCTCTGGTGAGACCGACCAAAGCTGCTTTACTCACGACATAAGATGTGCCGTGATCGGAGCCGCTGTAGGCTAGCTGCGAAGACATGTTTATTATCCTTCCTTGATCTGCCGCTTTCAGATGTTCGAGAGAGAATTTACAGAGCATGAAAGCACCTCTCACATTGACATCCATCGTCTGGTCGAAATCTTCTATGGAAGCTTCTTCCAACGACTTACGCTTGTATATCCCAGCGTTGTTCACCAGGATATCTAGACCTCCGTATCTTTCGGTGAACTTTTCTATAATCTGCTGACAATCATCTTTTTTAGCTACATCTCCCTTGAGAAGAATACCCTCTGAGATTTCGTTGATATGATCTAAAACTTCCTCTGCTTTTTCATCGCTTGAATGATAATTCACCCCTACTTTCGCTCCTTCTTCAGCGAACTTTTCCGCTATAGCCCTACCGATCCCTCTCGAGGCACCAGTGATCACGGCCTTTTTTCCTTCCAATCTCCCATTCATGTTTTAAGATGGAAGAAGGACGCTAAAAATCTTTCCATGTGTTGTTTTTTAATTATAATTATTAAAGTTATCCAAAATCTTTATATAAAATCAATATTTCCCACATTCATCTCGGTGAAATATAAGATGTTCGATAAGAAACAGAACACTGGTGAATCTGTTATGATATTCAAAAGAGTTGTAACAATATCTGTAGTTTTTATCGTTATCATGACCGTCTTCACAGGTTCGATAGGCAGATCAGAACTTCATGGTTGTGGATCGGTTGGACTTGATGGGGAGAAAGTAGAGGACCTTGCTCAGAGTGAAAGTTCTTTATCTTATGATGAGGATAGAGGTGTATTTTTAGATACTGTGGATCCAGCAGAGGAGGTAGGAAAGTTTTCTTCTATCGAGAGCAAAGAGATCGAAGGCGAAAAAAATGTATTTGTAACATATCACGACGAGGTTTCAGAATCTTTGAAGCTCGCCCAGAAAAATTTAGATGATCCTGAAGATGATTGGGATCGATGGTTCTTAGATGATGAATTAGGGAACGGGATGTATTCATCTTTAGAGGTAACGGACGGTCTTATGGCCCATATATCTTATAATGATCCCGAAAGTTCTGAACTCAAGTATGCTATTTGGTGTATAGAAACTAACACCGTAAAACTTACTGAAACAATAGATGATGAAGGCGAAGTCGGTGAGTATGTTTCTCTAGAATTAGGAGAAGATAACCACCCGATGGTGAGTTATTATGACATGTCTGAAAGGGCTTTGAAGTACGCTGAGAGGCTAGGCTATGAAGGGTGGGATACTTATACCGTAGATAGTGGGAACGATGTCGGACGATATACTTCTTTGGCTTTAGATAGTTCCTCGAACCCTCACATAAGTTATTATGATTGGGATTTTAGAGAACTCAAATATGCTTTTTTGGATAGGAGCGAGGAAAGATGGTCTAAAGAGACGATAAAAATCGATGGCAGACACGCAGGGAGGTTCACTTCTATCGAATTAGATGATGATGACGATGCTCACATCTCTTGCTACGGCTGGACAAACGATGAGCACGAATTACTTTACGTTACTGATTCTGAAGGCGATATCTGGACCCACGAGGTGGTTTCTCAGGCTGACAAAGCTGGGACTTACACCTCTTTAGAACTGACTGAAGATGAAAGACCGTTGATAAGCTATCACGAATGGGGTGAGGAAAATCTGAGATTCGCAATTAGAGATCTAGGTGAGTGGGAGATAACCGAGTTAGATACCGATACGAGAGTCGGTTCCCATACTTCTCTCCATTACTCAGGAGGTTCTGAAGTACAGATATCTTATTACGACGAAGTCGAAAATAACCTTAGGCACGCAAGGTATTTTTTTGAAAATAGGACGCCTTTACAGCCTACATCTTTTAGAACTAGGTCCGAATATGGAGATGTGATATTGGAATGGGATACTCCTATCTACGACGGTATAATCGGCGAGAAAGGTATAGAGGGATACAATGTATACAGATCTGAAGGAGGAGAATTCCAAAAGATCGAACAGAACTTGACACGAAAGTCCTACACAGACGAGATCCCTGAAGATAAAGAAACCGAAACCTATCGTTATAGAGTAGCAGCGATAAATAAGATGGGAGTCGGCGATAATACGTCGGAAATAAGAACAAAGGGTCGTTATTTCGATTACGAAAGGTTGGGTCCTTGGACCAACGAATATTTCGTTGAAGGTGAACTATTTCCGGAAGATGTGGACACATTAAAATGGGACCTGGATCATGATCCTGAGGCAGGTGCTGATTGGGATAGGAAAAGAGTTCCCTCAAGAGATGATGTGAGAAAAGAGTACGATGATCCGGGCTTGAGGAACGTTCTTTTGAAAGTTGAAACAAGTGAAGGTGAAGATCGCAGCAGTCTTCAGAGCGTTTGGGTCCTGGGCGAATTCGAATTAACTTCTTCTTATGAAGAAGCTGGTTCTGACGAGTACTTTTTCCATCTGCCTGAAGATAAAAGCAATTGGGATAATCTGGATGGATCGGATAGTTTGAAAAACACCTATATCTTGGGATCTCCTCAGGGACTACCGTACGAAAAGATCGAATTCGAATTCAGGGAGGATAGGGAAGAGATAGATGAACCTCGTTCTCTTAATGCGGAAAGTCTGTCTTGGTCACATACTTTTCCTGTCAGTGATGCACCAGAAGATGATGAAGTGAAGGTTCAACCCCTTCTTTACAATAAATATAGGGAGACCGTACAGAGTCCTTTGACCTTGGAAAAAGAAGTGGATATGATAGAGACGCCTCCTTGGTTTTTCCATCTGATGGATTTCGTCTTGTCGGATCACCTATCTATCGAAAATGAAAAAGATGATGGTTCTTACACGGGTTGGGAGATAGAGATAGAAGTCCCTGAGGGTGATCTGCCTGATGAGATGGATATGATGAACATAACTTCGGTACTTGAGACCGACATCATAGATGATCTGAACAATTTTTTTGGCGGAGATTATGGATTCGATATAGAATTTTTCCCAGATAGAGATATCATGATAAGTAATGACCCCGAGGGCATGGGATTTGAAACTACGCTCATCGAATTTCAGACCGATGTTGACGAGGACGATATGGGTTTAGGTGGCTTCGAGGGAGAGTTCGGAAATACGATCGATTACGCGGGAGATACCGAAATAGACTTTTCGGTAGGCATCACTGTTGATATAAGGATCGATAGAGAAGGTATAAGCGTAGATGGAACATTAGAACTTGAAACTGGGACCGAGATAGGTATAGACATACCTTTGAAATCTATCGGTATAGCCGAGGTCGGTTTGACAGCCGAGATAGAAGGCGGGATCGGTGTAGAATTTGAGATAGGTGAGTTATCATATGATCTGAGCGACGGATTCGTTTTGGAGCCGGGTCTTGGCGAAGAGATACCGATCGAATTGGATTTGGATTTCGGAGGAGGTCCCTATGGAGAAGCCGGTGCTGGATTTGCAAGGTTGGAAGGTCTGCTGGTTCTTGACATGGGTGTAGACGTTATTTTGCCTTCGATGGAAAGGACTTTAGACATGGCTGGAAAGTTTGAAGTTACAGCAGAAGCTCTTTGGGGTCTGTGGGAGAAGACGAGAGAATGGGAACTTTACAGCACTTCTCAAGATACTTCTCTGAATTTTGAAGATCAGATCGATGAGGTAGAGACATATTCTCTTGAAAGACTTGTTTTTGAAGATAATGATGTAGAAAAAAGAAGTTCATCAGAAGCTGGTGGGTTCGGGAAGCAAGAAAATGTAGGTCCTAGAGCGGATCCTGAATTCGCTTCACTGAATGAGAGTTATGCATTAGGTGTATGGAGTGAACTTTCAGATAGAGATTCTACGATAATATCTGACCTTTACATGCGAGAGTTTGATGATGGAAACTGGTCAAAAAAAGAGTCGTTTTTAGAAAAAGAAGAGAAGATGAGATATGAACCGCAATTGATCACAATGGCTGATAGAGAAAAGATCGCTCTTTTCTATCTCGAGATTCAGGATGGCTTAGATGAAAATTCTTCTCTCGAGTCCTTTTACCAAAACAACTCATTGAGAGGCAAGATATGGTGTCCTGAAGAGAAGGATTGGGATGACTTAGATCTAGAACATTCCATAGAGGGAGAAAGCATCACGGATTTTGATGTGGACGTCGTGGATGAGGAGAGATTTTACATCGTTTACCGCTTTGGAGATCCTGATATAGACCCCTTTTCATCGGATGCTTCCGATGAGAAGATCGGGGTTCTATCCTACGAGAACGGAGAGTGGGAAGAAGAGATTTTGATCGATGAAGATTTCCCTCGTTCATCTTCTCCTTCAATCAAAGCCTTGCAGGATGAAGTCTTCGTAACTTATACAAGAAATATGGATGATGAAGAAAACCGGTATAACGAACTCTGCTATAATGAAACAATCCTGTTGGAGGTAGATAGTGAAGAGGAATACACGATAAGGGAGACCAAAAACACCACCTCGCATCAGATCATATCCGAAGAAGATGGGAAAATTGTAGTT
>CAYNOV010000083.1:0-6501 GCA_964398905.1 uncultured Thermoplasmata archaeon
AAACGTCCCTGGACTTTTCCTCCAACTCATCGAAAGATACCTCTCCATCTTCAACTCCTTTTGAGATCATCCCCAATAGCTTTTTCACCTTACCCATGTTCTCATCGTGCTTTCTCCAGAGGACTCTAGGCACGGCTTCGATACCTCTTTTCTCTATATGGGGGAAGATTATCATCTCCTGTCTGGTGTAATGGGTTCTATCTATCTTCAAAAGATCGGATACTTTTTCTTTGAACTCCTCAAGCTTTTCGTCTCTCTTTTCAGGATCGTCTTCCTCCATGATAGAACGGACTGTCAGCGGGAGCATCTCCGCGTCTCTAGTTATCTCTTCATTCTCCTTATACAGAGTATTCAGAGGGTGCCCTTCGGGCACGTCTTCCAACCCATATTCGTCTTCGACCGATTCTCGAAAGATGTCCAGGTGTACGTCACACATCTCAGCGATCTCGTCTGGAGTCACGCCTTCTTTCACGAGTTCCTGCTCCAGGGAAGGTATCTCCTGTGGAGAGATACTGTTCAATAAGTCTTTGAATTCGCTTCGCATTTTTTCTACGTCCCCCTCACCTTCATGGATGCTTCTGAGAAGATCTTTTATCTTTTCTTTTTTATCTTCATCCGGCATCATTTCACCTATCCGTCGGATCAGGGTTTTCGATTTATTAATACCTTGTTATATCTCACAAAAAGATGTCTAACATCATCAAAAATACCTGTAAAATATTATCGACACTAGGATGATAGTGGAAAACAAAGACGTTACCGAGTTCGCCGCTATAACAGGTATATCTCTTATCAATATTCCGTAGGTCAGCCAGAGAAGAACGCCGGTCGTAAAGATCACATACATGGGAAGCGAAAGACTTCTGGTATCTCTAGTCTTGATCACCTTGATCGCCTGCGGCAGGAACGATATAGTTGTACAGGTGGCAGCGGCTAGACCTATCAGTGTGAAGTAGTTCATGTCATCCAGAACTTTTAGACATTATATAAACATAGGGTCATCATCTCAACCAAGGTCGTATTCTTCGACCATCTGAAGTAGATTGTTGGCAAGACTAGCTAGATTCTGAGCTGAAGATGAAAGTTCCTCGATCGAAGCGTTCTGTTCTTCTGTGGAAGCTGCGACAGATTCAGCATGTTCAGAATTCCTGTTCGCTATCTCAGTTATACTGCCGACTTTGTTCGAAGACTCCTGCATATGTTCTGTAACCTCTTCTACAGCTCTAGAGATCTCTTTTATCGAATGAGAGACAGTGTCTATCGACTGTTCGATCTCTTCTAGAGATTCGAGATTCTGATGAGTTATATCCTCGACATCTTCGACTTTATCCGCGAGATGATCGACGCTTTCGACCACCTTTGAAGTGTACTCTTGGGTCTCTTCTATTATATCTTTGATGCGGTTGGTTTCTTCCTGAGTCTCTTCCGCAAGTTCCCTCACTGAATCCGCCACTACAGCAAACCCTTTACCCTGTTCTCCTGCTCTTGCTGCTTCTATCGCTGCGTTAAGAGCCAGGAGATTCGTCTCGTCCGCGATATCTGAGATGGTCTCAACAACATCTCCTATCTTTACTGATCTTTCCTCAAGGTCCTCCACGTTTTCCTTCGTAGATTCCAATATGGATTTTAGTTCCGCGACCGTATCGTCGGCTTCCTCCCCGTGCCGTCTACCCTCCTGGGCTTGAGAAGTAGCTTTTTCAGCGGAATCGGTTATGTTCTCAGCGGAGGCAGAAGTTTCTTCCATATTGGCAGCGCTGCTCTCGATTATTTCAGACAAGCGTTCCAACTTCTCGGCCTGTAGGCTCGTATCCTTGGAGATGTCTTCGATGGATCCGGAAACGTTCTCGGACACCGCGTTCAGTTCTTCCGAAGAGGAAGCTATGGTCTCCGACGCGTTGGTCAATTCAGTCGAGGCGTTCCTTATCTTCTGGATATTCCTTCTTAATCTGCTTATCATATCGTTTATACCATCTACCAACTTGCCTATATCGTCGTCTTTTTCTTTCGCTATTTCTACGGTCATATCGCCGTCTTCGAACCTTTCTACTGCTCTCAATATCTTTTCCACTTGATCCTCCAGATACTCCTTACGCCTTTTCTGTTCTCTCTGGAGTTCTTTCATCTTGGATATATCCTGGATGTATCCGACGGTGCTGACCACTTCGCCATCGACGTTCTCGTAAGGGGTCGCGCTCACCAAAGCCTCTAGGTCCGATCCGTCCTTTTTCTGGAATGTGAGCTCGTAAGTTTCCTTATGACCTTCTTCTTTCCTAGATTCCGTTTTTGTCCTCAATTTTTTCAACTCTTCTTCGGTCAAAAGCTCCGAGATATTTTTACCTTCTAACTCTTCTTTTGGATAACCGAACTTATCGCTCATGTGCTCGTTGACGAAAAGAAAGTTGTTATCCAGGTCAGTTATACCTATGGAAAGTGGGGCGTTCTCGATAAGGGTCCTATTTCTCTTTTTGGTCTCCTCCAACTCTTTTTCCAATCTTTTCTTTTCAGTTCTATCTTTGAGTACGATCAGATCCTTTGAAGAGGAACTGTCATCGTCGAAGGGCATGACCGAAACAGATAGATGTTTTTCTTCAGATCCAAAGCTTATCTTTTTATCTTGTATGACGTTACCTTCTCCCGAACTTCTATCGATCAAAGAAGCGATCTCATCAGAAACGTTTTCGATATCCTTTTCCAAAAGATCTTCTTTTTCTGTATCCATGATTTCAGCCGCTGCCGGACTCGCTCTATCCACATATCCGTCTTCATCGACTACTATAATAGGTAGGATACCGTTTCCGAAAAACGATTCTATACGTTCCTTATAGAGTGTTTTCTCTTTGCTGTATTCCTCTAATCTCTGATTTTTTTCTTCGAGTCGTTCTTCTCTTTTTTCAAGTTCTTCTCTAAGCTCTTTTCTTTCATTTCCGAAGAGGTCCATGATCAGTCCCGACACATGCAGAATATCAAGGTTTAAAAGTTTTTTCTCTACATACTACAGTTTGAACTAAGATAACAGATAAAGACCGATGGGTTGATATTCTACTCCAGATGTCTCGCCATGTGTTCTTCTGCTCTTTCGATTATCTTTTCTTTAGAGCTTTCGATAAATTCTTTATGACATCCATCGTAGTCACACTGGAATTGATATCCCTCTATCTTGAATTTTGTTATCGGAGAGTAACACTTTTCTCCCTCCTGTACCACACACTGCTCCATCTCTTTCTCCACTTCTAAGTCCAGATCATCGATGCATTCTAGATCAAGTTTTTTTACAGGCTTTATCATAATATACATAACAGCGTTATAAACATATTTAAAATTATCCTTTCGACACACTTGTTTCACTGAATAGAAGCGATAAGAGCCTCCTCATCGACAAGTTCTGAAGGATCTATCTCTAGAAGATGTCTGATCGAACCTCCACCTCCGTATACTATGTCTTTATCTATGACTCTCCTCTCTATCACTTTCGGCAATCCGATACTTATAGGAGGGACCTCTCCGATCGAATAACCAGTTATCTCCTTCACTTCTTCAGGAGATGCTATCCTTACTTCCTCGGCATCTAAAACGTCCTTGAGTCTTTCTTCATCTATCGGGTCTTTTCCCAGACCTATGACTAGGTAAGCTTTACTGTCAATGAAAAACACGAGGGATTTTATGATGTCCTCAGTTTCAACGTCAAGAGCTTCTGCAGCATCTTCTACAGTCATGACTTCGATCGAAGTCTCGTGAAGTTTAGCTTCGAGATCGCGTTCTGATACATACTCTTTTAATTTTCCAATCTTACCACCTTTTTGACTCGTAATCTTTTTGGTCGTTAATAAAATCTTATATAAATCATATGCCATAAATTATATATATCATACTACTAATATACCTATTTGAGGGAGAAAAACATGGTTCTCGAGAGGGAACACTGGACAACCCGGCTTGGTTTCATACTGGCTGCAGCAGGTTCTGCTGTAGGTCTCGGAAACATCTGGCGTTTTCCATTCATAACTGGACAGATGGGCGGAGCGATGTTCCTGCTGATATATCTTGTAACAGTATTACTGATAGGTTATCCGATGATGATAACCGAGATAACGCTCGGCAAAAAAGCACAGAAGAATCCTTTGGGTACTTTCAAGGAATTGGCTCCCGACACGCCCTGGTGGTTGGTCGGCGCTCTAGTCATACTGACAGCCTTCATAATAATGAGCTACTACTCCGTTGTCGCGGGCTGGGCCATGCACTATTCTGTGGAATCCGCGACCGGTTTGCCTGAAGAAGGCCACGCCGAAGTATTCATCGACCATATCTCCGGTATGTGGCTTCCTACACTTTACCATGCGATATTCATGGGACTGACAGCGGGCATCGTCGCTTTGGGAGTCGTGAAAGGGATACAGCGAACTGTAAAATTATTGATGCCGATACTGTTCATACTGATACTCGTCGTTATAGGCAGAGCGGTAACACTAGATGGTGCGATGGAAGGACTGGAATTTTACCTATCTCCAGAACTCGGGGACGTGACCATCGAGAGTCTGAACGCCGCCATAGGACAAGCGTTCTTCACATTGAGCCTGGGTATGGGTATAATCATAACTTACGGTAGTTATCTAGATGAAGAAGAAAATGTGGCGGACAACGCAGCTTCTGTAGTGGGTTTGGACACGTTGGTAGCTATTCTAGCAGGTTTCGCTATCTTCCCGGCGGTCTTCGCCATGGGCTTCGATCCAGGTGAGGGAGCAGGTTTGACGTTCATAACACTACCAGCTGTCTTCGCTGAGATGCCTGCAGGGAGTTTCTTCGCCTTCCTGTTCTTCGTACTGTTGACTATAGCGGCTTTGACCTCAGCTATCTCACTGACAGAGGTAGTTGTATCCTGGCTGATAGATGAGTATGGATGGGCTAGGATGAAAGCCGCAGCACTTATTGGAACTTTGATGTTCTTGTTTGGGATACCGCCCATACTGGGATACGGCGCCTGGGACGGCTTCGAATTCTACGGTATGGATATCCTAGATACGTACGACTTCTGGGCTGACAGTATAATGCTTCCACTCGGTGGTCTACTGGTGGCTATCTTCGCAGGATACGTATTCAAGGCTAACAATGTTGCAGACGAGGCTAACAGGACTGCAGAGAAGATCAAAGTAGGTAAATGGTTCGCCCCTCTGGTTAGATACTTGATACCTATAGCTATAGCGGTGATAATAACTATCAACCTGTGGGAGACGTTCGTTGGACCGATATTCTAAGCCCTAAAAACCTTTCAACCTTTTTCATCTTTTTTGAATAAATGCCTAGACCATATATAATATGAAAAAACTACGAGTCCGACTCCGAGAAAACCCAAAGCGATCAACTGGAGGATAAAATAAGCTATCAGGATAGCGACCATCCAACTCCAATAATATTTCTTTTTCAGATCCCTCTCGGTGATATCTTTGGAGATCCAGAGGATAGCTAAGACCATGATCAGGAAATCCAGGGCTAGATACACCCAGTTCATCGAAGAGGTATATAATATGAATATATAAAAAGATTTTCTAAACTTAAACAAACGACCGTAACTTAAAATAATAGTTCGATTTAGATTTATCCTGTGTTCAAAAGATTATCGAAGATCCCGTACAGTTACGGCTCGATGGCGATCATTGCGATAATTCTAGGTCTCTTGATAGACGGCTTTCCTAGATACTCCGACGAGATCACTATGATCTCTCTGATAGTTATAATGTCTCTATCGACAAGAGAGGTCAAGTTCAAAAAATTGAGGAGTCTGAAAAAACATCTCGGTGATTTTTTAACGGTTTTTATACTGAATTATGGGCTTTTGAGCTTGACATTAGTTTCTCTATCCTATCTTCTTTTCGACGATATCCAACTCATACAGGGTATGGTGGTTTTTGCCGTAGTTCCCTCCGCCATAGCTGTCATCCCTTTCACGAGCATGTTGGATGGAGATACTGAACTTTCTCTCGTTTCCAGCGCTTTACTGTACCTTTCTTCCCTTATAATAGCTCCCGCGGTACTTCTGCTGCTTTTCGGCGAAGAGATAGGTATCTGGCCTATCCTGAGGAATCTTATCTTACTGATAATCATACCCGCTATCGTATCGCGGTTTCTACTCAAAATAGATTACGATGAAAAAAATCACGACCAGCTCATAGTAAATACGGGATTCTTTTTGATAATTTTTGGAGCGGTGGGAGCTAATAGAACTCTTTTCTTCACCGAGACAAGCCTTCTTTTGCCTATACTTTTCATAGCGGCGGTAAGAAGCATCGGGTTGGCTTCTCTCGTCTATTTTGGCGGTAAAAAACTAAAATCGAGGTCTGGAAAATTGAGGAGTTACACTCTCTTCTCAACACTGAAGAACGGCGGCTTAGCCATAATACTTGCAGTTTCCCTATTCGGTCCGAAAGCAAGCTTCCCGATAGTTCTAGGTTTCGTCTTCGATCCTATCCTGGTTGTTTATCTGAAGCGATTACTTTATGTTCGACTAGG
>CAYNOV010000084.1:0-4542 GCA_964398905.1 uncultured Thermoplasmata archaeon
CTCGCCATGTTTACATCAATGAAGCATTTATAAATAAATCTTTTCTTGAGTTAGATTTATTTGTGACCGTATCTATCTTTAAATATGTCAAAATACGATCCCAAACACTCGGCATTCCTGGACTCCGAAGAAAGAAAGGATAGGTTATCACCTGAAAAAGTCATTTCAATCCTGAATTTAGAGAAAGATGATCATGTCTTAGATCTAGGGGCTGGTACGGGTTTTCTAGCCTTTCCTATTTCTGAAATAGTCGAAAAAGGAAAGGTATATGCTGTCGATGTGCAGGAGGAGATGCTCCAAGAACTTGAGAAGAAGTGCGATGAAAAAGATTGTGAGAATATAGAGATAATACTCTCCAAGGAAGGAGATATACCTATATCAGAAGATAAGATCGATAAAAGTTATCTAATGAACGTACTTCACGAGATCGAAGACATAGAAACATTGGATGAGATATTCAGGGTCATGAAAAAGGACGGAGAGATCTGCATCGTTGATTGGGATAAAGAAGTCCTTACTGAGAGAGGTCCTCCCTCTCACGAAAGATTTAGATTACAAGAAGCAGTAGATCTTTTAGAAGAACACGGGTTTAAAATCACTGAAAAAGGAAAGTGGGAAGATCATTACTGGATGAAGGGGAAAAGATGACCACAACTAAAAATATTTTCATAACCGGTTCTCCAAGATCGGGAAAAAGTACTCTGGTGGGAGAGCTCTTAAAGGAGATGGATCTGAAAGCTGAAGGTCTAAGAACACCTGATATAAGGGAAGGTGGAAAGAGAAAGGGTTTCAAATTGGTCGATATAAAAAGCGGTGAAGAGGGTGTATTAGCTCATGTAAACGTGGAGGAAGGACCAAAAGTTAGTAGATATAGAGTAAATATGAAAGATCTAAACAGGTTAACTGAGAAATCTTTAGCTAACATCTCAGAAGATTGCGATATCGTGGTAATAGATGAGATAGGTACGATGGAATTGTACTCAGACTATTTTGTTGAAAAGATGGAGCAACTACTAGATAGAGATAAGTTAGTTTTAGCGGTACTTCATAGAAATCAAGTCGGAAAATACGGTGAAGAGGGAGAATTATTCGATCTGGATAAAGAAGAGTATGAAACTATTAAGCAAAAAATAAAAGAACTTTTGAGTGGATCCTGAATCAATCATCTTGTTCTTCGTTCTTCATCCACACGGTTCTCTGTGGGAAGGGGATGGTAACCTTTGCCTTTCTGAATTCTTTATCTATCTTATCACGTATGGCGCTAGCCACATCCCATTGTTTCAAATAATCGTCGATCCAGAATCGAATATTGAAATCTAAACTGGAATCAGCAAAATCACTGAATCTGACGACCGGTTTGAATCCTTCTTCTGTGATAACACTATCCTGTTCCTCCAATATTTCGTTCAATATCTCTTTCACTCTTTCTATGTCGGAACCGTAGGCAACTCCAACGTTGACCAAGACTCTTTTCTTCCTATCTGGTTCCGCCAAATTCTTTATCTTTTGATTAGCTATAGAGTTATTCGGAAGAACTATCATCTCATGATCTCTTATGTTGTATAATTTTGTGCTCCTCATACCTACATTTTCGACTCTGCAGTACTCTCCACTCTCCAGTTCTAGTACGTCACCTATGGTGAATGGTCTGTCCAAAAGTAGATGTACCCCACTGAAGAAGTTAGATAATGTATCCTGGGCAGCGAAAGCGACAACGAGGCCTAAAACTCCAGCACCAGCAAGCAGAGCAGTCACCTGCACTCCAAGTATCCTAAATCCGATCATAAGACCCGTTAAAAGGATGATTATGATGCCGGCCTTCTCAAAAACTGGTTTGAGAACTCTCCCGAAAGGCGAGGTTTCACCGCCTCGTCTTATCGCTATCTCATTCAAAACGCCGTCCAATATTTTATATGCTACGTATATTCCGATAGCTAGAACCGTTAATGAATAAATCTGATAGAGCGATGCTCTAACCTCAAATGGGATATCAAGTCTAACAAAAGAATGGATAAATCCATACAGCAAAATGAATAGTAGAAGAGGTCTTCTGATCATCTTCAACATGAGTCGATCTAAGTCGGACTCTGTTTTTTTAGTTAGCTTGTGAAGAAAAGGTGTTACAATAAAGAAAACGATCATCGCTATCGCAAACCATATTAGGATGTTTATGAGGAATGCTCCAACAGGACCATCTAACGGTGGAGGTAGAGGATTTCTATATCCACCGATTATAGTGTCTGCGTCTTCTACTGGTGGTAACCCAGTTATATTTATCCTCGCGCTTTTTGTGTCTTCAAAAAAGGGCTCTTCTTCGTGCAATCGTCTAAAAGAAAAGGTCACTTCACCTTGATTTACACGGGCCTCGGGGTATCTAGGAAGTTCAACGGTCAAAGTTACGACCATGTATCTCTCGTCTTCATCTAGAATGAAAAAGTTAGGAGAAATACTAGTTTCAGACTCTTCAAAACCTTCGACGCTCACTCTGACAGCGATCTCTTCCGAGATGTTTTGGTAGACGGTCCAATTGAAAGTTGCTCTACCACCCATCTCCACCTCTTTGACATACTGGTCATCTTCCCCTACGATGGGCTGAGACTCAACACTACCTATGCTGAATGGAACGGTAGTTCCAAATATCAAAAGTGAGACCACCGTAACATATAGAAGCTTTCTGAATTCGCCCATCGAACATATATTTTTCAGCAGGTTTATAAACTTAATCAAAGCGGCCTCTACCGATCGTTAAGAACTTGACATCTTCACCGAGTTTTCTTTCATCTAAGACTCTTCTACCGTCGAGTATCACTTTATCTTTCATCACTTCAAAATCTTTGTCTTCAAGATTTTCGAACTCTTCCCAGTCGTTCTGTATGATACAAGCGTCTGCGTTTGTAAGAGCTTCATCTATACTTTCCGCATAATCAATACCGTCTATGAGTTCTGAGAAATTATCCATGCCTTTCGGGTCATAACCTGTAACGTTAGCTCCCTTTTTCAGCAGAGTTTCTACGATAGGTAAAGCTCTAGTCTCTCTGATATCATCGGTCCCTCCTTTGAATGTCAGTCCAAGGACCGTGATCTTCTTCCCTTTCAATTCACCCAATTTTTTCTCCAATATGTTCACAGTGTGTATAGGCTGATCATCGTTTATGGTCAAAACAGCTTTCAGGAGATCGGTTTTGATATCTTTTTCTTCAGCCAAGTTCTTGATGGCTTTCACATCTTTAGGGAAACAACTTCCACCGAACCCGGGTCCTGCGTTAAGAAAATCTCGATTTATCCTGTGGTCGAGACCGACGCCGTCCATCACATCGTAAACATCTATACCGACTTCTTCACATATCCTAGACATCTCATTGGCGAAAGAAATCTTTGTCGCTAAAAGAGCGTTAGAGGCGTATTTTATCATCTCCGCGGTCCTTATATCGGTGACGAGTTTAGGTGCTTCGAAATTTCTATAGACCTTTTTTATTATACCTCTGCTCTTATCATCCCATCCACCTATAACTATCCTATCTGGGTCCAAAAAATCGTTTAAGGCGACACCCTCTCTTAAAAATTCTGGGTTCATGCCGAGTCCGAAGTCATCACCTACTTTTTTACCGTTAGATTCAAGGATCGGTTTTACTAGACCGTCAGTGATACCTGGAGTGACTGTACTTTTAACCACTACAACGTGATATCTTTCTTTTGAATCCAAAGCTTCCGCGATATCTCGAGACGCACTTTTTAGATAGGTGGTGTCGATACTGCCGTCTTCAGTTGAAGGAGTTCCCACACAGATGAAAGTGATATCGGTCTCTAAGACCGCTTTTTCCATATCAGTAGTTGCAGATAGATCTCCCTCGGTTACAACTTTTTGAAGTAGTTCTTCGAGCCCCTCCTCATAGATAGGGGGTTCGGCTCTGTTTATAGACTCAACTATCTCTTGGTCTATATCCACACAGATGACTTCATGACCGTGCTTTGCGAAGCCCACACCGCTGACTAATCCAACATACCCAGTCCCTATGACAGATATCTTCATGGTCTACCGATATATAACGTCCTTCTTAATTTTTTTGTTTCTAACAGTTTATTAGAGAGAACGTTCTTTGATTTTTTTAAGTAATTCTCTTCTCTGGAATCTTTTACCACAATTCTGGCAGACCATGTCTCCTCCCCTATCGACTGCTAGCCAGCCTTTACCGCATTTGGGACAGTCCAAGTTTTCGCCTGGTTCCTCTTCAAGTTCCAACTCGACCATCGATAATAGATAGGAAAAGGTATGTAAAATATTTTCTCTTTTTTGAATGTAGGAAAAGTAAAATTTTAATTATAAGGTGTATTCTTGCACCTATAACATAAATGGGCGTGTGGCCTACTGCGGAAGATAAATAATCTTCCACATACATTCAAGGCCGTCAAAACGCCCTTGAATATAGTCCGGATATGGCTCGAAATAAGTTCTAAAGGCCTCCTGACTACGCATGATAAAAACAATGTGGGCGTGTGGCCTACTGCGGAAGATAAATAATCTTCCACATACATTCAAGGCCG
>CAYNOV010000084.1:4642-6484 GCA_964398905.1 uncultured Thermoplasmata archaeon
AGTTCTAAAGGCCTCCTGACTACGCATGATAAAAACAATGTGGGCGTGTGGCCTAGTCTGGATATGGCGACAGCCTCCTAAGCTGTAAATCGGGGGTTCGAATCCCCCCACGCCCGCTCATATTTTTTAGAGACCATGATCCTTGATCATACTTAAAATTTCATTATTTTCTAACTCATAAATTATAAATAATCTAGAGTCGTGCCCCAACCAGGGTTAATCATGAAGTATCAAATAAATGGAGATAATCTTGAAGTCGTGTCCATCCAGATAGGAGGAAATGAAACAATTATTGGTGAAGCAGGTGCTCTCAACTACATGTCCGGAAACATACAGATGAGTACCGGTGCTGAAGGAGGATTTATGAAGAGCTTAAAGAGAAGTTTCTCAGGAGAATCTTTTTTCCTCACTAAGTTCCGGACTACCGGTGGACAGGGATTGGTAGCTTTCGCAGGCAAATCTCCAGGCAGGATACTACCTCTGGAAATCCAACCAGGAAAGGAGTATATCGCCCAAAAAGATGCTTTCCTTTGCGCAGAGGAAGGTGTAGACCTTGATATCCACATGCAGAAAAAATTGGGAAAAGGACTTTTCGGAGGAGAAGGGTTTGTCCTCCAAAAATTATCAGGAACAGGTATGGCTTTTCTTCACATTCCTGGAGACTTGATCGAGAAAGAGCTAAAACCTAACCAACTATTGAAGGTCTCCACAGGTCATGTAGCGGCTTTCGAACCGAGCGTGGATTTTAATATAGAAAGGACTGGAGGTATCAAAAGCTCGCTTTTTTCCGGAGAAGGTCTATTCATGACCACACTAAGAGGTCCCGGGAAAGTATGGCTGCGAAGCATGACACTTCAGGATCTGGCATCTTCTTTAAAACCACACCTTCCTACAGGGAACAGCAGCGGAAGCTCAGGAGGGATGAATATCTCCTTTGGAAAAAAATAGAGCAGATAGGTAATAAAAAATGAGAAAGTCTTCTATACTTTTGTTCTGGCTGCTCACGGCCCTTGCTATCTTTTTATTATTTCACTTTTTAGATGTATTCTTGATTATCGCCCTATGGCTTGGCATCTCTTTGATCTTAGTCATATTCGCGATAATGAGTATAATACTGATCATCTCTTTACTCGCGCTCCCCTATTATCTTATCAAACAGAAAAAAGAGATACAGGAATACGGAGATTACGATCTCAACGACGTCAGAGGAAAAAAGAACGAATGAAAGTTTTAAAGATTATTTTATGAACTTTATTCAATTTATCTTGCCATCCTCACCCATATAATCTGCTTCTTTTTCCCCATCCCCTTTATTGTATTGATAGAGTTTGAATATCACAAAGATGATTATCATTACTATGGTCACAACTATACTACCGGAAACTTCAAAGAAAAAAGTTATCAGATAAGCTGTTATGGCTACAAAGATAACAGCCATTATGAGCAGCATCATCCATTCTTTAAACGTGACTTTCATACCCATGGGTTTTCAACTGCCTGAGAGATCAATAGTCAATAAGGGAAATGGTTTTTTGGTCTCTGATCAGTCCTCTTCAGTATCTTCTTCAGATTCTTCTTCAGATTCTTCTTCAGATTCTTCTAGTTCCTCTTCGGCCTCTTCCTCGAGCTCTTCGAATTCTTCCTCAAGATCACCTTCGTCTTTTTCAACGTATTCTTCGATAAATCGGATGCTTTTCGCGTCTATATGTTCTCTCAAGTCGCCAACGATCCTGTACTTAGCGACAAACCAATTCTGATCGTATTTACACTGTTCTGGCAGAACTATGTCGATTCCGTCTTCCGTCTCTTCAACTTCAAAGTCGGCTTTTTGATAATCCATCT
>CAYNOV010000085.1:0-6455 GCA_964398905.1 uncultured Thermoplasmata archaeon
GACTGGGACCTTAAAGAACTCAGGAATTCGATAGCTATGGTGCTCCAGGACGATTATCTGTTCTCCGGCACTATAAAGGAGAACATAAGCTACGGAAGACCCGACGCCTCGGAAGAAGAGGTCATGAATATGGCTGAGAAGGCGAACGTGGATGAATTCGCGCAAGATATGCCAGACGGTTATGAGACTGAAGTTGGACAGAGAGGCATCAAACTTTCTGGAGGACAGAGGCAGCGCATCTCTATAGCTAGAGCACTGCTGAAAGACCCTGAGATACTCATCTTGGACGAAGCCACCTCTTCAGTGGACTCACATACCGAGAAACTCATACAGGAAGCCATAGACAGGGTCTCAGAAGGTAGGACCACCTTCACCATAGCGCACCGTCTTTCCACCATAGTCGACGCCGACGAGATACTCTTCATAGAGAACGGCCGCATAGAAGAGAGAGGTTCTTTCGAAGAATTGATGGATAAGGGAGAAAAATTCGCCCATTTCTATGACCTTCAGTTCGCCGACGATGAACGAAGATAACACAAATAACGCTTCTAGCAAAGATTTTAATATATCTTCCGATTGGGGTTAATTGCTGATAAAATGGGCCTGAAAATCGAAAAAAAACATTATGAAAAAAATTTGAAAACGACATATTCTTTTGGAGGGGATATATATGGCTGAAAAAAGTGAAGAGATAATAGAGTTGACTCAAAAGTATGGAGCTAAAAATTATGATCCCCTGCAGGTTGTGATCTCCGAGGCTGACGGCGTGTGGGTAAAAGATGTAGATGGTAAAGAATATATGGACATGTTGAGCGCCTATTCCGCAGTTAGCCAGGGGCACTGTCAGCCTGAAGTCATAAAGACTTTGAAAGAACAAGCTGAAAAGGTGACTCTTACCTCTAGAGCTTTCATGAACGATAAGTTGGGTTCTTTTTACAAAAAAGTTTCAGAGATAACTGGAAAAGAGAAAGTACTACCGATGAATTCGGGTACTGAAGCGGTAGAGACCGCGATAAAAGCGGCGAGAAGATGGGGTTATTTCCAAAAAGGAGTTCCAAAAGGCAAGGCCAAGATAATAGCTTGTGACAACAACTTCCACGGCCGTTCCACAACCGTAGTATCTTTCAGCACTAGAGAAGGTTACAGAGAAGGTTACGGTCCTTTCACTCCAGGTTTCGAGATCGTGCCTTTCGGAGATATAGAGGCTTTGGAAGAGGCGATAGATGAACACACCGTGGGTTTCATGGTAGAGCCGATGCAGGGCGAAGGAGGTATAGTCCCCCCGCCTACCGGATATCTCAAAGAGGCCAAGGAACTATGTGAAGAAAGAGAAGTATTGTTCATAGCGGACGAGATCCAGACAGGTTTGGGTAGAACTGGAAAGATGTTCGCCTGCGATTGGGAAGAAGTCGTACCGGACATCTACATACTCGGCAAAGCTTTGAGTGCAGGCGTGTATCCGGTCTCTGCGATAGCTGCGGATAAAGAAGTGATGGATGTCTTCGATCCGGGTTCACACGGTTCGACATTCGGTGGAAATCCGCTCGGTGTGGCTGTAGCTGAAAGAGCGATAGAAGTTATAGAAGAAGAGAACCTGGTTGAGAAATCTTTGAAGAGAGGCCGATACCTTAGAAAGAAGTTGAAGGACATCGACAGCTCACTGATAAAAGATGTAAGAGGGCGGGGACTTTTTGTAGGGATCGAGTTGGAAGAAGACGCTAGGCCCTACTCCGAAGCTCTAAAAGACGAAGGCGTCCTTGTCAAGGACACCAAAGGCACTGTTCTACGATTGGCTCCGCCGTTGATAATCACTGAGGACCAGATAGATTGGGCGCTTGAGAGGATAGAAAAAGTGCTGGCGGACGAATGAAAAACCACTCTCTAAAAAACTCTTTTCCTTTCTTAAAATTTCTGTGCAGCGTGTTCCGATATTATCTCCAATCCATATTTTGAACCGATAATACCACCTACTATACTAACGCCCCAGAACCATACCAAACGATCCAAGAATACTGCGGTCGCCGCCGCACCAGGTGATACACCGACGAATATCAGCACAGACACCATCCCTCCCTCATAGATCCCAAGATTTCCCGGTGTAGCTGGTATCATCAAAAGCATTATACTGAGACCCATGGCGATTATTATGTTTGCGAATCCTATATTGAAACCGAAAGCCGCGAGTAAAACGTAAAATTTAGCTACGGTCAAACCTTTCCTACCGAAGGATAAACCTAACCCCTGGCTGAACCTCTTCCTGTCTGATAAACTCTCTTTAAAATTTTTTCGAAAGCTCTCGTACCTCTCGAAGATATCTTTTTCATACTTGTTCAGCCTTTTTATCTTCCGGCAGAGGAACCCTAGAATATTATGCATTATCTTCATACCGAAGTAAATCTCCACTATCAGGAAGAATATCAAAAAACAGACGAGTACGAACCCGATCAGTATCGCGTATATCCAGGTGGGAGGACTCGTCAAGATCATCAGTAAACTCACCGCTCCCAGCACCAGTATAACGTCGATGATGAATTCAAGGGTAAGATCAGTACTTATAGAAGCAAGACTTTCTCTCACATCTATCTCGTATTTTCTTTTGAGAAGGTAGAGTTTACCGGCTTCACCACCCATCTTAAAAACAGGAGTTAAGTTGTTCATAGCCTGGCCGACGAACTGCATCTTCAACAGATCAAACCAGCCCACTTCTGGGTGTATCTTCCTCACGAATATACCCCACCGCACCGCCCATAATACTATACTGCTCAATATTAGTAATACAACTATTCCATAATAATATGGATTTAACTCGGAAACCGACTCGAATATCTTATCGAATCCGACTATGTAGAATACAGCGATGACGGTACCTATACCAACCGCCAAAAGCCCGAAGAATTCCTTTACCTCTTTTTCCATAGCCATCACAATGGTCTGACAGAACGGTTTTGACCTGACACCTGTGGGAAGATATGGAAGACTTACTTATCTCTTTTCCTATTTTATCCCGTAAAAAAGCAATAAAAAAAGGAAAGGGTTTTTCCGTGGGAGAGGGGATATGTTTTACAGATCAAAATTCTTCTTCGAATTCGTCTTCGAAAAGCTCGTCTTCAGTTTCTTCGTCTAAAAATTCTTCTTCACCGAACATCTCTTCTTCCTCGAGTGTCTCTTCATCTTCACCGTATCTTTCCTCCATCGTCATCTCTTCTTCCATAGTCTCTTCAGATTCTGAAGGACCTCCTCGTTTGTAGTCTTCAGAAGGCCATATGAATCCGCCTAAGATACCGGCAAGTAGACCGACAGGCCAGCTGAGGAGTCTTGCTGTTACTATCTGTTCTTCTAGACCTGTGAAGACCCACAGCGCGGTGAAGAACAGACCGACGATCATCGTGAAGAGAACCGCGTTCTTCGAGTATCTCTTCCATCCTATGAATATCAGCGTCATCACTGGACCGTATACACCGGCGAGGCCTGCCCAGCCCCAACCGACGACTTCGTAGATCAGTTCTTCTGTCTGCAGTATCAGGATTAAGCCCAATACAGCTATCGCCGCAGTAGTCAGTCTTGATATCAGCACTTTTCGCCTTTCGTTTATATCCACGTCTTTCTTGAGCACTTTAGCGTAAAGATCTTCGGCCCAACCCGAACTCGCCACAGCGAGCTGCGAGTCAGCGGTGGACATCATCGCCGCGAGTGCACCAGCAAGAAGTATTCCCGCTAACCATCCTGGAGTGTGTTCCAACACCATGTAGGGGAGCGTCATCTCTGAGTCCGCGACCAAGTCTTCAGGTGCGCCGTGGATAACTCTTGCCAATATACCGATCAGGAAAGCACCTATAGATGTCAGTAAGCCCCATGCGAACGCTACTGCCATACCTTTCTTTCTGTCGGATTCGTTCCTCAGAGCCATCATCCTGACGAAGATATGAGGTTGACCACCTAGATAGCCCCATATCCAGCTCATGTTCACTCCGAATAGAAGAGCAACTCCTGCACCTGCTTCACCTCCAAACCAAGCATCGAGATGAGTACCTTCGTAGACGACTCCATCCAGTTCACCCATTATGGTTATGTCCGGTTCGGCGAGCACCAGTGAGAACAGTATCAAAGGCAGTATTATCAACGTTATCACCATCATTATCGCCTGTAAGGCGTCGGTATAACTCGCCGTCAACATCGCACCTGCGACAGCGATAAAACCTACGACTACGGCGACGAGGATCGTTCCGATCATTGGATCAAGACCAAAGGTCTGATCCAATACAGTGCCTCCTGCTCCGAACTGCGAACCTACATATGGTATGTAGAACAGAAATACCACGAGAGCACCGACGATCCTTATACCGTCGGCTCCTCCAGGGAATCTCTTCGCAATATAGTCGTTGGGAGTTATCGCACCAGTTCTCCTCTTTTCGTCCATGAACTTCTTGGAGTAAAAGATCCATTGTAGGACCATACCCACTCCTGTACCAACAAGTATCCATATAGCGCTTAGACCCGTTGACCAGGCCATCGCTGGCATGCCTATTAGAAGCCATGCCGACATGTCCGTAGAACGTTCAGAAAGAGCTAAAACCCAACCGGGTATCTGGTAACCACCTATATAATAGTCTTCAGTTGTTTTAACTTTTGCTCCAGACCAAATGCCGATACCAAAGATTACTACAATATATCCCACGAGAGGGATCAATATGTCCCATCTTGGCTCGATCATATGTTCACCCTTTTAAGGTTTTTAATACATTGGCCGATCCTATAGTTATCTAAGAATATATATAATTTTTCTTTTTATAACAGTTTTATCTGTCAAAAACACCTCAAAATAGACTTCTAAACCCTACCAACCCTGCGAAAGCGATCACTGATAGGACGAGCATCCCGTGGGTGTAAGCCCCTGTCAAAGCGATGACGACTCCAACGCTCACTGGACCCATGACCCCAAACGTATTTGCTATTCCATTCATCAATCCGGTAGCGGAACCTAACTCGTTACCATGGATCTTGTTCTGAAGCTTGGTGAAGAAGAGCGGAGGTGCGAGCTGGCTTGTCAGAAAGACCATGAAGAGTAAAAAGATCGCGGTGCCAACGCCTCTTATAGGCGAAAAAGAGAGTACGATGATCATCAGACCGGAAGTCAGAAGAGAGAACATTATTATGCCGTCTCTATTTCCTCTCAAATCGCTTATCCATGACCCTAATAACATACCTAAAACCGAGCCAAGGTAGGGTATGGCCGCTAGATAAGCACTCTCTCCCAGATCCAAACCCGTTGTCTGCTCAAGATAGGAAGGGATCCAAAGAGAAGTCCCCCAGAAGACCGTATTCACCGCGGTGAAACCGACCGTGATCTGCTGAAAGTCTCTGTCCTTTAAAAGCTCCTTGAAAGCATCTAACATGTTCATACTGAAATTATCATCCCTTCCTAGATCATCACTATTCTCTGAGGGTGTGTCAGCGATGATAAGGAATATAGGGATCACGAGTAAAAAACCGAACAAAGCTATAAGGTAGAATGAGTAGCGCCATCCTATACCATGGATGATAGGACCCATTATGATAGGCGAGATGACTATCCCTATAGGAGCGCCTATCATGAAGATAGAGTTAGCTCTTCCTCTTGTTTTCTTTCCGAACCAACCCGCTATGACCTTCGTTGCGATGGGATACATGACTCCTTGAGACAGGCCTAAAAGTAGACGCGAAAGTAGAAACAGAGTATAATTATGACCGAAGAAAGCTCCCAAGAATACCGCTATAGAACATCCAGTCATCGAGCCGACGAGTATGATCTTCGATCCGTATTTATCGATGTTCGGACTGAAGAATATGTTGGAAAATCCATAGGGTACCATGAATATGCCCATCAACACACCGCCGAGGAATCCCTGTTCGGCCCTTGACCAAACGAGTTCATCACCGATCTTTTCTAAAGCTACAGATGTGCTCAACCTTCCCATGAAAGCTACCAGGATCGTGATGAAAAGTATAACTAGGATCAACCATCTGTACCTTTCACTCAGATCGATCTCCGGTTTGGGTATCTTTGAAGCCATCTTGGGCTCAAGTCGAAAAGCTTACTGTTTAATCTTTTGGTTCTATATCTATTGAATTATCTAGAAAAGAAATTTAAGGAAAGGTCATATTCGATTGGTATAGTTAAATGACTTCAGATGGGAGATCTATAAGGACACAGGATAATCTACTGGTGAAAGCATTACCTAAGTTACTGGCTAAGATAGGTCTTTTGGATGAAAAAAGAGGTACGGAAGCTTTCAGCCTCGCTTGGCCTATAATACTCTCCGGAGGTCTTAGAGTAGGTCTGCGCTTGACCGATTTCTTGATGGTAGGATTCGCTATCGGGGCAGCGGGAGTAGCCGCCCTCGGCTTCGGCTTTCAATTCTTCTTTATCGGATTCGCTCTTTCTCTAGCGATATCGAGCGGTACGATAAGTTTGGTTT
>CAYNOV010000086.1:0-6445 GCA_964398905.1 uncultured Thermoplasmata archaeon
TCTCCCCTAACATGGCAAAACATTTTATATAAGGGGTCATTGATATGGTTGTGATAGCGTAATTTATATCCCAAATGGAGTGTGCATTTATGGATTCAATTGTTGATGAGGCCTTATCTCAAACCAAAAATAAAGCATCAGAAGGATCAGGCAAGGAAGAAGGAGCTCAAGATCTATCTACAGAAGACGAGGACCTTAGAGAGGTTCTAGCAGACCTAAAAACCGACATAAAGATCGTAGGGGTCGGCGGAGCAGGTTGTAACACAGTTGAAAGAATATCTGAGGAAGGGATCAAAGGGGCGAAATTGGTAGCCGCAAATACAGATGCTCAGCACCTGTTAACAGTCCATTCTCAGAGAAAGGTTCTATTAGGTAAACGTAAGACCCGAGGACTGGGTGCCGGAGCTCTACCGCAAGTGGGCCAAGAAGCTACAGAAGAGGCTAGAGAAAAAATCGAAAATATACTCGAAGGCAGCGATATGGTTTTTGTAACGTGTGGTCTTGGAGGTGGTACTGGAACTGGTGGTGCTCCTGTTGTGGCCGAAATTGCAAAAAGTAAAGGTGCTCTAACAGTTGCTATTTGTACTACACCCTTCGAAGCAGAAGGACAATCTCGGATGCAAAATGCCGAGTGGGGGCTAAAACGGCTCAAAAAAGTAGCTGATACAGTGATAACGATACCCAATGACAAGCTATTAGATCTATGTCCACGTCTTTCTTTAAATCGAGCTTTTAAAGTTGCTGACGAAGTGCTTTCTCGATCCATCAGAGGTATAACTGAACTTGTAACCAAACCAGGACTTGTAAATCTTGATTTTAACGATTTGAAAACCGTGATGGAAGGAGCAGGCGTGGCTATGATAGGGATGGGCGAGGATGATTCTGAGAACAGAGCTGAAAAAGCGATAGAAGAAGCAATCGATTCCCCTCTCCTAGAAGTCGATATTAGCAATGCTAATGCCGCACTCATCAATGTCGTTGGCGGCAGCGATATGACGGTATCTGAAGCTGAAAAAGCAGCTAAGACTGTAGAAAGAAAGATAGGTCAAGATGCAAGGATAATTTGGGGAGCATCAGTTGAACCCAACCAGGAAAAGACTTTGAAGGTCATGGTAGTCATTACTGGCGTCGAATCTAAACAGATATTTGGAGGAGAAGTCTCAACTGAAGAAGATATCGAAACAGTAGCATGAGGGAAAAACATGGATATTGTTGAAGGATCATGGAATGTCCAGGATAAAATCGAGGAAAAAGCAGGCAAAATAGGTAAGGGTAAATTTGGCCGTATTTTGAAGATGGCTAGAAAGCCAGATAAGGAGGAATTCAGAAAAACACTGCTTATCGTTATAGCCGGAATTCTCTTGATAGGTGGACTCGGATTTCTCATAATGTGGCTTTGGGATAATGTACCCGCCTACTTTTCAGTGATATGAGGTATAAACTATGGGATTACTTGATGACTTTACAGAGGAAGAGATAGCGGAAGAAAAGGTCGAAGAAAAAGCACCTGAAGAAGAAAAAAAAGAAGAGAAAGGTATCTCGCTTGTCTGCGAAGAAAACAAAAAATCTATTCCTACCCGTGAAAGTGCAAAATACAATGTAAAACTTATCAACACTACGAACTCAAAACAAAAAATAGATATCGAAACTCATCTTATATACAGCAATGATGAAGAAGAAATAATACCTTGGTCTATTACGATTTTGGACAAATATAGGCTTTCTGAGCCTTCCGAGACGAAGAAAGAAGAAGTTGAAGTTGAGGCAAATGATGAAATAATAATTTCTGTGAAAGTAGATGCCCCTGAAGGAGCACGCTATGGGGACAAAGCAGAAGTTATTATCGACGCATCTTCGAGTCAGGATATCTTGCTTTCCGATTCGATAACACTCATAACGAGAGCCCGTCCTACGGTGGTTGCGATGAAAACACAGATCAATCAAGAAAGGAATGTTGCGGACTACATCGCATCATGGGCAAAGGACAAAGAGATGGGTGTTTTCGCTATACTTGTTCCTAAACCTGTAAGAGGATACATATTCATCGAAGGGATGAACCCTTCGTTAATAGATGAGATCACCGACGGGACAAGGAAAGCTAAAGGAGTTATTGAAGGAGACACGAGCATAGAAGAGATCGAGCATTTTCTAGCTCCTAAACTTGCAGTTGAAGGCATAACTGAAGGAGATATTGTAGAACTATCTGCTGGACCGTTCAAAGGTGAAAAAGCTCGAGTCACGCAGATAGACGAAGATAACGATGAGATCACAGTCGAACTTTTCGAAGCAACTGTACCCATCCCTGTTACTGTTAGAGGAGATCACGTTAGAGTATTGGAAAAAGAAAAATAAGATGAATTATTGTAGGTGTTAACATGGCAACAGAAACTATAGAAGCTCTTGTAGACGCTGGCGAAGCTAGTGCAGGTCCACCACTAGGTCCAAAGTTGGGACCTTTAGGTGTCGACATAATGGAGATAGTGAACGCGATAAATGAAGAAACGGAAAAGTTCAAAGGGATGCAAGTCCCGATAAAACTTACCGTCGACACCGAGAGCGGTGAATTTGATATCGAAGTAGGAACTCCACCAACATCAGGACTTATCCTAGAAAAAGTAGGTATAGAAAAAGGTAGTGGAGAACCAAACACGAATAAAGTAGGAGATCTTAAGATACGCGAAGCTAAAGAGATAGCCGAAATGAAGGATGATGATCTATTAGGTAAAAATATCAAAGAGAAGACTAAAGAGATCGTTGGAACATGTGTTTCGATGGGTATCACCGTAGATGGTAAGGATCCATCCGTGGTTCAAAATTTGATCGACGAAGGAGAATACGACTCGATATTAGAGTGAAAAAACTCAGAGCTTTATCTTCCTCGCTTTTCCCCTTTCTATGAGTACCTTCGCAAGGTCCTCTCTAAGGGTTAAAACATCCTCCTTTTTTAGATCATAAGTTGCATCTATATCCACAAAGGAAGGAACATCTTCAGTTATGTGTATCAGTATCTCATCCTGACTAGCCACGTCTGGAGATAACTCTGAAGAAGATATTTCATCTTCAGAACTTTTTCTTTTTGAACTAGGCTCTTCCTCTTTCCCTTTGTCTAACGTTTTCTCAGGATCTTTTTCCCTTGTTTCTTCTGGTTGTAAGGTATCTTTTCGTTTTTTTTCATCCTCCAAATCTTTTTTAGAACTTATATCCTGACCATCACTCATCTCAACGGTTTTACGCTTATACTCGCCTAAAAATACCTGATTTTTCAATTCATCTAAAAGAGTAGCGATCTCTTGTAGAAGTTCTAATTCCGGTTCAAGTAAATTTTCAGTTTCTACGGATTTACCAAGGGATCTATGATATGCAGCTAGAATTATCTTCTTTTGCCTTTCTTTGAAAAATAATTCTGAAACTTTTTTTACTCTTCGGTATTGTTTCTGTATCCTCTTTCCACGTTTGCTTTTCGGTGGAACCTCTAAATCTTCGATTTCGTCTTCAAGATCTTGTATGTATCTTCTTAATCTTTCGTAAAAATTGGTTGGTAAAGTACAGGGTAACTTTGCTTCCTTCTCCCTTTCCCACACATCGATCACATCATCGTAATTAAGATCGTCATCAGCCATCGTTTTACCAACCTACGTTAAACTGATACGGCTAAATCAAAATACAGCCCCGCATTCAAAACATTCATCTGCCTCTTCATCGACCTCTGATCCACATCTTGAACACGCAGTTTTCGTTCTAACATCTAATTCTGTTTGTAGTATTTCCTCACCACATAATATACATTCGAACTCATCCGGTACAAATCCTCCACAGAAAGGACATTCGATCAGTTCTTCGATATATCCTTCTTTCTCATCCTTTTCAGTCATCGAAAGAGGATTTACGTGAAGTTATTAATCCTTTTTGCCTCATTCGATGAGTATGACCTCGCCCCATTTACCTGCTGAGATCTGTTTTCCATACCCCTTATCTTGAACGTAGCCATTGACCACTTTTATCTTATCTCCGAGGGTGAAATCTTCTTCAACTCTTTCTGTATCTTCATCCCAAAAGACAACTTTGACAGTTCCCGTTCCATCGTCGATCCTTACATTCCTGACTCTTCCACCGCCGCGATCGTTTTCAAATGTACGTAAAGTTCCAAGATCGATTATCTCTCCTTCGACTGTTGCATCTTCTCCAGGCTCTATCTGAGATATCTCATCGACAGCTCTCTCATCTCTCCCCTCTTCAGCAACTATCATATGGGCTAACGTTTCCTTTTCAAGCAATGAGTTGTATTTCTGACTCTTTAGCTCAATTTTCTCTCTAAATTCACTTTCGGTGTAAATATCAGAAACTTTTTCATAAAAACTTTCTATCTCGGTCATCGAAATCATTAAAAACTTCAAACATTAAAATTTGTCGAAAAGAAAGGAAGGGGTTTTAGAAAATCTACACTCTACTCTAGATATTCCATTATATTTTTCGCTGCTTCTCTTCCGTCCCCCATGGCTAAAATAACTGTCGCGGCACCTGAGACCGCATCGCCACCTGCGAACACTCCGTCTTTTGTGGTCATCCTGGATTCATCATCTATGATTATCCCGCCCCAGTCTTTGACATCTACTCCGGAAGCGTTCTCATAAAATACCTTGTTCGGAGTTTGTCCGATAGCTATCACGATAGTATCGAAATCTTTCTTATGGACTGAATCTTCAAGTATCACAGGTTTTGGTCTTCCATCTTCTTCAGGTTCTTCGAGTTGGCAGTCGAAAAGTTCGATCTCTTTTACCCAGCCATCTTCGTCTCCGATAAGTCTCTTCGGATTACAAAGTGTGTCAAAAGTTACACCTTCTTGTTTAGCATGTTCGATCTCTTCATCTCTCGCCGGTGACCATTCTGTAGTTCTTCGATACAAGATATGGCTGTCAGCACCCATCCTCAAAGCGCATCTAGCCGCATCCATTGCGACATTACCAGCTCCGATGACACCGACTCTCTCCATGTCATTTATAGGTGTGTCGTATTCTGGGAATCTGTAAGCTTTCATCAAGTTTATCCTGGTCAAAAATTCATTTGCTGAATACACTCCTTTCAAGTCTTCCCCTTCTAATCCTAAGAATCGCGGGGCTCCAGCGCCTGTAGCTACATATATAGCGTCGAATTCCTCATCTAGTTCTTCTAAACCCACATTTTGACCCACTATCCTGTTCATCTTCATCTCAACGCCTAATTCATCAAGATATTCGAGCTCATGGTCGATGACCTCATTGGGTAATCTGAACTCAGGAATACCGTACTTCAGGACACCGCCAAGTTCGTGTAAAGCTTCGAAGATGGTAACTCGGTATCCTTCCTGTGCTAACATCGAAGCACATGTCAATCCGCTTGGACCAGAACCGACTATAGCGACTTTTTCATCTCTCTTTTTTTCTATCGTAGGTGGTTCTTCCAGATTATTTTCTCTTGCATAATCTGAAACAAACCTTTCCAATTTTCCGATGTTTATAGCATCGCCTTTTTTGCCCATAACGCATACTTCTTCACACTGTTCCTCCTGCGGACACACTCTGCCAGTTATAGCGGGTATGAAATTTGTTTCTTTTATCGTCTCGAGAGCTTCCTTGAATTTCCCATCCGCTATCTGTTTAACAAATCGAGGTATGTCTATCTCTACTGGGCATCCACCAACGCAGGGACTATTAGCACAATCTAGGCATCTCTCAGCTTCTTCCATAGCTTGTTCTGGAGAATAACCAAGAGGAACTTCATCGAAATCTTTATTCCTTTCTTCTGGGGAACGTTCAGGGACCTCTATTCTTTCTTCTTCACCAGTCATTCGCAGATCACCTCCATTGTGATCAAGGATGTAAGGATGCTAATCCTGCTCATTCGCAGCACCTCTCATTATCGTGTTCTTCTTTCCATCTTTCCATCGCCTCTTCTTCCTTTTTTTCGAACATCTCAAGACGATTCATGAACTCCTCAAAGTTGACTTCATGCGCATCGAACTCGGGACCATCTACACAAGCAAGTTTCATCTCATCACCAACTTCGACTCGACATGCACCACACATGCCGGTCGCATCAAGCATTATAGCGTTGAGACTCACCCTTGTTGGAATATCATGTTCCTCAGTTATGTCAGCGATGACCTTCATCATGATAGGAGGGCCGACAGCATGGACTAAGTCAATATCTTTGCCCTGCTCTATCAATTCTTCTAAAATATCTGTTGTAAAACCTTCTCTCCCGCAGGTTCCATCATCAGTGCACAGATAAAATTCATCTACACAACCGCTATCCTCGATCTCAGCGTCACATATAACTAGGTCTTCAGTTCTAAATCCTGAGATCACTATCACTTCGTTACCTTCTTTCTCTAAAGCCTCCGCAACTGGGAATATCTCTGGAGTTCCGACTCCCCCTCCAATACAAACTACGGTACCGTAATCATCGA
>CAYNOV010000087.1:0-6362 GCA_964398905.1 uncultured Thermoplasmata archaeon
TTCCCCCGGATAGTCTGGATATATTATCATCTCGTCCAATCCTATTTCTCTGTGTTCAAGATGTTCTTTCTCCAGCCTGGGGATGACCATCTTCTCGCCTTCTCTATCCAGTAGATAAGCGATAGGCCTTTCAGTGGGTAGGAAAGGAAAACCGGTCAGATTGAAAATGAAAGTCGGAGAGAAAAGACACAGTCCATCCAACTCCATCTCTTTCATCCTATCCAACAACTTCTTTTTCTTCCTCTCATATACTTTCTTGTCCAACATGAAGTTCATCATCAACACCTTCTTACCATCCTAAGGCTTGGAACGGATATAAATTTTCGTTTTAATCTGTAACAGATTTTTACATAAATACTAATAACTTGAAAATCATTAAAAAAATTGAGGGTTGACAGATGAAGATTATCGTGATATCAGAGGGTAAGCAAGGAAATGGTGGATTAGTGGCGGAAGAAATGATGGATATAGTAAAAGAGGACGGTAGGGAAGCCCATATTTATTCCGTCGAAAATACCAAGCCGGAGGAGATGGAAGAAGGTGAATTTTACGTCTTTGTATCCCCGACACACTTTGGAGGTCCACATAGGAAGATGAAAAAGTTGATCGAGAACGGTGTTTTTCCTAAAAAAGCGGGATACGGTTTGATAACTTTATCAAAAAAACAAAAAAGAACAACCGCCGACAAGTTGGAAGAACTTCTTGTTAAAAGGGGCCTTGCTAAGGAAGTTCCAAGTCTCCACATACTCGAAAATAAAGATGGTACTTTAAGGGACTTCAGGGAGCCTTTACTCAAATTCTACCATAATATCAAAAAACATTGAGAGTCTTTTTCACATCTTTTTCTCTTTTGTCAAGTCCAAAACCTCTCGGTAACCTCTCATATCCATGAAACCGTGACCGCTGACATTGAAGACGATAGTCTTTTCTTCATCCTTTCTTTTACATTCTTCAGCCGAGTTAATAGCTGCAGCGATGCTGTAAGCAGATTCAGGAGCGGGAAGGAAACCTTCTGTCCGGATGAATTTTTTCGCTCTCTCGAATACATACTTTTCGTTCTTAGGGAATATCATAGTTTCTATCATCCCTTCATTCTTCAAGGCACTTATTATAGGAGCGGCGCCGTGATAGCGGAGTCCGTCAGCTTTGATAGAAGGCATCACGCACTGATGCCCTAAGGTGTACATCTTTAACAGTGGGGTTTGCCCGGCATGATCCCCAAAGTCATAACGGTAGTCTCCGTTCAGATTTGGAGCGGCTTCACTCTGCGCCGCTATAAATTTTGTATCTTCACCATCATTTATCACGTCCGCGGCGAAAGGTATCATCAAGCCGCCAAAATTGCTTCCACCACCAACGCAGGAGATGACCTGATCCGGATAATCTCCCATCATCTCAAATTGTTTCTTTGTTTCTATGCCTATGATCGTCTGATGCAGTAGTACGTGATTGAGAACTGAACCGAGAGAATAAACAGCATTTTCATCGTCTTTTGCGTCCTCTAGCGCTTCGGAGATAGCTATTCCTAAAGATCCCTCATGTTCTCTATCTTCTTTTAAGATATCTTTTCCTACTTTGGTCCTAGAGCTTGGCGAATCATAAACTGTAGCTCCGTATAATTCCATCAGATTTCTACGATCCTTCTTCCAAGAAGAGGCTGCTCGAACCCAATAGACTGTTAGTTCTAGGCCTACCAGGGAACAGGCGTATGCCAAAGCGGTACCCCACTGTCCAGCTCCGGTCTCTGTGGTTAGGCGGTCGAACCCTTCTTGTTTTGCGTAGTATGCCTGCGGTATAGCAGTATTCACTTTGTGACTTCCCGTAGGGCTTTCGAATTCAGATTTGTAATAGAGTTTCGCGGGAGTTCCTATCTCATCTTCCAATCCCTTCGCCCTCATTAGAGGCCTAGGTCTACCCGCCTTTTTGTACGATCTTCTTACTTCTTTCGGTATATCGATACGGGTTTTCTTAGACATTTCCTGTTTTAGGACCTCTCCAGTGAATATATTAGGCAGTTCATCCAGACGGGAAGAACCTTTCTCTGGATCTTTTGGAGGCGGCATCTCTTTTGGTAGATCTGGGATGATATTGTACCAAGCTTTTGGAACTTTTTCCTTAGAGAGTTCGTACTCGATCTTTTCATTTTTCATAATTTAACCTCTTTGGGATTGAAAAACTGACAGCAAGATCATCCAATACAGTCATATTGACAAAGATCCGCAGAGAGATGGTCAGAATAGAAGGAATACTTATCAAATGCCTAGTAAAGCCAAACTAAATCCCTTTCTATCGGTTTCATAAAATCAGATACACTGATGTTATATTTAATACTTTTTTGTACAAATATGTACATCAATATAGTATGACGCTTTTTACGCCCTCTATATCCCTGATATCTTCTATAACGTCACCAGGGATCGATGATTCAGTGATCACGTATAGTTTTGGCTCTTCTGTGAATTCTGGATCTTCTGTGATACACTGCCTTATACTTATCCCGATATCAGATATCTTTTTGGTGACACCGGCCAAGATACCGACCCCATGTGGATCCTCTGGTATTATCTCGATCAACCCGGCATCGAGTTCTCTAGCAACGTCTTTGAAGAACGCTGTTGACTTGAGATTCGAAAATACCCGGGACAATTCCTCTGAATCTTCGATAGTTTCCACCGCAGCTCCTACTGACCTTCTATCCACCTCTAATAGAGCACCGATCCTAGAAGGCGACATCTTGACTCCGTTGCATTGGATCTGTCCGTTATCTACAGAGAGTCCGCTTTCGAGAAAAAATTTCACGACTCGTTTTTGGGCTGGATGATCGGGAAAGTGTTCCTTTATCTCCAACATAGATGAACAAAAACGTACATCCATTATATTTCTTTTGACGTTAGATTTCACCAATAAATACTTTATATCTTAAACTATTTATTAGAGCGGTGAGCGAAGATGGCGAAGAATTCAAAAGGTAGAAGAGGAAAATCGAGGAAAAAAGCCGCTGGAAAGAAAGCGGATAGAGCGGACAAACTCAAAAAACAGGCAAAATATCAGAAAAAGGCAGCCAAGCAAGAAAAGAAGATAGCGAAATACGAGAAAAAGATAGACAAGTACAAAGATAAGATAAAGAAGGCTAGGAAAAAGAAGGAACAGTACGAAAAAAAGGCAAAGAAAGTAGGACCTAAAGGAAGCACACCATAATAAAATTTTTTGAGCTGATAATATGGGGAAGGAAAAACCCGGGAAGGAATTGGAAGAAAAGGCCAAGAGGGAAAAGGAAGAAGCTAAAAAGTTGGACAAGGAAGTTAAATACGAAAGGAAAGCTGAAAAGATGGAAGATAAGATAGAAAAGTACGAAAAAAAGATCGAAAAGCACGAAGATAAAATAGAGCGATTGAAGAAAAAGATCACAGAGGCTAAGAAGAAAAGAGACGAATATATGAAAAAAACTGGGTCGCAATGAAAAAGGTGTTTATCCACCGAGTTCCTCAACTATTTCTTTTGCTCTGTCCACTCTGATCTTGTCCTCTTCTATCATCCTTTTAGCCACTTCATCCACCATCTCCTCTTCGGCTCCCGCCTGAACAGCTACGTTCTTAGCGTGAAGTTTCATGTGTCCTTTCTGTATACCTTCTGAAGCTAGAGCTCTGAGTGCGGCGAAGTTCTGTGAAAGACCCACTGCGGCCAAAACCTCCCCGAGTTCTGAAGCGCTCTTCACACCGAGTATTTCCATGTTGGCTTGAGCACCGGGATGAGAAGAAGTAGCGCCTCCGACTGTACCCACCGGTACGGGTATCTCGATACTGCCTGCCAGATCTCCGTTTTCAGTCTTTTCCCACGTAGTCAATGGAGAGTAACCTCCGCCTGAAGCCGCATAAGAATGAGCTCCTGATTCGACTGCTCTAGTATCGTTACCAGTTGCGCTCACTACCGCCGTAACACCGTTCATCACCCCTTTGTTGTGTGTGGCACACCTGTATGGATCGACACGGGCAAATTCGTAGGCCTGAATGACACCTTCTACAGTATCTTTTCCTATATCTTCTTTGCCCCAGACCGCTCTAGCTCTTGCCAAACGTTGGTCCGCAAGATTCGAGAGTATCCTCAGATAGACTGTCCCGCCGGTTATCTTTTCTATCTTAGGAGCTAAAGCTTCTGCCATGGTGTTGACAGCGTTAGCCCCCATAGCGTCTCTACAATCGACTAACAGATGTACTATCAGATACTTACCAAAGCTGCTGTTTAAGATCCTACATCTAATATCTTTGACCCCACCGCCGTGTTCCACCAAAACCGGGTCTTGTTCATCTGCAAGATCCATCAACTCTTCTTTCTTCTCCAACACTTTCATCTTTGCAGCGTGAGCATCTGAAAGTCCTGTCACCTGCACCTGACTTATCATCACAGGTTCGGTAGCTTTAGCATGGAATCCTCCACTTTTCCGCGCTAGTTTGGCACCGTAAGATGCAGCTGCGACGACAGAAGATTCTTCGATGACCATCGGGATAAGATAGTCCTTATCGTTTATCTTGAAGTTCGTCGCTATACCCACTGGAAGTTCATAAGTACCTATCACGTTCTCTATCATCTGATCCGCTTTATCGTTAGTGAGTCCCTTTCCGACTAGATCCTCTATAGCGTCTCCAACGTCGGAATTTTCTTTGATCAATTCAACGCGCTCTTCCAGGCTTTTCTTGTGAAAATCCTTTAAACGTGAGTTCATATCATCCATGATGATCATCATTTAAACTGAAGTGATGATAATAAAATTTTGCATCTTGAGGGAGATAGAGGCCAAAAGATTTAATATTCCATCTTTGTTTTCGGTGATAGATATTATGATAAGGGAGTGCGAGGAACACGGTTATTATCGTGACGAAGAGTGTCCTGAGTGTGGAGAAAGAGGAAAATTCATCATGAGTGACGAAGAAGGTGAAAACTTAGGTAAAACCACCGCAGGAGTATTGAGACATTTTCCAGACAAGTACGGCCTAGAGATGGACGAGAGGGGATGGATAAGTATAGAGCATTTTGTAAAGGTTCTTAGGAACAGACAGAAGAGTTTTCATTGGCTGAGACAGTACCACGTCAAAGCTTTGGCTGCGACTGACGAGAAGAACAGATATCAGCGAGATGGAGATAGGATCAGAGCGACTTATGGGCATTCGGTTGAAGTCGATCTCGACCTTCCTACCGAAGATATACCTGAAGTTCTTTACGCCCCTACGACTGAAAAAGAGAGTGAATTACTACTCGAGGGCGGTTTAAGGCCTTCAGATCGTTCTTACGTTCACCTCAGCGGAACTTATGAATCGGCAGTAGAAGCAGGAGCGGTCAGAACCGACGAGCCGGTCATCTTGAAAGTCGATGCTGAACAAGCAATAGAAGACGGTCATGAGATAATGGAGGCCGGTAAAGACGTCTATATCGTCAAAGAGATCGAACCAGAATACCTTGAAAAAGCTGAAAAGCAACCCTCTAAAGAAGAAGTCGAAGAGATAATGGAAGACGATTGAACCCTTTCAAAATTTACAATTTTTATTTTGGGTTTATAGTCACAACGTTGTTGCCCCTTAGAACTATAGTTCCTATCCTCCTGTGCTTGTCCTCTTTTTTCTCCTCCGAATCTTCAAGGACTAGATTCATATGATCGTCGTAGCCTACCAGTGTACCTTCTATGGTACTACCGTCCTTTAAGAGCAACTCGACCTCGTCGTTCAAATGTTCGTTCAGGAAACCCGATGGCTTTACCATGATACCGTGAAGGAATTCTTCTTTTACTATTTTAAATGTTTGGTCAAATCAGCTATTTTACTCTCGATATCCTCTTTGATATCGCTCATATCGAGACTGTCATAGATCTCTAGCGCCTTTTCCAAATCTTCTACAGCTCTATCAAATCTTTCTTCTTCAGCATGTATTTCCGATAATCGATAGAGCACTTCGGCTGTAGATTCGGACATCTCCAGTTGTTTGAACATCCCTAAAGCATCGTTCAGCATCTTTTCAGCCTTTGAAATATCACCTTTTTCCATCAAAAGGCCTGCAATGGTCAGTTTTGCTCCCGCTTCACCATAGTGATCTTGAGATCCTTCAAAAGATTCGATAGCTTTTTCTAAGTAAGTTTCACCTTTTTTCTTCTCTCCGTTTTCCAGATAAAGTTCGCCAAGATTGAATAGACTCCAGGCCTGATATACCACAAAAGAATTTTCTTCACAGATCTTCATAGACCTTTCAAAGTGATCGATCGCTTCATCATCACGGTCCAACTCCGATAGGATCATACCGATCTCTTGGAGCATGTTAACACTCTCGAACGGCATGTTTGCCTCTTCAAATAATTCTGCAGAGGCCCGATAATTTTC
>CAYNOV010000088.1:0-6351 GCA_964398905.1 uncultured Thermoplasmata archaeon
ATGTACGTGAGCGTGATTGGAGGAGACATAGGTTCCGCTGGAGAAGAGGATCTTACAGCCGCTGAAGAACTCGGTCGGAGACTCGCTGAAAGAGGACATACCATCGTCTGCGGTGGAAGAGGCGGCGTCATGAGATCGGTCTGTAAAGGCGCTAAAGTTGAAGGCGGCGAAACGATAGGTATACTCCCTTCTTCAGATAGAGGGGAAGCTAACGAGTTCATTGATCACGCTATAGTCACTGAATTGGGCATGATGAGGAATTCTTTAGTGGTGATGAACGGCGATATCGTCATAGCGATAGACGGCGCATATGGGACCCTTTCTGAGATCTGTTTCGCTCACAAGTACGGGAAGAAGATAGTCGGTTTAGGCACTTGGGATCTAGATGTTGTTGAGAGTTTTCAGAGTGTTGATGAATTGATGGATGAGATCGAAAAATACGAGTCGTAATATTTATTAGTATAACAGAGGTAGTGAGAAGCGATGCAAGCTGTCCTACTATCGGGAGGATTCGGAACCAGGATGCGCCCATTGACTTATACGACACCCAAACCCCTGTTACCCATACTGAACAAACCCCTGATCCAGCATATGATCGATTCTCTACCTGAAGAAGTCGACGAGGTAGTTCTAGCAGCTAATTACAAGATAGACATTTTGAGGGAATACTTCGAAGAAGTAGAGATGGATAGAGAGGTGTTCATAGTCGATGAACCCGAACCTAGAGGGACGGCAGGAGCCGTGAAGAACGTCGAGGAGCACATCGATGGAGCTTTTTTCGTTATGAACTCCGATATAATATCAAGTTTGGATCTTGAAGATTTTCTCGAATTTTTTAGAAAAAGAGACAGTATAGGAGCGATATCCTCCTGGCGCGTTGAAGATCCCACTGAGTTCGGTGTGATGGACATCGGCGAGGACCACAGGATAAAAAAGTTTCAGGAGAAGCCCGATCGTGAGGAAGCTTTCTCGAACATGATAAACGCAGGCCACTACATATTGGAGCCTGAAGTTTTGGATAGGATACCTCCCGGAAAAAAAGTTTCTATGGAACGTGAGATATTTCCAGAATTAGTGGATGAAGGACTTCTCGGTTACGGATTCGAAGGATATTGGATCGACTGCGGCAGACCTTCGAGTCTTTTTGAAGCGACCCGGACTCTTCTTGATTCATCGGGTAAGAAAAATTTGATCGGGGAAAGGACCGTGGTAGAAGGTGATCTCGGTGAACACGTTACTGTCGGTGAAGACTGCACTATAGGAAGGTCCAAAATAGAAAATTCTATTATATTCGACGGAGTCGAGATAGGAGAAAACTGCCTGATAGAGAACAGCATCTTAGGATATGACGTAGTAGTTGAAGAGGGTGTGACGATAAAAGATTCCATAATATCTGATAACTTGTATCTGGAAGAAGGTAGTGTTATGATAGATGAAAAATTGAAACCTGAGGAGGTATGACATATGACGAAAATGTTCGGAACCAATGGAGTAAGAGGGAAGGTAAACGAAGATATGGATACTGAGCTGGCCATGGACCTTGGCAAAGCTATAGGTACCTGGGTAGGCAAGGGAAATGATGTTGCGATAGGAACAGATACTAGGATATCGAACTACATGTTGAAGAATGCGGTCTCTTCTGGATTGATGTCTGTCGGCTGCGATATCATCGATCTTGGAGAAGCTCCCACTCCCGCTATCCAATACTATACGAAACAAAAAGCCGATCTAGGCATCGCGATCACAGCTTCACACAACCCGCCTGAATTCAACGGTATCAAATGTATAGATGAAGATGGGACTGAACTGATAAAGTGGATGGAAGAAGAGATCGAGGAGATCTATTTCTCAGAGGATTTTGAATATGTGGGGTGGAAAGAAGTAGGTGAGATGATAACTGACGATCCTCTCAGACTCTATTCTGAATCTATAGAGGAGAAGATAGATAAGGAAAGCATATCAGAGGCCGGCCTAAAAGTGGTTCTTGACTGTGCCAACGGAGCCGGCTGTTACCTCACTCCTTATCTTCTTAGGAAACTAGGTTGTGATGTTACCACACTCAATGCTCAACCGGACGGTTCCTTTCCCGGACATAACAGCGAACCTACAGAAGAGAATCTCCAGGACCTTATAGAGTTGACTTCATCAGATGAATTCGATCTAGGCATCGCACACGATGGAGACGCGGACAGAACGATATTCATCGATGAGAACGGCGGATTCATCCACGGGGACAAGATATTGACGTTAGTTGCGAAGAGACTGGTGAAGGAGAACGGAGGTGGCATCGTGGTGACGCCTGTCTCTTCTTCCAGCAGCGTTGAAGATGTCGTTGAAGAGAACGGCGGCAGCCTGATCTATACCGCGGTGGGTTCACCCATAGTAGCGAGGAAGATGAAAGAAGTAGATGCCATCTTCGGTGGGGAGGAGAACGGCGGTTTGATCTTTGCGGATCACCAGTATTGTAGAGACGCTGCGATGACAGCTGCTTTTGTGATAGAGATGATCGTGGAGGAAGGGCCTCTTTCTGAGTTGGTGGATGGATTACCTGACTACTCTTTAGAGAAGAAAGGCGTTCATTGTGAAGAAGAGCTGAAGGAAGC
The DNA here is from genome assembly GCA_964398905.1 of uncultured Thermoplasmata archaeon. Lineage (GTDB taxonomy): Archaea > Thermoplasmatota > Thermoplasmata > Halarchaeoplasmatales > Halarchaeoplasmataceae > Natronoplasma. The sequence continues at coordinate 2,604 of CAYNOV010000088.1, forward strand.
GCTCCTTGAAGAGTTGAAAGAAGTTTACAGCGAGGAAGAGATAGATGACACCGACGGTCTGAAGATCTACTATGAGGAAGGTTGGGTTTTGATCAGGCCATCGGGTACTGAACCCAAATACAGGATATATGCTGAATCCCCTGATAGAGAGACGACTGAAAGGTTGGCTGAGGAACACCGCGAGAAGATAGAAGAGGTATTGGACTCGATCCGATGAACGTATGACAAGATATGTAAACCATAGAAACTTTTAAATAATTTGCAAAACCTAGTATAGTTGTCGGACGTTCCGTCGGACGTTTTCGGCACTATAGTGGGATAATAATGCGCCTGAGAAAAACAAAGGATCGGGATCCTGCAACGAGAAAATTAGAGGAAGAGGGCTTGTTGAAGTTCAAGAAAGAAAAAAAACGAGGATCAGCACTCAGGAAGGTAAAGCAATTCGGAAGGATAACTTACGATTTTTGGAGTGGAGTAAAATATATTGTAGTTTTGTCAGCACTGTTGTGGTGGATACCCCTTTTCGGTCCTATGCTCGCGGGATATGTAGGAGGTAGAAGGACAGGAGGGCCCAAGAAAGGTCTTTTCGCTTCGATAGTTTCTCTAGGCATAATCGCCTCCGCTTACTATTTGATAACACAAGGATACGTTTACTTCGCCATCGATTCGATGGTCGAATATCCCGATAGATTGATAGGCATGGCTATGGGTCATTCTTTCTTTGGACCTTATCTTGCTTTCGTAGAACAGTATTGGACAACTTTTTTTGATAGGGTTTGGGCTGGAGTCCCCTTCGATTCTAACAGTTATGTCTTGACAGTGATCTTCGCCTACATAGGCGGTATAATTTCACATGAAAAGAGGAAGGAGTTCTCCGATGGTATCAACTCGTTAGATAGTGTCAAAGAGGAGATCTCCTCGGTTCACCGTTATGCAAAGAATCCTATGAACGAAAGAAGAGCTGTCAATTCCGCTGGATCTTCAAGATTACAGGAGATGAGACCCGTTAGATACGGCGGAGATAGGCACCAAAAGCGTCAATCCAATAATGACACTGTTAAGTTAAAGACAGTATCGGGTGGAGGAAGCGAAGGTCGAAGAGAGGATGCCGACAAAAGCGGACCCGGGAAAAACGTTAAACAGGTATTCCAAGAGGAAAGTTCTGTACCGAGATCTTCCGTCAGACATCATTCTTCTTCGAACGGAGATGACTGGGAGTTCCTTTAGTGATCTCGTAAGTCGTCCAAAAAACATCCTTTCACTCTTTTTTGCTATATAAGGGGAAATGTTAATAAAAAAGAACGTAATCCAATCATTGGATGCCGAGATCTAATTCCGTGGACAATGAATCTGGATCGTCTTTCATCGATCGTGAGGAGGAGTTAGAAGAGCTTTTACACTATAAAGACCTCGCAGCCTCAGGTAGTGGAAAAGTTGTGTTGATTCAAGGAGAAACCGGCGTAGGGAAGACAAGACTGGCTGAAGAGTTCATAGAAAGGTGTAAAGAAGAAGGTTTTCACGTTTTAAGGAGTAAATGTCTATATCATGAAAGTACCGAACCGTATCTTCCGTTTTACGATGCTTTGGAAGATCATTTAGCTGAAGAGGAAGAGGAGTCGTACGAAGAAGGTAATTTCGGTCCTGGCTTCGTTCAGCCCGATGTTTCTACTTCATCTGAAACTACACCTATGGGTCTGATCGGTGGAAGAGGGATGGATGAAGAGGATTCTGCAGATATATCCTTTAGCGATCAGCAGGAGATGATGTTCAACGAAGTGTCTGATCTACTGATAGAACTTTCTGAAGAAGACCCCTTGATATTCTTCATGGACGACCTTCAATGGATCGATCAATCTTCTGCGCAGCTGATGCACCACTTGGGTAGGAAGATATCCGATGATAGGATATTATTCCTTGGAGCTTACAGGACTGATGAATTGAAGTACATGGAAGAAGAACTCCCTATGAGAGAAACACTCACAAGGATGAAAGAAGAAAATTTGATCGATAGTGTGAAGGTATCAAGATTTGATCAACCTTCTGTGGCGGATCTTTTGAGAGATATCATCGGGAAAGAAACTCTGCCTGATGATTTCATATGGACCATATATAGAGAGACTGAAGGGAATCCATTCTATATCGTAGAGATAGTGGATGCCATGGAAAAGGAGGGTCTTATATCCCCGGGCTCCTTTGACCTAGATACGGCCGAAAAAGTTTCTGATATAACTCTGCCTTCTAGCCTTAAAGATATAGCTAGCAGGAAATTAGAGAGGTTAGAAAGAGACGAAAAAAAGGTCCTATATTTCGCTGCACTGATCGGAGACGAATTTGATTTTGAGCTTTTAGAAAGAGTAGTCGATATGGACGTTATCTCCCTTCTCGATATCATCGACGAATTACGAGATCAAGGTATAGTTGAAGAAGTAGAAGATTCTGAAAGAGAACTGTATAGGTTCGACCATCTGCAGACTAGAACGACCCTCCGAGAAGAGATGGGTAGGAGCAGAAAGAGGGTCACACATAAGTTGTTAGGTACAGCTATGGAAGACCTGTACGAAGATGAGATAAACAATTATCTCTACGAATTAGCCCATCACTTCTATGAAGGTAAAGAATACGACAAAGCTTATCGTTACTCGCAGAATGCTGGAGAGAAAGCTCTCCAAAGTCTTGATATATCTCTAGCTTTAGAACATTTCGAGAAGGCTTTGGAATCTCTAGAGAAAAGTAAGGGATTCGATGATGAAAAGGAACGTGAGATGAAACTCCTTCAGATCCAAAGGATCGGTGAACTCTATTATGATATGAGCGATTGGGAGCCTGCCAAAGATGCTTATGAGAGGTTACTAGAGGAAGCTGAGAAGATAGAGGACGAAGGTAGGATAGCGCTCGCATTGAGAAGATTGGGTCATCTTTATAGACAGATGGAAGATTATGATAAGGCTAGAGATTTTTTCGATCGTTCGATGGAGATAATAGAAGGTTTAGAAGATTCTATAAGTGGTCTATCGGAATGTCGAAGAGGTCTAGGATATATCTGTTGGAGGACCGGTCATCTAGAAGAGGCGCGAGAGCATTACAGAAAAGGTATCGAGAATGCGCAAAAAGAGGGTAATAATAAGGAATTGGCTTTGAATTATATAGACTTGGGTAACGTTTTTGCTGTAGAGGGGGACCACGAGACCGCGATGCAGTATTACGAGAAAGGTCTTCCGATACTGGAATCTAAAGATATTTACGGTCAATTGGCCAGAGTTCATAACAATATGGGGGATCAATTCTTAAAAACTGGTGATTATGAAGAGGCTATCGATCATTTCCAGGAATGTATAAATTATGCTGATATGATAGGAAACGATCGGATGAGCGCCTGGGGTAGATTCAACAAATCTGAAGCTCTTACAAGGTTGGGCGAGCTGGAAACTGCCGAAACTGAACTTAGAGAGGCGGAGAAAAAGATGTCCGATCTTGGGGAAAAACTAGGATTGGCGAGCGTTAAGAGGGTCGAAGGCATGATAAAGCGGAAGCAAGATGAGTTGGATGAAGCTATAGAATTGCTCGAGGAAGCGGAAGAGATCATGGAGGACTTCGACGTACCTTTCCCAAAAGCTGAAGATAGGGTAGAACTAGGTAGAGCCCACAAGGCGAAAGGAAATATAGAAGAGGCTAGAGACGCTCTATTGAAGGCTAAGGAGAATTATGAAGAGGTCGGAGCCGGGCAAAAATACATAGAATCTATAGAGGA
>CAYNOV010000089.1:0-6344 GCA_964398905.1 uncultured Thermoplasmata archaeon
TGTCGCACGCAACCAGCTCAACTGGAAGCGCGAGCGAGTTCCAAACCTCGCTTCTCCGATCCAGTCTTACCTCGACGAGGCCGAGCCCACAGAAGACGAGTGGGGCAATCCGATGGTGGAAGTTCCCATAACCGTACATTCCGAATACGATGCCAACTTCACTCTTTCCGACCTGTTCATAGATTACGATTATCGGCCGGAAATAGATATAACTGAGGCTGTGAAAGATCACGTAGACGGTGCTGAGGCCAACGAGACCGGTTGGGCACAAGTACCTATCAACATGAGCGCGGAAGACGACGTTACCTTCGAGGTAGAAGTCACTGTATCTTACGACGGCAGAGCACCGATCTTACAAAAACCCATACCTTCTACCTACACCATCGAGCGGAATCACGAGGAAGAACTCATCGATCTCTCGGAGTATTACTACGATCCCAACGATCTCAACGTCTCCTACAGCGTAGAGTATCAGGAGTCCGAAGAAAACGTGTCCGCGAACTTGAGAGACAACTACGTCAACTTCGACGCCGGAGACGAGACCGGAAGTTGGGAGTTCAGGGTCAGCGCCACCAACGAAGATGGTTACACGCAGGAAAGCAACACCTTCGAGGTCGAAGTGGTCCCCAACCCGCCGGAGATGGAACTCCCCGATCTCAGCGGGAGAGCCAACGTCACCACGTGGTACGACCTCTCCGACTACATCTCCGGAATAGAACAGTTCGATAACTACAGCTTCTCCTCGAACTCCGAAAGGATCACCACTCATCAGAACCTGAGCGTCGAACTGAACTATCCCGAAGAGACGACGGAAACCGTGACTTTTACTCTTGAAGCCGGACGCTACACGATAGAAGATACTATCGAAGTCGACGTAGTCGCTTACGAAGCTCCCTTCTTCAGACCTCTTCCAGATATAACCATCGAGAGGAACGAAGTCCTGGAGCCCGGAGACTCGACCTTCTTACCCGATCACGTAGATCATCCGGAACTCGACCCAACCCAATTCAACTACAGCCTGGAAGAGCAGGAAGATCCTGATATGAACGTCGATGTAGAAGACAAATACATAACGGCTCGACCAGAAGAAGATCATCACGGTACCTCCAACACTACCGTAAGAGTGGAACACGAAGACCACTATGACCTCGCTACTTTCAGATTCACCGTGAACCACACGCTCTTCCCGCCGGAATACGTAGGAGACCTTGAAGACACCACGATAGAAGAAGGAGAAAGATGGACTGTGGATCTATCTGAACAGTTCGACTACGAGAAGCCGTGGCGCCTCAACTACTATTCCGATCATCCAGACGTCAACATAGTCAACACAACGTGGGCGGTCTGGGAACCCGAGTTCGGAGATCAAGAAAGGATAGAAGATCTAACATTCACGGCACAGGACAGAGACCACGATCATCTGAGCTCGGAAACTCCACCGATCACTCTCACGTTCGAATGGGAGAACACTCCTCCCGAATACCTAGGCGGCTTATACGACAGAGTCGTAGAACTCAACACCACGTGGGAAGTAAACCTCAACGACCACTTCACCGACAGAGAAGACCCACACAACATGACCTTCTCCACCACACACGAAGAGATAGAGCTGGAACCCGCGGGAATAGCTTCCTGGACACCGGACGAGGACTCCACCTCACTAGAGAACGTTATCTTCACCGCTCACGACGCCGAGGACGAAAACCTCACCGCTGAATCTCCACCTATCGACCTCCTAGTACCTGAAGAGGGTCCTATCGCGGAGATAGAACACGTCTCCTCACATCACATCAAAGAAGGAGAAGAGATAACTTTCATCGGAAACGCCACACTAACATCTGGAAACACCAGCTACGAATGGACTTCAGACTTGGACGGCTTCATCTCCAACGAAAAAGAATTCACCACAACTCTAAGTCCAGGAACTCATAACATCACCTTCACCGTGATAGACGAGCGCGGCAGGAGTGCGGAAGACTCCGTACAGATAACGGTAGAAGCGGAAGAGCAAACCGGCTTCTTCGAGGACCGCACTCAAAGAACGACCTTCCAGCTCGGACTCACAGTCCTCCTAACAGGACTTTCATTCATATACATCGCGAAGTATTCAAACAAGATCCAGAGAGGTGGTAGATGATTGGCTTCTGAGACCGAACTCCCCTCTCTCCGCAAGGAAAAAGATACTCGAACCGAAACTCACATCTTCTCCTTTTCAAAAGGATCGTTCAGCCTGGACCTCGGCAAGACCTTGGGCAACCTCATGATCATAGCTCTTCTTCTAATACTCGCGAGCAGGATGGTAGCTTTCGCAGGTGGAGAGGAACTCGCCTCGCCTGTCGCAGTTGTATCCAGCGATAGTATGGAGCCCACGATGAATGTAGGAGACATGGTCTTCTGGTCGCCTACCACCATAGGATCCATAGAGGAGAACGACATAATAGTCTTCAGGAGCAGGACTCACGAAGAAGAACTCGTCACCCACCGCGTCATCGAGATCAGGGAGGAGAACGGCGAAAAGCAACTCATCACTCAAGGAGATAACAACGAAGATCCAGATCCCAGTCCAGTAACCGAATCAGAACTCCTCGGTGAAGTGGTCTCGGTCAGAGGTTCGCCTTTCACTCTTCCACAGATCGGCCACATCTGGCTTTCTCTCACCACCACCTTAGGCATAATACTCGCCAACATGGGAGGGCCGGAGATGTTGATGGGTATACCCTTGGTGACTGCGGTCCTGATGATCATCCTCATACTGGTCCTTTCACCCGACGAAGACGATGACTCGGAACTCGCTGATCTCATACTCAAGACCAACGAAGAGAAGACGAACTATCTTTACATCTTCGGCGTCCTTCTCATCGCGTTTTCACTGGTCATCCTGCCAACTCTAGCTTACGGAAGCGAAACGAAAGAGATCTCCATAGGCGTAGGGGAAGAAGCGGAACCTGGCGACGAAACCTTCTCTTACGTAAGGCCGGGACAGGAAATCAGAGGCAATCAGACCGTTTCCAATCAAGGAGCTATTTCTTCAAAACTTTACATTAGAGCCGACGGGAACGCAGGAAGCTGGACAAGGTTCGAAGAACGATACGTAGAAGTCGAAAGGAGGAGCGACGAAAGGGTAGGATACACCATCTACGTTCCTGAAAACGCTGAACAGGGGCAGTACACCGCCGAGATACAGAACCACAATTCAGCCTACTGGGGCATGTATCCCGACGGTTTCATCATGAACGTGATGGATACCTATCCCGAACACGGTCCATCGTTGATAGCTGTTCTGACCATACTGCTGCTTACCACCCTTTCCCTCGCGACAATAATGATCCTCTCGTTCTTATTCAAAGAGTTGATCATGTGGAGGAGATACAGGAACGCCCGTAAGAAGATCTACCGTGATGAAAGATCTCCATACCTAAAACGCCTTAAAACACTCACCGATTGGTTGACCGGTATAGGCAGGATCGATTTCGACCTCGTTCTTCCCTTGAAAGCCGGAGCGATCTCTCTGGTCGTTCTACCTCTCGCTCTGCTCGGTGTAGGCCTCTGGATACTTCCACTAGTGGTCGTAGTGTCGGTGCTCCTGACCATGCACTTGGGTGGTAGATGGAGAGGCGAGATACACACCGCGGCTCTTTTCTCCTCCGCCGTCACCATCGGTGCTGTTTACCTCTTACCTCTTTCGCTTAACGTGCCCAGAACTCTTCACGGAGGCCTACCACTTCTACTCTTGGGCCTCTCTACCAGTATATTCATACTTCTCCTTCTCTCTCCTCTCGTACTTCTACTATCTCACTTTACTGCCCTCGTATTAAAAAGATATTCACATATCTCTCCAGATATAACAGACATCTGAAGGAAAACCTCGATTTCTTCCAAGAAAACCTATATATGAAACATCTCACTTTAAATAATCCCGCGAGGTGTCGAAAGCTGGCAGGAAAGTGTAGCATCAGGTGTCCAGTCTGCGGAGGAGAAGTCGAGCCAGAGATGGATGAATGTCCAGACTGTGGACTAGACAAGATGCTGATGGATGACGCGGAGACTATCCTCGAAGAGGAAGAAAGCACTCCTGAAAACGAGGACTCCTACGAAGAAAATGATGAAGATTTCAGTATAGACGAGGACGAGATAGACTACGAGGAAGTTAACGAGGAGATAACCGTTTTTATCTGTCCCCTCTGCGATTCTGAAGTTGAAGAGCATATGGACGAATGTCCCAGCTGCGGTGCGATCTTCGAAGAAGATGATGAAGAAGAGGATGAGGAGATCTACGAAACGACAGAAAAAGATGAAGAGAGAGATATCGATGAATTGGACGATCTTCTCGAAAGCCTTGAAGAAGATCCTGAGGAAAAACAAAAAGACCCAGAAAAAGAGAAAGAAAAAAAACTGGAAGAGACCTTTTCATTTCTAGATGAAGAAGAAGAGTCAGAAGAGCATGAAAAAGAAGAGGAACTCGACGATATCGATCAGGCCCTTCAGGACTTGGAAGAACTCGCTTTCGAAGAAGATGAAGATTTAGAAGAAGACCGAGTCGAGGAAGAGATCGAAAGGAAAGAAGAACTTGAAGAGAGGTTGAGGAACGCTGAGAACAGGCTTGCTAGATTCCAAAAAGAGGATATCTCTCTTAAAAAGGCGAAAGAACTCATAGAACGATCTCAGGAACATATAGATTCCAACAGGTTCGACGAAGCTGAAGGGACCATACAAAGATCGAAAGAACTCGCTGAAAAAGGGGAGACTTTCCTCAAAAGACTAAAAGAGATAGAGGAAAAGCTCGACAAGTTCGAAGACAAGATAAAAGGCGTAGAAGACCTTCAAGATCGGATCGAAGAAGCTAAAATCAGATTGGAAAAGAACGATCATGAAACTGCATTGAACGAACTAGAAAAGATAGATTCCTCCATCGAAGAAAAGAAAAAACGATACCAAACCACTTCGGAAAAAAAGGAAGATATAAACGAACTCATCACTCAGCTGGACTCCACACTCGACGCGGGAAAGAGGATGGATCTTTCTCTGAAGAGAGAACGGAAATTGATCTCCAAGGCTCTCGTCGCCTCGAAAAAAGGTAACGTGGATAAGGCGGTAGAGTGGCTCACTCAGGCCCACAAAAGATCCAGAAAGAAGATAGAGGATGAACTTTCAGAAGAGATAGAAACTTTGAAAGACAGTATCATGGGGTCTAAAGCCTCGGAAAAGGAAGATTTGAAGGAAAGGTTGGTACGACTAGAAGACGCAAAGATGGAACGTGAATATAGAAGATCGGTAGAACTCGTCAACGAACTGAAAAAACTTGTCGAAGAGCAGGGAGAGATGGAGGATGAGAGGTTAGCGAAACTCAAGGATTACATCCATCGTGCCAAAAAACTGGGTGTAGATGTGGAGGAGGCGGAAGAGACGTTGGAAGAGGTTCAAGAAAAAGATATCGAACTCCACGTGGAATTGGCTCAGAAAGAACTCGAAAAAACGATACCAAAAGCTCTGCCTCAGATAATGAAAGAAGGTCTCAAAAAGCTGGAGGAAGCTAAAAAGAACGACATAGACATCACGAAAGCTGTCACTCACCTCAAAAGAGCGAACCTGATGATGAAGAAGAGCAAGTATTTCGAAGCTTTGAATCATATGTATTCATTCAACGAAAGTATCCCCAGTGAAGATGAAAATGAAGAAGAAAAAGAGACGGTGAAAGTACAAAGCCAAACTAAGAAAGAAAAACCTGAACCAAAAAAGAAAACCGTCGAACTCGATCGTCCTTCAAAAACCTCCACTCCAAGAGAAAAAATAGGGGAAAGCACCAGAGGTGAAGTACCCACCGATCTGGAATCCGGATCCACTTACCTATTCATAGAAAAGAAACCGGATCTCTCACAAAAGGCCTTCGCAGAACTCCTTAACAGCGATCCGAGAAAAGACGGCATGTGTATCACCAGGCGTTATCCTGACAAGATCAAGAAGAAATACGATCTTGATTCCGATGTTTCAGTTCTTTGGCTTTCAGATATAGATCAAAAAGAAGCACTTAACGCCAAGAACTTGGAAAGACTGAGCCTGGAGATCGAACGATTCCTATCAAAAGGGAACGAACTGTTACTCTTTGGAGGACTAGAATACCTGATAAGCAAGAATGGTTTCAAAACAGTGTTCAATCTACTACAGTCATTCAAAGATCAGGTCGCGGTCTCTAATTCTATCATGCTCATAACAGTGAGTCCGAACACTTTTGAAAAGAACCAGCTCGAACTGCTTGAAAAGGAAGTCGATGAGACCTACCGGGAATGAATTTATTTGTATTTTTAAAGATATATATTTCAAAAAAACACCCTCTCTTATAAGTAATA
>CAYNOV010000090.1:0-6330 GCA_964398905.1 uncultured Thermoplasmata archaeon
AGGATAAAAGTGACAAAAATGATATCCAGCAATGTTACCGGGATTGCCTCAATGTACTTAATGGATAAACATAATTTGATTTACGTTACTATATATTACTATAAATGAAGATTTTCAGACATCTAAGTTCAAATTACAGTAAGAAATTATTTTTTCTTGCTATGGCTTCCGTCTCATAAATCAGAATATAACCCACCTGTTGTCTATCTCCCCATACCTATCTTCTTCCTCATCTTCGGCTTTCATAATCTTATTAATGTAACTAATCCATTTTAAAAGTTTGTCTCCAAAAAAAGTGCCTGGCAACTCAATAATGTTCGCTTTCCATTTTTATCAACTTCTTTCACATTCGCTCAAGAAGTGTGATAAATGTCACAGAATCAGAGATTTTGCTTACTTTTTCACTCCATTCGTTCCTCTCATGTAGTAAAAAAATGCGAGGGAAGGGATTCGAACCCTCGGACCCCTACGGGACAGCGCCCTCAACGCTGCGCCGTTGGCCTAGCTTGGCTACCCTCGCATTATGAGCGTTAGCGAGTAATAGTGTTAGTGGAAGTTCCTTCCGCCTCACTCGCAAGTTGAATGAGTTCACAAGTTGAGATAAAACACCGAGTCAAGTCGGCTTTCATTAACATCTTCCGGACTATTGAAAGATTATTTATTTAGCTAGAGGAGTAAGTCAAATATTTAAAATCTGTTGATCGCTCACTGTTCCTAAATCTCGTCTATCAGATCGATCATGTCTGTGAACTTTTGATTGAGAACTTCGAGTCCCTTTTTCAACGTCTGCTCAGTGGTCAAAGAACCGTCGGTTTCAAATGTCAATATGAACTTGTCGTCTCTACCGTTGACTTCGATAACATCTTTTCCACAAGCTTCTACACATGCCTTACATAACTTACATTTCTCAACATCGGTCACGATCAGTTCTCCATCTTCTATCTCGAGTATGTCGACCGGACAAACTTCTACGCATTCTTCACATTCTTCCGATGCATCACATGCGTCCTGATCGATCTCTATCTCAGGATAATATTTGTAAGAAACTCCGCTCGTAGGCTGCCATTTAGCGTGTTCTTTGGCTGTACCAAGTTCCGCAGTAGCATACATAAGTAGTGCCTGATCATCACTCAATTTTACTATCGGGATGAGATCATCTACAGGTCTAAGATCGTTCTCTCCTACAGGTATGAGATCCCCAGAATAGACAGTACAGGGACCTTTCTTGTTTAGACTGTATATAACAGTACAGTTCGGACATCCCTCACCATCGCATTCCTGACATTCGTCTCTATAACTGAAAAGTTCGAGGTCTGTCGGTATAGGCAGCATACCTAATCTATGGGCTATGATCTCATCGAAAAGCGGTGCTGCACTCTCATACTCCTTGTCCTCTTCTTCATCACCTATCGTACCGAGATGGAATTCTACATCTTCTATAGCGAGTTTAGGAATATCTGCTACCAACACTCTTCTCAATGCGTTAGCCATAGGCGGATTGGTATCTGTTAGCAAAAGTTCAGCTTTCCTTTCTTCCAATTTTCTTACTTCTAATTCCATCTTTTACCCTTCACAACTCTAAACACGTCTTCCTCTTCTTCCACCTTTAGCCTTTGTAGAATCATGAGGTATCGGTGTGACGTCTTCTATAGTACCTATCTTCATACCCGATCTTGCAAAAGCCCTGATAGCGGCCTGAGAACCGGGACCTGGTGATCTAGACTTACTTCCACCTGGAGCTCTTATCTTGACATGTAACTTCGTGACCCCTTTGTCTCTTGCCTCTTTTACAGCTTCTTCAGCTGCTTCCATCGCTGCATAAGGCGAGGATTGGTCTTTGTCCTGGCGTACTACCATGCCGCCAGAATATTTCGCTAGTGTTTCTGCTCCGGTGACATCAGTTATCGTTATTATCACGTTGTTGTAAGATGCGTATACGTGTGCGATTCCCCATTTACCCATATCTATCATCTCCCTCTATAATCTCCTTGATCCTGATCGTTTTGTATCATCTTAGGGATCCTTGTAGGTGTGACTTCCTCTTCTGGTCGTTCTGGATGGAGTTCATCTGAAATAGGGGAGTTCGAGTAGTATTCGATAGTTGGTTCTTCTTCTTTGTCGATTATGTAACTGGGAACAGTTACTCTTCTTCCCTTGACCGCGATGTGTCCGTGGATGATGAACTGTCTAGCCTGCTTCGGTGAGTGAGCAAGTCCTTTATGATATACTAATGTCTGCAATCTCCTGTTCAAGATATTTTCTACACTGAGGTTTAAAACATCATTCAAAGTATGATCCTGCCCTTTGAGGTATCCTTTATGTGTTAGCTTTTCCAACAAATCGTCCATCTCTTCTCTAGCCTGTTTTTCACCGTACCTAAGCCTAGCTTGCAGATTCCTCGCTTGGGCTCTGATATTTTTCAAAATAGAGCGAGCTTTCCAGAACTCTTTTTTGTTCTTGAGAGCGTAATGTCTGATATAATCGTTCTCTTCTCTGATACGCTCTTCCTGCCAAGGATGTGATGGTTTTTCGAATTTTTTCCTACTGAATTTTGGATCTCCCATCTCTAGTCACCTCTTGTATTATTCTTCTTCACCGCCGGCTTGAGCCCGTGCGACTTTCTTTTCGACTCCAAGTTCCATACCGGTCCTTCCATTGGATTTTGTCCTCTGTCCTCGGACCTTCTGTCCTCGCTCGTGTCTGATACCTTTATAAGAACTGATCTTCTGCATCCTGTTTATATCTTCTCGATGGACCGTATCCAATTCATTTTTGAGTACATGATCATCTGTCCCCGTAACCGGGTCCCTTTCCCTATTGACGGCCCACGAAGGTGCGTTATCAGTAAAATTCATAAGAGATTGTTTTACCTCTTCTATCTCTTCATCTTCCAGGTATCCTACTTTGGCAGTAGGATCTACGTTGGTCTTATTCACGACCATCTCAGCGACCCTAGTACCGACTCCTTTTATGTCTCTCAGAGCATAGACTACTGGTTTGTCTCCGTCCAGGTCGGTGTTCATCAACCGGACGATATATTGGAAATCATCCTCTTCTTGATCTTCTTCTTCAGGCAAAGTGTTTCCTCCATGTAAATGCTATTAAAGTTACTTAGTTATAGCGTGGTTTGGCTTAAGAATCCAAGTAGTATAAAAGAGTTGTGCTTTGCACACTCTATTTCAACCTCTAAAATATTTTCCAATTATATACATTTCAGAGCTGGATTCTCTAGAAGCTTTTGGCGAATGACCATAGACCGATTTAAAACATTTTTTCACTTCGTCCATGTAATTTTCGAAGTCCTCACCTTGGAAAACTTTAACGACCAATTTTCCACCTTTATCCATATTCGCTTTACAGAAATTCAAAGCGTACTGAGCTAGATATATCGATCTAGCATGGTCCATCGAATAATTACCGCTGAGATCTGGAGACATATCTGATATCACCACGTCTACATCTCCCGCTATTATAGATATCCTTCTTAGAAAACTTTCATCTGTAACATCGCCCTGATGGAAAGATACACCTTCGATATCTCTCATCCTTTTTTTATCCACCGCGAGAACATTTCCTTCACCCACTCTTTCAACGGCGTACTCGCTCCAGCTGCCAGGTGCTGAACCCAGGTCGACCACGACATCCCCTTCATTGAAAATATTGAATTTATCATCTATCTGTTTCAATTTGTAGATGGCTCTAGACCTATAACCTTCCTGTTTGGCTTTATGGTAGTAACCGTCTTTTCTATTGTAGGCTGACATGTTCTGGTTAGGATTAGGTCGGGATGTACTTAACTTTTCTGAATATCTCCATGAGAATCTACTTTTTAAAACAGAAATTTTTTATCAAAGGATTTAACTAATCCATTGTATGTCTAACCAGGACGCATTCGATAGAGTTACCGAAGTCATCGAAAAGATCCGAGAGCCAGGCGAAAAGCCAGAGGATGATCTTTATTCGATGGATAAGTTCGTTTGTGATCTGTGCCAGGGCGTAAGGGAGAGAGAAAAGATCACCCAATGTGGGTTCTGTGGGAGATGGATTTGTAAGGGAGATAATTCCTGTTGGGATCACGAACTAAGAAGCTGCGAGAGCTGCAGCGGTCTGATAAAACTCGCTCAAAAAGGAGATTTGAACGAAGAAGAAATAGATGAAATAGAGGTGGAAGAAGATGAGTGAAGCTGATAAGACGATGGATGAACTTGAATGGCAAAAAAGGTTGAAAGATATAAGATTTTACGAAGAGCCCAAAAAGAAAAGTAACAGGACTTCAAACATCTTAGTAGCTTTTCTTATAGGATTCCTTTTCGGCTTGATAGTAGCAGGTATATTGATACCGAACATAACCGGTATAATCTGAGGTGATCATAGATGAAAGTACTTTTGATACATTCCGATTATCTTAGATATGAGGTCAAAAAAGAGACGCCAGTAGCGGAAGAGATCGAAGAAGAGATGAAAAAGGGAGGCATGGAAGAGTGTCTTTCAGTTTTCACTGCAGTGGAAGAGAAGGATCAGGGAAAGGTAGAACAGGTGATAGATAAAGGCGTAACAGAGATCACCGATACAGCAGAAGAATTGGACATCGATAAGGTGATGATCTATCCTTATGCGCATCTCAGTTCAGAACTTTCAGATCCAGATACTGCAGTCGAAGTTCTAAAAGGTTTAGAAAAAAAGCTCTCTGAAAGTTATGAAGTGCATCGATCTCCTTTTGGCTGGTACAAAGCGTTCCAATTGAGTTGTAAAGGGCATCCTCTCTCAGAACTCTCTAAAGAGATAGCTGTAGAGGAAGAGGATGAAGATGAATTCGTCTCAAAAGCCCTGGAAGCGGAAAAACAAGTCCGATCCACCTGGGGTATAATGGAAGTCGACGGCACCTTTCACGAGTTAGATGTTGACGGTAAAGATGTCAAAGGCTACGATTTCGAAGGTGATGAAAGACTTGAAGATTTCGTTCGATACGAAGCCGGTGAAAAAGAAAAAGGTGGAGATGAAACTTCCCATATCGACCTGATGCGAAAGCATGAGATGGTGGATTATGAAGAGGGTTCGGATCCAGGTAATCTAAGATATTATCCGAAAGGTAGGATGGTCAAAGGTCTTCTTGAAGATTACGTCAGTGAGAGGACCAGGGAGTACGGAGCAATGGAGATCGAATCTCCGATCATGTACGATGTAAACTATCCTGCTTTGAAAAAACATCTCGATCGTTTTCCCGCAAGGCAGTACAGGATGAAAACACCTGATAAAGAAGTATTTTTGAGATATGCTGCGTGTTTTGGCCAGTTTTTGATGGCTGGCGATATGACTATATCCTACAGAAACATGCCAGTAAGGCTTTATGAACTGACCAGATATTCTTTTAGAGTAGAACAGAGAGGTGAACTTACCGGTTTGAGAAGGTTGAGAGCATTCACCATGCCCGACTGCCACGCTATGTGTAAAGATCTAGACCAAGCAAAAGAAGAGATGATGACCAGGATGGATCTAGCTATGTCAGTAGTGAACGGGATAGGTATTGATGTTCCAGGAGACTTAGAACTCGTTGTCCGAGCAACTGAAGATTATTACGAAGATAATAAGGATCAAGTAAAAGAACTTGTAGAGAATTATGGTAAACCGGCATTGATTGAGCTATGGGACGAACAACATTCTTATTTTGCTCTGAAGTATGAGTTCAACTTCATAGATCCCTTGGGCAGAGCTTCAGCATTAGTTACAGATCAGGTAGATGTTGAGCAGGGTGAACGTTACGACATAAAATATGTTGATGAGGATGGGGAAGAGAGACATCCTTTCTTACTCCATCTCTCTCCGAGCGGTGCCATAGAAAGGGTGATGTTCACCATCCTTGAACAGGCAGCGATGGCTGAAGAGCGTGGAGAGAAACCGTGTTTCCCTTATTGGTTGGCTCCTACACAAGTGAGACTGGTCCCGATATCTGATGATCAGTTGGAATATGTCAAGGAACTAGAAAATAAGATAGAGAACGCACGGATCGATATCGACGATACCGATAGGACAGTGGGTAAAAAGATCAGAGCCGCAGAAAAGGAATGGATTCCATATGTAGTGGTGATAGGCCCTGACGAAGTCGAGAGCGGGGAACTTTCAGTAAGGATCAGAGGTGAAGAGAAACAAGTTACTATGGGTCTAGATGAATTCCAGGAAGAACTGGAGAAAAAACAGGGAGATATGCCATTTAGAGACCTGCCTTTGCCCAAGATGATCTCTAATAGGCCGATATTCGTCGGCTGATCTCTGGTCAGGTGACATCCTCCCCGCCCTGAAGAACGGAGCTTCCGACCGTTTTAGCATAGGTTA
>CAYNOV010000091.1:0-6282 GCA_964398905.1 uncultured Thermoplasmata archaeon
GAATTTGTTGATGTTTTTTGGTTTTATAATCGTAGATATGGTGAATCAGATGGAAAATGATCTAGAGTCACTGAAGAAAAAATTCGATCTTCTCACGATCTCTAGATATCGGGACAGGTCGAAGATAGAGGATGCTATAGAGGTCCAGGATAGATTAAGAGAGAAATCTGGTGACTGGAACGGCGTAGAGGAGATCAGACGCTGGCGGGAAAAAGATGATTGTATTGGATACCTCCGTGATTGTAAAGTGGTTTTCAGAAGAGGAGTTCACCGAGAAAGCTTTAAAGATTAGAGAGAAGATCGCACAAGGCTTGAAGGACGAGGAAGAATATAAAGTGATGTCCCTTGAAGAGTACGAAGAAAGTTCCTGTTAGTCGGTATCAATATTCCAAACTTCTACTTCGCCCTACTCTTCGGTTTGAGCGTATTCGAAAAAGATCAAGCTTTTCTGAGACAGGGGAAGGAAGTCTTTTTCCCACACTATCTACAAAACTTATCTTAGTCCTTCGCTTTCTCTCCGCATTTGATGCACCTTTTCATCTTATCTCGTTAAATAGCTGACATAAGATATATGGAGATGCGAGCACTTTATTTTTTTCAAACATCTATGCTCATCCAAACTCCTCAGTAAGATCCTTTTCCGATATCTTCGATAACACGATCAGTATCATCTTCGTGGAACAAAAGAAGAAAGTTTTTAAGTAAGGCCTCTTCTTTACCAGATCAAAGGTCACTCCCATCTACTCTAAAAAATTCATTCGAAAATTATTTATATCTCAACCATAAAAAATCTTATAATTCAGGATCAACCAGAAGTAAACTAGGTGTTATCTATGAGTCTGAAAAAAGGTGCGATGAACGCTGTGAAAAAATGTATGTGTGTTAAACCCGATGAAAATGTCGTTATCATCTCTGATTCTAATACCTCCAAGATAGGAAAAAATTTGAAAAGCGCTGCCCAGAATATAACTGACAAGGTTAAATTTTACAATCTTAACTCTTACGGTGAAAGGCCTTTATCCTATTTTCCAGAAGATATAGAGCAGCAGGCCGAGATGGCTGACGTGACTTTTTGGACCGCGAAATCCTACGATGGAGAACTAGAATCTTTACGCAAACCTTTCATAATGACCGCGGTTGACGGAGGTAGGCACGGTCATATGGTCAACGTTACTGAGGATGTTATGAAGCAAGGTATGACCGCGGATTACCAAAAGATAAAAGAGTTCACGGAAATGTTGAGAAAAAAACTCGTAAATACCGAGACGATCAGAGTCACCAACGAGCAGGGAACAGATATAATTGCGGCCTTTTCGGACAGGTACGATTGGGTCCCCTCCACAGGTGTTTACCAAGAGGAAGGCTACTGGGGAAACCTCCCCGACGGTGAGATATTCACCGTTCCTGTCGAGATGGAAGGAAAGCTGGTCATAGACGGTATGCTCGGCGATCATTTTCCTAACAAATACAAGCACGAAGACCTTGCCAAAACGCCTGTTATCATCGAGGTGGAGAACAAGGAAAAACCTCGAGCGACCGAGGTCCGATGTGAGAACAAAGAATTGGAAAAAGAATTGAAAGATTACCTATCTCGAAGCGAGTGTACCAGTATAGTAGGTGAATTAGGTTTAGGTACTAACATATTCCTCGATGGTTTCACCAACAATTCGCTACTTGACGAGAAGTACCCTGGAGTACATATCGCTTTCGGTGATCCCCTGGGTCTTGATACAGGCGCTGACTGGACTTGTCCGGAACACTTGGATATGATACTCACGAAGACCAACGTTTGGTTGGACGACGAGAAGGTTATCGAAGACGGAGAATATCTGATCTGATGGGCTTTTTGATAGGTCGATAGATCAGGCATATGCTGGGACCGTATCCCTTTCTTGTTTCCTACCCTTGTTAAAAGATCAATTTATCGATCAGAGAATGTTGCGAGTTTGATAGCATTGATCGAAGGAACAGAGTCTTTGAAGAAAATGAGATGAAATGGTAAAAAAATATTTAAACGATATAAACGTTATATAGGTACTTCGTGGGAGTGTGATATGATAGCAGAAGAAGAAAAAAGTGGGATTTTTAAAAAGATAAAAGGGAAGTTCAGAGATAGGCCGATTCGTCCTTCATCTAAAGTCAAAAAGTTCGTGGAAAATAATCTACCGCGGTATATCGACGAGTATAAGCTAGCGGATCGTTCCGATCTTAACGGCATCGATAAAAAAGTAGAACGATTCATGGGAGAATTGGATGATTTAGAGGACTGGAAAAAAGATACGGAAAGACGCTTGAAAGACGACAAAAGAAGGGTCGAGAGGCTAAAGAAGAGAGTAGGTATAAAGGAGGCCGATTGAGATGATCGTCGATGCCATCCTCATCGCGATCCTAGCCGCGATAATAATCGCGTGGATATTCTTTCTATACTCTATCGTATCGAGGAGAAAAGCGCTCAAAGAAGAATACGGCGAGGTACCTTCTCATACTAAACTGTATTTTGAGGAGTACTTCGAAGATATCATGGACGAGTGGGACCTAGTCACAGAGAAGGAAGCTCAAAAATGGGCTAGAGATATAGATGACAGGGTGATAGAAGTTTCTGAAACGATAGGCCGGCTGAAACAGACCAGAGATGAGATAGACCAGGACTTCGAAACGATAGAAGATAAGATAGAAAGATTTGAGGAGAGAGTATAAGATGGAGGTTTGATATGATGGGAATGTATGCAGAGAAAAATAATCGGGATGAAGAGATATCGATCTTCTCTAAATTAAAAACGGGGATGATGCCGGAAAAAGCAGAGATAGAGGGAACGGGCTATAAGAGAAGGGTGATGGACCGAAGGATAGAAAAACACCTTGATAGGCATTTCAATGATTACATAGATAGATACGATCTTATAAGGGAACTGCATCTCATAGAGATAGAAGAAAATTTAGAGAGCTGCGAAGCTAGAACCACAGATATAGATGAATTCCAGAAAGACATGAAAGCTGAGATCGAAGAACTCGAACGAGACCTGGAGATGATCGAAGAAGAGGTGGGATGAAAACATGAAGACAAAACTATATTCAGAGTTGATAAAGATGAAAGTGAACACCCCTACCGAGGAGAACGCCGGGAAGATCGTGGATATACTGGGAGAAAGATCAAAAAAACACTGGGAAGCTAGTGAGGTCGAGATGAAAAGTGGGATGATCAAGACGGAGAAGAACTATTTCCGGGTGAGTGATCTGACATATGTCGATGAAGAAAGGATAACGCTGGAGAAAAGTATCGACCACGGAAAGGAAAGCCATTCCAGCGATATAGATATCAGTCTATCAACGACCAAAGGAAAAGATCTGATGAACAAAGATGAAGAGAAGATAGGCACGATCTATGACTTCGAGATCCAGATCGATTCACAACCCTGGAAAGTTTGGAATATCTTGGCGAAGCCTACCGGTATGTCACCTAAAAAGAGGAGGCTGAAGATTTCCATAGATGAAATTGAGAGTGTAGAACCGGACAGGGTGATCCTGATCGAGAGTTACGTCGAACCGGAATGATTGGAGAGCTAGCGATCAAAAACACTTCTTTTTATTTTCCTGCTGGTGTAAGATCATCGATAGAACATCTTTAGATATCGATGCTAGAAAAGATCGTTAGTACTGAAGATCTTAATTGGCTGTAACTCTACCTCAATGCAGAAAAAAACGGAATTCGGCATCGACAACTAGATCCATTATTTGATTTATCTCTGACTACTCCTGTTCAGTTTCCCTGAGGATGAAAGGTCCTATCGCAAGAGTCCTTTTTGCTAAAGTAGTGATACGAAGTATATAAGATGTCAAGAGCATAAAAGGTGCTAGTGAGATTGTTACAGACACCGTCACTAAGATAAGTATATTATCTATACCCATGGTGGTCCCTGTAAAACTACCGGGATCATTAAAGAATAGGATCATCGTCGTTGCAGTTAAGATAGCCGGAATAGCTGAATATAGCATAATACGAGAGAGATTTATCAGTTCCCACTGAAAATACAATGTTTTAAAGTGTTCACGAGCAGAACCATATAATTTAAAAGTTTCAATCATATCGTCTAATATCTCTTCCGTTTCTTTAGACATGTTCGATCCAAACTTTGATTTTAACCTTCGAACTTCATAGATTTTAAACGGATAATTAAAATCGAGCGTATGATTGATCACTTTATAGGTACCGAATTGTTTGTCTTCTAACCCTCTTTTTACAACCTTAGAATTTTTTATTAAATTTTTTATAAATTCTTCAAAGTCATCTACTAAAGAGTCGTCATCATCATCCTGAATTGTATCCGAAAGTAAATCTGCTTTGTGTTTTATCGACTGTAAAAGTGTAACAAAGAATAACGAAGGAGATGTTGGACTAAGAGGTTCATTTATGTGAGATTCGGCTTCTTTCCTAAAATTCATACTATTTTCCATGCGTTCTTGTTGATCGCCTAATGAACCAAGTTCCTGAGAAAGAACTACCTGTGAGATCGTGACCACCAATGTGACTCCAGTGATGATAGCTGCCACCATCGACTGAAAGAATGTTTCGATAGGCTCTTTTGAACGGATAACTCCTCTTAAAAGGCCGGGGTCAAGAAGACCGATGATGAATAGTACTATGAAAATTAAGAGGAGTAATAGCAATGCTAAAAGCCCACGATTCATCTCCATCAAGATCGCTCTCTTAAAACGACTAGGAGATACCCTTTCGAGTATTTTAGTTACGAGTTGAGATCTATCGTTTTTGGAATCCATAAAAGCCCCCGTTCCCTCATTTACCTGACTGTACCGCGACCTTTTAACTAAAGATTATTTTGACCATATATAATGTTGTTGCAAAGGTATGTATCAGTAGACTCGATTATTATGTTTTAAAATAAAATTAAAACTAAATGCTGTTACTTTTCTATCGATAAACTCATACTTATTTTAAATTAAAAAAATAATCAATTTTTAAAAAAGATATATATATGTCTTATTCTAATATATGTTAGGGAGGTAATATATGATAGGTATGATAGAGGGGTTATTACAGGTGTCTATACCTGAATTGGGATCTTCGATCTGTATAGGGCTGATAATAATAGTCGTTGCTATATTCGTGATAGCATATTTCTTAAGCCTTCTAATAGAATTCCTACCAGCAACGATAATAGCGATACTAGTATATTTATTCACAGGCAATTTCATCTGGGCGATCATAGCATTTGTGGCTATCGCTTTACTGAGCTCCTTTGTTGGGGGCAGAGCAAGATAGCGGCATAGACATCAGTCAAGTGATGATTTAAAAGAACTTGGACAGTGAAATCGGTCCTGGTCGAGAATAAACCGTACACAGTCAGCAGTTCTGGGAGAATCTTGATCCAGCCGATCTAAGCCCTATCTAAAAACCAATTTACACTATTTTTGACCCTCTCTCAACTCTAAAGCAAGATCGGGTCTATCGGTGATTATCCCTTCCACACCTTTTTTCATCAGACTCTTCATCATCTCTACATCGTTAACTGTCCATACATAGATATCCATCCCCATATTTTCCATCCTTCTGATGAAGAAAAATTTGAGCAACCTGTAGTATGGGGCTACAAAATCGGCATTACATCTTCTCAACCTACGTTTCGGGAACAGTTCAGAGATGCGGGTCTTGACATTATTTTCCCGGTCCTCTATACTCAGAAGAAGGTTTCCAAGGATAAGTCCTGCCTCTATCTTTGGGTCATACTCCTTTATCGACTTCACGGTCTCATCCGAAAAAGATTTTATGATGAACCCGTCATGATCTAGATGAGAAAGGACAAGTTCGATCACTTCTTCCTCGTAACCTTCCACTTTCAACTCTATATCTAGGTCTATCTTACCTTTACACAACCTTACTACATCCTCCACCGTGGGAACTTTGTATCCTTTATCCCCGGTTATCTCCTGGATCTCATCGTGTGTGATATCCTCAATGTCTTCACCATCCAACTCGGAATCGTGAAACGCGGTAAGCGTACCATCTTTCGTCCTCCTGACATCGAATTCCACCATATCTACTCCGAGTTCTATGGCTTTTTCAAACGACTTTACAGAACTGTCGTATTCCACCAGACCCGATGCCCCACGGTGCCCGATTATTTTGGTGGCCATACCTACTCAAGATGATTTATAAAGAAGTAATTCAATTTTTTCTTCATTTCGTAAAACCTATCTACATCAGAATTTGACCTTGGTGATCATTTCAGATGGACATCTACAGCTTTTAAACCTTTACTGGTTCTT
>CAYNOV010000092.1:0-6267 GCA_964398905.1 uncultured Thermoplasmata archaeon
GAAAGACACCGGCAAGATAGAGAAGGGAGCTCTTGCGGTAAAAGATGGTGAGATAATAGAAGTGGGCGACTCTCAAGAACTCGACAGCAGATATGAAGCCGATAGAGTTGTAAAAGCTTCTGGTAAAACTGTGATACCCGGCTTCGTCGATCCACACACTCACCTGGTTTTCGCGGGAAGCCGAGAAGACGAACTCCAGATGAAGATCGAAGGTAAGACTTACATGGAGATACTGGAAGAGGGCGGCGGTATATTGAGGACTGTAAGATCGACCAGAAGAGCCAGCAAAGAAGAACTGCAAGAACAGGCTCTAAAACGTTTAGATAACATGTTGGAAAATGGAACCACTACCGTAGAAGCTAAGAGCGGCTACGGTCTTGACAAGGAAACAGAGATAAAAACTTTGGAAGTGGTGAGATCATTGGATGAAGAACACGCGGTGGATCTCGTTCCTACATACCTAGGAGCGCACTCGTTACCTCCTGAGTTCGAAGAGAGCAGCGATTATATCGATTTCTGCATCAAAGAGGTTTTACCCGAGATGATCGAAAGAGAGCTGGCTGAATACTGCGACGTATTCTGTGAGAAAGGCGTTTTTACCGCCGACGAGAGCAGAAGGTTGTTAGAAGCTGCGAAAGAGAACGGTCTGAAGCTGAGGGTTCACGCGGACGAGATAGAAAATATAGGGTGCAGCAAGATGGCTTCTGAGATCGGAGCCGTATCAGCTGAACATCTGGTCAAAACCAGTGAGGATGACATAAAGAAGATGGCCGAAAGCAGAACTATCGGTATACTCCTTCCGGGAACGCCGTTCATGCTTATGGATGATGAGTACTCTCCTGCGAGGGAGATGATAGAAAAGGGTATGGCCGTAGCTTTGGCTACGGATCTCAATCCTAACTGTTGGACCGAGAGCATGCAGGCCGTTATTACTCTAGCATGCCTGCAGATGAAGATGACTCCCTCCGAAGCTCTCACCGCCGCTACTTTTAACGCAGCTATGTCTCTAGAACGAGAAGATATAGGTTCTTTGGAAGAGGGTAAGAAAGCCGATTTTTTGATACTAGATGTTCCTAACCACAAACACATCCCCTATCGTTTCGGTGTGAACCTCGTTGAAGAAGTGTACAAAGATGGTCAAAAGGTGAAATGAAGTCCATAGATTCAAAAAGACTATTAACTTCTAAATACTGTATTTGATAAAAGGTTCGAACATGGATGAAGAAGAGAAGCATCCTCTATTGAGGAAGATAAACGAGCTCACAAGAAAGGCGAACGAGTCTAGATTCTCTATATTGGTTTACATAGCCACTGTTTTCGTCGCCTCGATATGGGTCATCTTCATGAATCCTTGTATGATGAATCTATTGCTACCTATTCTAGCGATCCTGATACCCTACAAGCTCTATGATGAGATGGATCTCAAAAAATTGTTGGTGTCAGGTATCGCGGTTATAATCTTGATCTCTTTTACCATGGCCTTTTACCATACAGGAGTTATCTACGATCAGCCTTCTAGGCAGATCAGATCTGAGGGAAGAAGGATGATCAACGGTACCGTAGAACCCATCTATGGTGATTCAGGCACCAGCTTCAATCTCACCGTAGAATTGAGCTGGGAGTTCATCGATGCCTACGACAGGAGAAATTATACCGTATATGCCAACCTCTCATTTACGGAGACAGAAGGTGTGAGGAGAAGGGACTACGAAGGTTACGAGATGTCCAGAGTCGATGAAACGGTAGAAGAGAACCAGACCGTAGAATATTACGTGATCGTGACCGATCTACCGGAAAGGATGTTCAATCACTACTTCTCATTGAAAAGAGAAGTACCCTTGGAGGAGGACGATTATGCATGGGAGAGAACCTCTCTCGGATTCGGACCGATAACGCTGCCCAGGAACAATGCTCTTAGGATCATAACTTTCCAGCAGAGCATCTCCACATTTTTGTTCTTCTTTTTGTTCATGGGTCTGTGGTGGCTGAAAAGGCGGATGGATATCAGTGTGACTCAAAGCACTGAAGGCTTGGAAGAGAAAGAGAAAGCATTGGACGATAGTTGTCCAGAGTGCGGTCATCTGCTCGAAGGTAAGAAGGAGTGCGACAGGTGCGGTTGGGTCGAAGAGCCAGAAGATGAGATGTTCGAAGAAGAAGAACCTGATATCTGAAAAAGATCTTACGTTAAATCTATTTACCGCCTCGATATTAACAGGTATGGAGATGATCTGATATGGAATTGGAGAGAGTGGAAGTTG
This sequence comes from uncultured Thermoplasmata archaeon, assembly GCA_964398905.1. Lineage (GTDB taxonomy): Archaea > Thermoplasmatota > Thermoplasmata > Halarchaeoplasmatales > Halarchaeoplasmataceae > Natronoplasma. The sequence continues at coordinate 2,259 of CAYNOV010000092.1, forward strand.
AGAAGGAAGAGGAAACAAACGTTATCATAGGACAGAGTCACTTCATCAAGACCGTCGAAGATATCTACGAAGCGATGGTCACTTCCGTTCCCGATATCGACTTCGGTCTAGCCTTCTGCGAAGCCTCTGGAGACAGGTTGATACGATATGACGGGACCGACGAAAAGTTAAAAGAACTCGCGGTAAAGAACGCTGAGAAGATAAACGCAGGGCATTTCTTCATATTGATGATAGACGGCGCTTTTCCGATAAATGTGATGGGTGCTTTGAAAGACGTTCCTGAGGTCTGCAGGATCTATTGTGCAACAGCGAATCCCTTGGAAGTAGTAGTCGCTGATGCGGAGAGCGGTAGAGGTATTCTAGGCGTGATAGACGGCTCTCCAACAGTGGATGTAGAGAGCGAAGAAGATAAAGAGTGGAGAAAAGAGTTTTTACAAAACATCGGTTACAAGCGCTAGGCGCCGAACTTTTCTGTAAGGTCTGCAAGATCTTTCAGTATGTTCAAAAGATCACCGCCTCTCACTCTATTTATAGCTCCTTGACTGCACGCTCTCTCGTTATATTCTGTAACGTCGTCCACTCTAACGTCTTTTCCCCAAAGCGTCAGGGGTAGGGGATCTCCACTGTGATCTTTTATCGTTACTGGAGTCGAGTGGTCTCCTGTGATCGCGATGTATGTATCTTCCGATCCTTTCAGAGGTTCGATCGATGAATCTATCCTCTCGATGAAATCGATCTTCTGTTCGTGGAGACCGTCATGCCCAGAAAGATCACAGCCCTTTATGTTCACCATCACGAGATCGTGTTCTTCCAAAGCTTCTACGGTAGCCTCTATGATCTTATCGGGATCGGTATCTAGTCCTCCGGTGGCCTCCTTGACCTGTAATATATCCATCCCTGCAAGATTGCAGACTCCTCTAACTAGAGGGATCCCTGAAATAGCGGCTGAGCTCAAACCGTGTTTGGAACCTATATCCTCCATCTCGGGTACTTTTCCCCCACCTCTCGGTAGGATCACGTTCGCAGGTGGTTTTCCCTCTTCTTCCCTTTTACGGTTAACGGGATGATCGGATAACACTTCTGCGGTCTTTTTGACGAACTGGTTCAAGATCTCAGCTGTCTTTTTATCCTCTTTAGAATCGGTCAGTGGCTCCGCCTGTTGGGGTTCCACTCCGGTCTCGTGCGGATCGTTATCGGTGACGTTCCCGCTGAGGCCTTCACCTTTCAACACGAGAACGCCTCTATGTTCCACAGCCTTCTCGAACTCGAATTCCACATCGAGTTCTATATCTCTTACAGCTTCCGCCAACTTTTCCGTATCCTCTTTTATCCTTCCAGCTCTCCTGTCTATTACCTTATCGTCCTTGAGAGTTGCGAAATTACACCTGAAGGCGACGTCTTGAGGTTCGAGTTCTAAACCTATACCGGCTGCTTCGAAAGGCCCCCTTCCGGTATATACTTCGTAAGGATCGTAACCCAATAATGCTAGATGGCCCGTATCGCTTCCCGGCCTTATCCCCGGCGCTATGGTATCCATAAGTCCATTCTGTCCCTCTTCCGCGAAGTGATCAAGGTTCGGCGTTTCCGCCACTTCTAAAGGTGTTTTTCCATCGAGTTCTTCAACAGCTCTATCTCCTACTCCATCCAATATCAACATCAACATCTTACCAGACATATATAAGACCTCCAAATATCATCACAGTTATCGTGATAGCTGAAAGATTTACGAGTGATTTGTTGAGTATACCTTTTCTTTCCAGCGTAGCTCCTAACAAGCTGTCTACCTGACAGCCCAGGAACGCAAGGGATGAACCGAGCAAGATCAATTCTATCGAGAGGAGTTGGAAATCAGAGATATAAAAGATCGCCTGAGCTACTAGGAAAGTGTACACAGAACCTATCAACGCCCACATCTGACCGTAAAGAGATATGCCTCCGTTGGTCCCGGGTTCGACCTTCTCGAAAGTGGTTATCAGATAAGTTTTCTGAGAGGCCATGCCCATCTCAGAGGCTAAGGTGTCTGAAGCCGCCGCGGCGACAGCTCCTACAAAGAGTGGTATCGCCATGCTAGTACCGAGTGACCCGAACGTGAAGAGCCTGCCGGAGTCGTAAAATAAAAGAACAAAGACCGGAACTATACCGTTGGCCAGGACATTGGTCCATCCCCTCTCCCCTTTGAAGCCTTCCTCTATACCTCTATCCCTCTTGTAGTTGAACTTGTATCTGGTGGCGAGAAAAGCGCTGGCCAAAAAGACGAGTAGAAGTATGATCAAGGTGAGCCCTGCCTGTATACCGATGAACAGCCCTATGAAGAAAGCCGTGATTGACCCGTCGGCGTTCAGTAACTCCTTCTTGTATGTGATAAGGGCGAGGGCTGAACATATGAGCAAGACCAGAACCGTCCTGAAAATAATCATCTGAAAGATTTAAACTTCCGCAGGATATAAAACTTATGTTTTCATTTGTTCATCATGGAAGACGCTAGAAGAGCTTCAGAGACATTCGATTCTATCGCTGAACATTTCGATAGGACCAGGAACAGGCCGTGGGAAGAGGTGGTGGAGTTCCTGGAAAGGAGCGAAGGTAAACTTTTGGACATCGGTTGTGGAAACGGAAGGCACCTTTTGGAAGGAGCTGACCTCGAGTTGGAAGTGTACGGCGTCGACGCTTCTAAAGAATTGCTGAAGATCTGTAAGGAAAAGGTGGGTGATGTTGAAGTGATAAGATCTGGGGTCAAATCACTCCCTTTCAAGGAAAGTTCCTTCGACAACGTGATCTTCATAGCCGCGATACATCATCTGAAGGAGGGCAGAGTAAAAAGTCTGAGAGAGGCTAAAAGAGTTCTGAAAGATCACGGAAGGATCCTGGTTTCGAGTTGGGCACGGGAACAGGAGCGCTGGGATCTCGAAGAGGACGAACAGGACGTTATCGTTCCTTGGCACATGGAGGACGGCGAAGTGATAGAAAGGTTCTATCACCTTTATAGGTTGGATGAACTGGAAGAAGACGTGAACAAGAGCGGGCTTGAAGTGATAAAAACATTTCATTCTAAAGGCAACAATTACGTAGAAGCTGAAAAAGTTTGAATCGATCTTCGTAAAGAAAGATTTATAACATTTTCCACACTGCAAAAAAACATGAGACGGATCAGGTTTAAAGATGAAGACGATTCAGTCCTGATAGGAGAGATGAAAGGTGACGAGGTAGAGCACGAAGACAACATCTATAGGGTCGACGAGGTTGATATACTGCCTCCAGTGAAGCCGACGAAACTCGTGTGTATAGGTTTGAATTATGAAGATCATGCGGAAGAGACAGGGAGAGATATACCTGACAGACCGAAATTGTTTTTGAAAACCCCCAATACGGTGGCGGCTCACCAGGAGACTATAGAGCTCCTCAAAGATAAAAAAAGGATAGATCACGAAGCTGAGCTCGGCGTTGTGATCGGGAAGAGGTGCAAGAACGTCGATAAGGAGGACGCGATGGATCAAGTCATGGGATTCACCTGCGTGAACGATCTATCGAACAGAGACGACCAGAGGCAGGAACAGAACTGGGTGAGAGGTAAAGCCTTCGATAAAGCGGCGCCGATCGGTCCTGTCGTGGCGGAGAAGAAGCACGTTCCTGAAGACGCGGAGATCAAAGCCATAGTGAACGGCGAAGTGAAACAATCTTCTACTATAGATCAGCTGGCATTTTCCATCCCGGAACTGATCGAGGAGATCACTACTTACATGACACTGGAGAGAGGCGATATCATCTCTACGGGAACGCCTTCCGGTGTAGGTCCCATCGAAGACGGAGACGAGGTCGAGATAGAGATTGAAGGTATAGGCACCTTGAGGAACTATTTCATTAAATCTTGAAAACAATATATTTAAATAGTGTTTCTGAGTGTCGGTTCTTAACGATAGGTGATCGAGTGAAGATAAGGACATTAGGTATAATGGCGTTGATCATGGCATCATTGAGCGTAGGTGTTCCATACACAGTTTTAGGAGATATA
>CAYNOV010000093.1:0-6225 GCA_964398905.1 uncultured Thermoplasmata archaeon
GAATGTTATCTCGGTAGCCGCTACGAACGAGGAAGATGAGCTGGCAAGGTTTTCCAACTATGGAGAAAGGAGTGTTCACGTCGGAGCTCCGGGCGTCGATATCAACAGCACTCTTCCTGGTGAAGAGTACGGATTCGCCAGCGGGACTTCGATGGCTGCACCTCACGTTTCAGGTCTGTTAGCTCTATTGAGGTCTCACCGGCCCGATTACGATCACAACCAGTTGAAGAACGCTGTCTTATCTTCAGCGGAAAGTTACGAAAGGTTCGAAGATATAATGCTGACAGAAGGAAGGATAAACGCACACCAAGCTCTGGAGCTGCAGCCGGATCCCGAAGATGTAAATATATGGGTGCACAGACCAACATCACATCTTGAGTGGGGTGAAAAAACACCGGTCACCGTTTCTCTCAACGACGGTGTTGATCCGGTCTTAGGAGCTAACGTCTCAGTAGAATTCAGTTCGGGAGAAGATACGATATATCTTGAGGATGACGGTTCCGGAGGAGATCAACCCAACGACGGCTATTACACCGGTGGATGGACACCCACTAGTTCAGGTGAGATAGAATTGACCATAACCGCTGTATTAGAAGATGAACGAGAATTGGAGGAGAACATCACTGTTCAAGTCCACGGAGATTCCGGTATAGTTTTGATGGATTCAGAATACAACCTGTTGAGAGATAATCTCGTGAGTGAAAATCAGTATGGTATCTCCTTATATAGTTCCGACTCCAACGAGCTCGACGGTAACCACTTAGAAGGCAATGACGAAGCGGGTATACGGCTCTATGAATCTACAGATAACCAATTAAGCGATCAGATGATCTCTAGAAATCAATTTGGCATCTGGTTTTACAATGCCTATGACAATTATGTGAGTAACAACGAGTTGACAGAAAATGATATGGGAGTCATGTTACAATTCTCTCAGGAAAACTTGTTTGCAGAGAATCATTTTTCTGAAAATTGGTATGCGTTCATCATCGAAAATTCTGAACATAACTCTTTGATCGAGAATGAGATGTTAGATAGTAGATTCATGGGTGTAGGGATCGCTTTTTCCAATGATAACGTGGTCCAAGGAAACGAATTAGAAGAACAAACTAATGGTATCTTTCTGATCGAGTCTAAAGATAATCTTGTAGTCGATAATACTTTGACCCGTATAGATGAAGGTATATTGATGTCGATGTCTGAAAATGAAGAAATCAGGGACAACGATCTCTACACAAGTTCATTGGGGATATACCTTGAAGGAACTGAAAGGATCACCCTTTTAGAAAATTCGATGTCCGGTGGAGGAATATACCTGATGGGTACCTCTCTGTCGAACTGGAACACTCATACTATCGAAACTTCAAATACCGTGAACGGCGGTCCGGTCCGGTACTGGAAGAACCAAACAGGAGGGACCATTTCAGAAGGGTCCGGTCAGATCATACTAGCTAACTGTAATGATGTTACGGTGGAGCAGCAGGATATCGGTGGAGGGTCCGCGCCTATAATGCTTGGTTTCTCGTCTGATAATACGATCAAGGATAACATAATAGGGATATCAAACTGGGAGGGCTTAACTCTGATAGAGTCACATGGAAATGTGATAGAAGATAACGAGTTATTAGACAATGAACATCCAGGTCTGTTCTTGTTTTCATCCGATGATAACTCTGTAAGAGAGAATGAGATCTCCCGCAATGGATACGGTTTAGTGATTTTTGAATCTATGGAAAACACGATGACTGAGAACCTGATCAGCAATAACACGCAGAGAGGCATTTGGGTGACGAACTCCGATGATAATCTCATATATAGGAATAAGATAATTGAAAATACTGCCCAAGCGATGGATGATGGAGACAATGATTGGGATGCAGGCGATCCTGCTGAAGGCGGTGAAGGTGGCAACTACTGGTCAGACTATGATGGCGAAGATAGAAGCGACGGCGTTGGAGTCGACTCATATATCATCTCAGGCGGACGTAATACTGACAACTATCCCTGGTTGAACCCCGATATGAAACTCTCAGACTTCTTTGATGTCGAGATAGTTGGATACGATAATACAGTAGAACAAAATGAGGAAGTGATCATCGACTATGAGGTAGAAAACATCGGTGGCCAGGAAGGTGAACAGGATTTGGAGTTCCTCTTGGATGGAGAAATAGTGGATACAGATACCTTGGAGATGAGTCCCGATGTGAACGAAACAGGCCAGTTCATCTGGACCGCTGATGAAGATCTTGGAACCTACAATCTCACTGTTGGTAGTGAAGACGATCAAGAAACAGTACAGGTCGAAGTTTTAGAAGGTCCGCTCTTCGAAGTCTCCTTGACCGTTGAAGAGGACCAGATACGAGTTGGAGAAGAATTGACCGTGAATTACACGATCGAGAATACTGGTGATATGGAAGGTGAGCAGGAGATAGAGTTCCATGTAAACGAAGGATCGGTCGAAAATGAAACGATCACTCTTGATCCTGAGGATTTCTACGAAGGCACCTTCACGTGGGAACCAGAGGAAGAAGGTACATTCGAATTGACTGTGGAGAGCGAAGACGATTCTTCCTCTTTAGAAGTGACTGCTGAGGAAGAACCTCCACTCATCGAAACACCTGGATTCACTTTCGCAATATTATCGATCGCCTTTGCGGTGGCTCTGGTGATCTACCATCGGAAGAAGAATTCGCGATGAGAGTGAACTGTAAAATCTAAAAACCATTTTTTCTTATCTTCTTCATCGTTTTAGATGCTAGATGTCCAGATCGAAATGAAGTTGTGTTTTTATATCAAGATCATCAACATCGAGGAACTCCATATATCGGAACAGCTCTTTCTTCAATCCTGAGATGAAATTCTCTTCTTTTATATCCTTGAATAGGTGTAGGTTTCTTATCTGTAGAACCTCATCATCTTTGTATGGTTCGATAAGACCGATGTACTCGCTATCATATATTATCGGTAAGCAGTAATATCCGTATTTTCTGTCCTCCTTCTTCTTGTATATCTCCCAGACATACTCGTGTTCGAAGATGTAAGAGAAGAGTTCTCTATTCCAAAGTAAAGGATCGAGAGGTGCTAAGAACCTAACGAACGGAAGTTCGATCTCAAGTGATCCTTCGTAGTATTTTTTATCGTCCGCGGGACCGTATAATTTCCCTCTCCATCCTTCGATCTCGATGCTGAAAAGTAGTCCCTCTTGTTTCAACTCTTCTAGTACCTCTGTGACTTTTTTGACTCCGCCGATACTTTCCCATTGAGCGGGAGCTTTCGACGGCGATACGAGCCTGGAAGAACGCACGATCAACTCCGTGATCTTCTTTTTGGTCTCTTCGTCATCTGGAATATCTTCGTTCAATATCCTTTCAGGTATCACTCTTTCAGGAAGAGTATAGTATCTTCTGTTTCCTTCTCTGTGAGATATACATATCTCGCCGGACAACCACAAACTCCTCAGTAATCTATTGGATATTTTCGTTGTCCGCCAAGTTTCTGTATCTGTAGGTCCCATCTCTTTCAATTCGATCGAACTCACAGGTCCACCCTCAAGAGTATCCATGATATGATCGATCTCGTCACTGTACTTTTTAAAGAGAGATGAAAACTTGTTTTTCTGTTTCTCCATCCTGTTCTTGAACACGGGATAAGTATCCATAGGTAGGATGGAAAGCATCTTGCAGTAATACTCGAAGAGCAGATTGTCTTCATACAAGAGCTCAGAAAGATATTCAGTTCTATAATCTCTTATCCTACTGAAAAGAGTGAGATCGTGATTTTTACCTGCGGGATCTATCGGATCGACCTGTATGCAGGGTATCTTGTTGAAAACCTCCGTGGTATCTTTCTTCCCCTCTCCTAGGGAATCGAGACCGTGTACTTTACAAAGCACCTTCCTGGCTTTCTCGGATGTGATATTCATACATCGTTAAAAGGATACGAGTATATACCTGTTGTCAGTAGTGATATAGGCGATAGTTAAATAGAGGTTCAGAGATAAGACATAATGGTGTTAAAATGGTGAATACATGGAAAGTCACTTATTCCTACAAATACGATCTAGCAAGCTTCTGTAATCTATTCACGGGATCAAAAGATCTTATCGATCTTCATAGTGAGGGATATGAAAGATTTAAAGACATCATCGATTCCAGACAAGACCTGATACAGGTTGCCAAGCAGATGTGGGCAGGTGGTTTTGATCCTAGGATCGTACTGGTCAGCGCTTTCGATCTTGTGGATCATGATGGTTTTGACGTTGAAAAACTATGTACGATATTAGATGAAGAGGAGGAAAAGAAACGATTCCACGACTATTATGTGTTAGAAGAGCAGTTGATATCGGAAGAAGTTTGGAAGAATTTAGATTCGATATTACCTTCGCTCAGTGAGATGGCGAAATATGTTCATAACAACGGTTTTTTGAGTTACTGGCAAAAAGAGTGTGAACCCGAATTGGATAAAACGAAAAAGGAACTGAAGGAACAGGTCTCAAGATATGACGTCGTAGGTGAAGTCAATAAACTTTTAGGTCCTGATCATCAATTACTTTTGGACACATCGACACTGTACCTTTCACAGTTTTCAGCACCTTTCGGTACTAAGCTTCACGACCAATCTTTTTTAGCTGATGCAAGATGGGGCGTTGAAGAGATCGTACCTGTTGCGCTCCACGAGATGATACATCCTCCATTTTCTCGTGATAAAATCGGAGAGATAGCTGAGTTTATCAAGGAAGACGACCTGTTCAAAGAAGCCTACGAGGGACAAAACAGCGATACCACATACAATACTCCTCTCAGATTTTTGGAAGAGAATCTCACTGAAGGAGCCCACGTATATATAGCTGATAGATTCGGTTTGATGGAATCACCTCTAGAGTACTTCGTTAAACACGACGATGGTAGCCATGTGGTTTCTGTACTAGTTTATGATTATCTGAATAAAGGCGGTATGAGAGATGTTGATTCATTCGAGGCGGCGGTAGACAACATGATTGACGAGGGTATCTTACGACCCGATAATCTGAGGAACGAGTACTGCCGTATATATAGAGAAGTAGGTATTGAAGGTGCTTTCAATTGAGGGCTTAGTTCTATCATCCATCGTTTTCAAAATCCAGCTATCTCCAACAAAAACATCACGGCCGCAAGGACGATGGAGAACGTCAGTATTATCCACCATGGATTTACACCTAGAGAGTCGGGTATGGTGATCGGTCCAAGATCGCTTTCTGACATGAACTCTTGTATGTGTGTATAAACTGAAGCGAACAATCCCGCTCCTAAGAGCATACCTATCACTCCGAAGACCGCGTGTAGTGCCCCTGTTCCCATAGCGCCCGCTGCGGTCCCAGGACAAAGACCCAAAAGAGCGAAACCGACTCCGAATATCAGACCTCCGATGATTATCGGTTTCCACCTGCAGTGCTTCGGTTGAAGCTCCGCCGGAGTAAGTATCACTATCACATGCAGACCTACCATGCCGGTTATTATCGCCGTGAAGATGATCTTCAGCACCCTGAAGTCTTCAAGGAGGAGTTGACCCACTATGATATCGAAATCTGTCGCTCCACCTCTATCTAGAAGGAAACCGAATCCGACCCCTATCAGGAATCCTAGAAACAGCTGCAACTTCTTTCTCCCGTACAATCTCTTCAACATCTATATACCTCCGTAGATCAGCACCGCGGTCACGATACCGCCTATAAAGAAGAACAGGAAAGCCAACCAGCTCCCGACGGAAAGTTGAGACGTTCCGCTTATCCCGTGACCGCTGGTGCACCCGCCGGCCATGCGCGCTCCAAAACCGAGTAGTATTCCACCGATCAAGGCTCCTGTGAATCTTAATATTTGGCTGGAACCGAAGGTGTTCTCCCAGATCCGCGGGACCATCTCGATCCTAAAACTTCCTGAGAGTAAAGAAGATAAAAGAGCTCCAACTACGATCCCAAGAACAAGCATCCATTCCCAGTCTATCTCGGGTATGAATTTTTTGTAATATGGTTTCTCTCCGACTTTATCTCCTCTAACGAACTTTTCTGCCATCCCAGAGGTACGGGCATATGCGGTGGAACATCCAATCGCTTTGTTCGAAAGTAGGAATCCCAACCAAACCAGTATGCCTATCCCCGCTCCCACCAGGTATGGAGACCAGAGTTCAGAGCTGAACGGATTCATGATGATCTCTTGTTAATATGGTCGAATGTATATCAATTTTTTTTAT
>CAYNOV010000094.1:0-6175 GCA_964398905.1 uncultured Thermoplasmata archaeon
AGCCACTGGCGGGAATTGAACCCGCGATCTATTCCTTACCAAGGAATCGCTTTGCCCCTAAGCCACAGTGGCTTTTTGATTGCTCTGACATTTTTCTCTTACGGTGAATCCATATTAATGTTTTTCGTTTTTTGAATAGTCATAAAATACTCACCAAAAAGGAAGCGACAACTAACGAAGAAGTGGTAACAGTAGAATATCCTTCAAAAAGCATTGGGGATAGTATTTCATCCATGATCGCTTCTTCATGTTTTTGGTCTTCTCCAACTGTCCTAGCGACTTCCTTGCATAGAAGATAATTTCCAGGGAATCCATAAAGGTAGTACTACCTAAAGATACGCTAAGAGACCAATCCCAATTTAAAAGATTTAGTAATGCGGGGGAAGGGATTTGAACCCTCGGAGGCCTACGCCACAAGGTCCTAAGCCTTGCCCCTTTGGCCTAACTCGGGTACCCCCGCAGTTCGATAATAGTGTGAGAGAATATCAAGATGAACCTCTTTATAAAATTTAGTATGGTTATCAGATCTTTTCCAATCTTCCGTCCTTTGTTCTCTCAAACTTTCCAAATTCTTCCATCTCTTTCAGTTCCTCTCCATGAAATATCGGTCCATCGATACATACCTGCTTTCCATCTATGGAACAGGAATCACAGATACCTATGCCGCATTTCATGTATCTTTCCAAAGAAGCCTGTACATTTATACCTCTTTCAACAGACATATCGACCAACTTCTCCATCATGGTCTCCGGACCACAAGTGATAACAGTTCCTATCTCTTCATCATCGATAACTTCGGCGGCGATCTCCGTGACAAAACCTTTTTCACCGGCGCTACCATCATCGGTTGCTATTTTCAGCTCGGTTTTTTCAGAAAGTTGATCTCTGAAAAGCAGTTCTTCTTCATTTTGAGCTCCGAGGCAGCTTATCACTCTCTTTTGTTCTTTTTCTGCCTTATACACAGCCTGAATCAGTGACGCTCCACCACAACCACCAGTGACCATCAAAATCGGTTCTTTCTCTAAAGAATAAGAATTTCCCATAGGTCCTCTAACACCTATCTTGTCACCAGGTTTCATCTCATGAAGAGCTTCTGTCGCTTCGCCTCTTTTTTTAACCGTTATGAAGTCGAGCTCCTTCCTAGCTATAGCCATCGGAACTTCATCCAAACCCGGTATCCAGATCATCACGAATTGTCCGGGTTCAAAATCTTTATCCCAATCAAAGAAAATACTTTTTACAGTAGGTGTTTCTTGCTCTATCTTCTCGATCTCGACTATATCTAATTCAGTCATCGAAGTTAGATGTGATTTAAACTTTTAGATATTTCGGTTCTTATCAACCAAATACGAGATAAAGGAGTGCTGCGGTCCCGACGGAGATAGCCAGCATAGGGATCATAAGCTTTAGAAATTTGGTCATGTTACCATCAAAATATTCTAAGGATATACTTATGCATGGATGCACTGGCGTTACGATATAACCAGCGAATATAGAAACATACATAGCCTGAAAAGCAGGCAAAGAGAAGGAACCAACAGTTGCTATATAAATAGGTGCTAAGATCGACGCTGGTACCATGATCCTTCCAGTTCCGAAACCGAGCAGGAATCCAAACACAACTAAAAGTACCGATCCAGGAACTTCTAAGCCAGCGATCATACCTTCTATACCTGAAGAATGGAATACATTGATGAAGAAATAAAGACTGAATACTAAGATCATGAAATTCCATGGTTCCATCTCTTCAGCAGCTTTTTTAAGTATGTCCTTTTTAGAATCTTTTATCAATGATATAGCCAATATCAAACTCAATGATACAGCTATCATAACATAAACGTTCTCAAGGTGTTCCGCAATTGGCATACCATAACTCAATACAGCCCATACGACCGGTGCTGTTAAAAGTACAGCCATCGGAGGTACAAGAGAAGAGATATCTATCTCTGAATCATAAACCATCTTCTCTTTGTCTTTCCTCAACAAGAAAAAATAACCCAGTACAACTGTGAACAGGAAAAAAGGTGTTTGGAACGCTATTATACGAAAGACAGAGATACGTGCGGCATCGGCCGCGACTATGATCGCATAGGAAATAGGATAGATGAAATAGATAACGTGTCTGAACCAAACGTTTATACCAGCTTTGATATAACCAGGAAGGTTTTTTCCGGCTTTATCGATGAGAGGGGCAGAAAACAAAGCACCACCGGGTATAGGTAAGAGACCTATGAATGCAGGGGTAGCGCCTAAAAATGGTCTTTTTCCGATCCTTAAATTGTTTATTATATCTTCTAGCCTCCCACTCACCTTTAAAATACCGCCTATCATCGGGATCATGCCTAAAGCTAGTATCAAGAATATCGTGTTAGGTGTGGTAATGGTCAAATACAATTGACTCAATATCTCTACAGGCTCTAAAGTAAAAATTCCAAGTATTATAGAACCGGAAAAAAGAGCTAAAGTCAGATGATAATTAGCTCCTATGACGATCACTATCATTGCAAACAGAAAACCTATCCATTGAAGCATCATTGAAAAAATCGGAAGATGAAGAGATTTTTAAGGTTTTTCCCTTCTTAACAGCTTTGATATCTCTTTACGAACTGATTTTTAAAGCTTTTAAAACGACCTTCCTTGATCGAATCTCTGCAGCTTTCCATCAAATCCATCATGAATTTTATGTTGTGGACAGAAGTTAGTCTCATCCAGCTCAATTCATCAGATTTGCAGAGATGATGTATGTAAGATCGGGTATAGTTTTTACAGGTAGGACAGTCGCAGTCATGATCAAGAGGAGAATGATCATCTTTAAATTCACTTTTGTCTATCCTGATATTTCCATCTCTAGTAAATATCGTCCTGTGTCTAGCGTTCCTAGTGGGATAAGCACTATCAAAGATATCTACACCTCTATCTACACATTCCAAAATATCAATCGGGGAACCGAGACCCATAAAATATCTAGGCTTACTTTCAGGGAAAACTTCAGTGCAAATCTCGGTGTTTTTGTACATTAGTTCTGTAGATTCACCGATCGACAAACCACCTATCGCGTTCCCTTCAAAATCAAGTTCAACAATATCTTCACAGCTCTTTTTTCTCAAATCAGGGACAGTCCCTCCTTGAGAGATACCGAATATGTTATCTCCCTGGTCTCTACATCGTTCTGCCCAACCATCTGTCCTGATCACTGATTTCTCCAATTCTCCTCTATCAGCGGGATATGGTGGACAGTAATCTAAGCACATCGAGATGTCTGTTTCCATCCGTTTTTGTAGCTCGATACACTTCTCAGGTGTGATCTCATATGTGTTTCCGTCTTTGTCAGATCTGAAAGTAACTCCAGCAGAAGTCACCGTCTGCTCAAAATCACTTCTGATCATCTGGAAGCCACCGCTGTCAGTAAATATAAGGCCGTCCCAGTTCATGAATCGATGTAACCCACCTGCTTCCTCTATTATTTCTACTCCAGGCTTCAGAAGAAGATGATACATGTTCGAGATCAAAGCCTGGACGTTTAGCTCTTTTAAATCTTTAGATATCAATGTTTTAACTGTCCCTTTGGTAGCTACCGGCATGAACATAGGTGTTTCTACACACTTACCATCTACCGTCATCTGAGAATATCTTGCCTTACCATCAACATCTTTGACTTCAAATTCGAACATCATGATCCCTCTATCAACATGGAGTCCCCAAAACTGTAAAATCTATAATCTTTTTCTACCGCTTCACGATAAGCCTGCAAGACGCGCTCTCTGCCGGCGAACGCACTAACTAGCATTATCAGCGTAGATTCGGGCAGATGAAAATTTGTTAGTAGAAAATCCATTCCAGACTGGAATTCATAACCTGGATAGATGAAGAGGTCTGTCCAACCCTTTCCTGATTCAACTACTCCATCTTTAGAGACCGTTTCCAGGGCTCTTACCGTTGTAGTTCCGACCAATATGACTCTTCTTCCCTCTTTGTTCGCAGTAGTGACAGCCTCTGCAGTCTTCTCTGAGACTTCGTAATATTCTTTCTCCATATCATGTTTTTCCACCTGTTCCTCCTTGACTGGTAAGAAAGTTCCAGGTCCAACATGTAATGTTATATCATGGATCTCGACACTTTTTTCTTTTAACGATCCGAGGATATCTTCTGTGAAATGGAGTCCAGCGGTCGGTGCTGCTACTGAACCTTCTTTTTTTGCATAAACAGTTTGATATTCATCTGAAGATCTTAATTCCTCTTTGATGTAAGGAGGTGTAGGCATGTCTCCTATCTTTTCCATCAACTCATAAGCTCTTTCATCATCACAGCTTATGATGAAAAGTCCTCCTTTTTTACTCTCTACTATCTCATGCTTCATCCCATCAAGCACAATTTTTCGGCCTTCCTTGATATTACTGCCTTTGATAAGACACTCCCAACCATCCTCGGTCGGTCTACTGAAAAGCACCTCTATTTTTCCTCCGGTATCCTTTTTACCTTCTACCCTAGCTGGTATCACCTTTGAACGGTTCTTTACTAGAACATCACCTTCCTGGAAAAAATCGACTATCTCCCGAAACAGGAGATGTTTCTTCTCTTCATTACCTAAGTAGAAAAGTTTAGACTCGTCTCTAGGTCTCATCGGTCTCTGTGCGATCATGTTTTTTGGAAGTTCATAATCGAATTTGGAAAGATTCATCATATTGTCATCTAAAGGGGTTACTAAAATCTTTATCGCTTTTGAGACCGCTATGCACAATACTTTTATCTCAAAAGTGTATGTCAAGTTGATGAATGTAGAACTGCAACCCATCGATTCGCTGAGTCGAGAGACACTCACCGATCTGATCTACTCAATATTCCCTGAGCCACATTCCCATTGGGACGTACAAGAAGAATTCGATGAATCCTACAGTGATATTGTGGATGATATGTCCGCGGTTGCTTGGCAAGATGATCAACCGATAGGAGTGGTCATCTGCGTTGATCGCGATGGAATTCAGATAGACCATATAGGAGTTCTACCTAATCACCAGAGGATGGGTGTGGGAAGGATGTTGTTGAGGCATTCCGTAGATAATTCGGAAGAAAGCATAATGATTCGTATACCAAAAGATAATCAAGCGATAATGGAATTGATAGAGGAAGAAGGTTTTAAACAGGCTGAAGATGAAAACGACCATTATCTTTACAAATATGATCCTGAATGACCTCATAAAATTTTAGAAGGAAAAAAAACGATAACGTTTTTAACCACTTCTTTCATCAGGACTTATCGTTAGTGGTAGAGAGGGATTATTCCTTCTTCCACCGCACTTCGTAAAAGCCCGGTGGTGCTTCGGAAGCAAAGCTTCCAAATTACCACTGCGCTCTTACTACACAATAGCCCGGTGGTGTAGCGGTCAATCATGTGAGGCTCTGGACCTGGCGACGGCGGTTCGAATCCGCCCCGGGCTACTTTTTATTCTGAATTCACATCCTCCTCACGTTAAATTCTATCGGTTTTTCTTCTTCTGGTATCTCTATCTCTTTAGAATATAACTCCAGTGACCTCTCATCTAAATCGATAACTTTTTGTTCGTTATATACATTTTCTTCGGTCATAACCTCAAATTCGAACCTCGTACGTTCGGATTCAGATTTTGTATTGGCTATAGTGGCGTTGATCAAAACTCCTCTCTCAGATTCATCCCCCTCGACTTTTACGATGTCTATCTCGTCATCTTCAACCAAGATCTCCGTATCTATGAGGGAAGGAGTCTCATCTTCAGGTATATCCACCTCTTGAGTATAAAGGTCAAGAGAATCTTCAGGTAGGTTGATAAATTTCATATTTGAGTAGTGTCCTCCCTCTTCAGTCATTATCTCAAATTTCATCACGATAGATTTCTGTTCTTCATAGGTATTCATTATGCGAATATAGACTAGGACGTGATCACCATGGTCTTCGCCTTCAGGAGTTTCACCTTCTGGTATACCTACAACACCTTCTTCTCTATCCCCCTCTTCCAAACAGCCTATAGAAGCTGAAGTCACAAGTAGAACTAAAATGACAAGGATTACAGTTGTTGGGTTTTGTATTCGATCTTTCATGATTTACAACCATACTAACTAAGACTATTCATCTTAACCTTGAGTTGCCTACTATTTCGATTTTTCCCTTGGATTTGTATTATTGATGGGAAACTTTTATATT
>CAYNOV010000095.1:0-5942 GCA_964398905.1 uncultured Thermoplasmata archaeon
GGAATATGAAGATGATTTAGTGACGAAATTATTGGACTTTTTCAAAAAGAATGATGATGAATTTCAAAAATTAGAATCTGACTGGGCGTACATAAAGGACTTTGAGGGACAAGAAACAGAAGAAAGACACGAATATTTTATCAAAGTTTACGCTACCGCCCCTCAAAACAAAAATATTGATTGGGTTGAAGGGGATTGCAGTCTTTGTGGAAAAACAGGGGAAATGAGAGACATAAGGTTGCCTTTCTTTTCTTTAGAAGTCACGAATTACAATTTTGGCTTAGCAAGTAATGAAGTAGATAAAGGTCCTTTGAGATTATGCCAAGAATGTGAAGGGAAAATAACAGCTGGATGGAAGTACCTTAATAATATATTCGGTAATAATTATCTTTTGATACCTGAACCCCGTTACGGAACGATGGAAGGGCTAGACGTGTTTTTCAAGCTTGCTGAAGAAAATGCTAGTGACTTTGAAAAACTCAACAATTTAGTATGGGAGAGAGATATCTACGAGACCCTTGAATTTAGGTTTTTAGTTACAGAAAAGCAACAATCCAAACTTAACATATTAAAATCGGTTTCTAATTATCACCTCTTTGCAAAAGAGTTTCAGCATGAAAATTTAGTTTTGGATGAAGATTTAAAATATTTCCCTAATCAGGAGATAGATGTTAGGATAAGAAAATTGGAAAATTATTTTGACCTAGAAGAAATTCTGAAATTCTTCTTTGTCAACGAAAGAAATTATTATTTCAATGAATTGTATGGTCAACCTTTCCACTTTTATCAACTTTATAACACTGACCTACCAAACGACCTAAATCCAAAATTCAAACATCTATTATATGCGCATCGCGATGAGCTATTTTCATTCATATATGAAACTAATCCTGATGCGATTTCAAAAGAGAGTCTTAATGAGATTGTTGAGAATTTCTTACGGTATGAATTGAGAAATATAGATACTACTCATTTTGACTCAGGAACTGTCCGAAATAAATTGATTGAGGGTTTGAATTATTATTATTTCTTATGTTCCAAGATATTGGGTGAGTCAAATATGAAAAACAAAACAAAAAAATTGGAAGAGTATTTCGAGGTTTTTGAAGAGCCAGAAAGTAAGCAAAAGATAAGAGAACTAGTAAACGACGATGAAAACTTACAACTGGTCTACTATCTAATTGGTCAATTTATTAGAAAGATCGATGATTCTAGATATAACGAAAATAAAAATACCATATTCAGTAATTTTGTTGAGTCATTGAACAGAAAAAATGCTAAGCAAAGATTTGCTACTGAGATACTGCAAGGACAAACGTATTATATAGAGAGACTAAATCCAAAAGGAAAGTTTGTCTTCGATATAGTTTCTGATAATTTAGATAATCTTTTCCAACAAAAATCCTTTTCGGATATTTTGATAGCCATGGTTTCTGGCTATTATGCCGAGAATATATTTAAATCTAAAAAAAGAGGTGATTAAAAATGACAGAAAATGTGAAGAATATGTATCAAGGTCTATTTGTAACAGAAACGGTCTTGGGTAATCCAAACGGAAGCTTTGTGAACAATGAACCTAGGAACATAGATGGAAGAGTATTTACAACGGATAAATGTATAAAGTACAACATTAGAAACTATCTGTACCAGGAATATGAGAACACTGAGAACTTAGAAGACTTTGTGTTCTTTTATCCAAGAAAGTCAGAAGATGCTGAAGATCATCAGGCAAGTTATATGACCAAGACAAATGTGTTTAAGGAATATTTCGATAGTGATTTCGATGAGCTAATTGATTCGTGCGTAGACGCGAGGATATTCGGGGGCACTTTTAGTTTCAAAGAAGGAGAGGAGAAATCCATATACGGTCCAGTCCAATTGAGTTATGGTCTAGATTTAATTGGAGCAGATATAATGAGTCATCGGATGGGGACTCCATTTGCTTCTGATGAAGGACAACAAAAAACTACTGGGGAGAAAAGAGTTGTAGATCATGCGGTAATAGCTTATGATATAACGGTAAATCCCAATGTATCTCCAGGGCTACTGAAAGAAGAGGACTTAAAAAAATTCAAAGAGGGAATAATCAAAGGTACAAATTTAAGGAAATCAACCAGTAAATCAACAGATGCGAAACTTCTAATGATTGCAAAATTTACTGATGGCAAAACACTAAATCTGGGCGAATTAAAACATCTCATAGAAGTTGAAAGTGAGAAAATCACAGATCCGGAAGAAAGGCCAAAAAATCTAGTGCTTGACCTAAGTAGAATCAAGGATAAATTAGACAACTTCAAAGAAGCGATAGAGGAGATAGACGTTTATAGTGACGAAGGAGTAAAAGTGAAAAATTTCTATGAGGATGGAGACGATATGCAGGTAAAATATCAAGGGTTCCATGAGCTATAGAGGAGAAGGCTATATGGAAACTTTTTGTTTCGATATACAAGCCAGGTTCGGGAGCTTCACGAAGCCTTTATCTACTAGTGGAGGACTTCTCACCTATAGAGTTCCCCCTAAAACATCTATCAGAGGTATGCTGGGCTCAATAGCTGGCTTTGATTTCAAAGAAACTTTGTCTTTACTAGATAGATTGAAATTGGGGATAGTTCCTCTATCTGAAACCCGAACTAAAACCACCACCTTTAACAGCCATTATGGGAACCCAAGAGGGAGAATGGTCAATATCAAACAGGAAATATTGATAAATCCTTCCTATAGAGTTATAACTGATTTTTCAGAAATCGAAGAGACTAATAGGGCTTTAGAACAAATTAACTCAATTTTAGAAAAAAACCATATAAATGCAACAATTTCTTCAATCTATGATGGCTATCGTCATTTATTGGATAACAATATAAGCTATTACGACCTTTACATGGGACGGAACAATTTTCCTCTTGAGCTAAAAACAGTAGATGTTGAGTTAGATATGATTACAGACCCTTATGGGAATGAATTTGAAGCAATAGGTATTGTTCCCCATGAGATAAGTTCTGATTTCAAGGTGAAAGAAAAACCAAAAGAAGATTCTGGATTGAATATCAGTTCGCCAGACACACTAAAGTTTCATATTCTAAAGGATATCCCTATTGACCAAAAAGAAAACCGAGAATACACTGAAACGAAGGATTTTATCATGAAATCGATCGGAGAACGAGTAAAACTGATGGTGACACCAGAAAAAAATGATTATGATTACAAATATCTGAAAAATAGTGATGGGAAACTATACGTCTTATTTTGATCAAAATGTTTCAAGATATAATTGAGCAAAGTAAAATTCCCATAAATGGGGATGAAAAAGCAATACTAGCGCACAAAGAAAAAGAAAGAGATTATGAAGAACCTATTTATGAACATGTAAGAAAGACAGAAATAGTATTTGAATACATCGTAGAGAAAGATAATATTTTGGAGGAACTCTATCCTTCATTGAAGAAAGAATATGAGATGGGATACGATTACAGTGAATTTAAGAAGATCCTTCTTGAGATGGTAGAATTTCACGATTTTGGTAAAATCAATCCTGTGTTTCAAAAAGAGAGGATCGGTAATGATTATTTCGACGATGTTGAAATTCCAACTGTAAATCACATTACTAAAAAACACTCACTAGTTGGCGCAATATTCTTTGCAATCCATCTCGTTGAAGAACAAAATCTAGAAGAAAATCCCATTTTACTGTTTTTGCCCCATATTATCCATGGTCATCATACTAGGCTTAGGAGTTTATTTGAAGAAGGGACAGATTTTGGGGTTGCTAGTATTTTAGAAAATGAGAAATATAGTGACCTTAAACCAACTATCAATTATTTGTTCCAAAAACTACCTGTTGAGAAGACAAAACTAGAAAATCTTCTACAAAAAGTAATTGATCTCTATGAATCAGAATTTTTTTCTAAATTAGATGAGAATTCATCACATCTCTCATTCTTATACAACTATTTATTTTCAGTTTTAATCAGATCTGATTTTATAGCAAGTAGTTATTCTGATTCTACAGTTAATCAGTTAGAAAATAAGTTATGTAAATATTACCGTCGAATCGATGATGAGACGCTAGCTCAGATAGATAATAATTTTGAAAAGAAGCAAAAAGAATATTTCGATAAAAAAGATGAAAATCCATTAAATCCTTATCGACTAGAAATGTACCAAAAAGCGCTAAATTCACTTGAAAAGGGGCTCAAGAAAAACAAATCAGTTTTTTTCCTCCAGATGCCTACTGGAGGAGGAAAAACACATACCTCACTTGGGTTGAGTCTCCAGATATTAAAAGAAACAGGAACAGATAGAATTATATATTCACTACCATACATAAGCCTCTTGGAGCAAAATTACGAGTACTTCAAGAAGGTTTTAAAACTCCCTACAAAAAAGATGCGATCCATCTATTCTTTTTCTGAGATACCTGAAGAAAATGAGGAAAAAATACTCACTTACGATGATTTCTTCGAATATCCAATAATATGTACAACGAATGTATCACTCCTAGAATCTATTGTTAAATTCGACAAATCTAGCAAATATAGATTTGGGGCGTTGACGAACTCGGTAATAATACTTGATGAAGTACAGACATTGCCCGTAGAATATTGGCCTGAATTCTATTACCTTTTGAATGAGATGGCTGAAAAAATGAACTCATATATTCTGATAATGAGCGCAACTCTCCCTGGTCTTGAAAAATTGAAAAAGTCCAGAGGCATGGACTTCACTAATGATGATAAGTACCATTATCTTATATCTGAGCCACAGAAATATTATGAAAAGTTTGAGAGGAACACTATCGTTTCAGAGGGTATGAAAGAAATCGAAAAAAATGATTCAGATGACATAGATGAGTTAGTTGATTACATTCTTAAGGTAAGTAAAGATGAGTTTGAGGAAAATAACAATCACGGACTTATAGTAGTTAATACTGTTAGAACTTCTAAAAATCTATATGATAAATTGAAAAATGAACTTGAAGCAGGGGAAGCAGGAATAGATTGTTTACTCCTCAACTCTACAATTCTATCAGCAAGAAAAAGAGAAATCGTGGAAAAAGTAAATCATATGGAAAAAAATAAGCGGTTGATCTTGGTGAGTACACAAAGTGTTGAAGCTGGTCTTGATGTTAGTTTTGATTTCGTGATGAGAGACTTTTCTACTCTTGAATCGATAGAACAGGTAAGGGGACGGTGTAATAGAAATAGGGAAATAGAAGATGGACATGTTTACCTGACAAAGATAACATCTGAGAATACGGAAGCTTCTAAAGTCTATCCTGATTGGAGATTAGATGAGACTAAGAAGATATTAGATAAATCTAACTACTCTTACAAATTTGAGGATTTAGAGACATATTTTGAAAGCACTATTGGCACAATAAACGATGAAATTAGCAAAGATATGGAATTAACAGCTACAGATAATATAAAATGTTGGAACAAAATGAAATTTGAGGAAACGAACAGCCCCAGAAACAAACAAAAAAATGTCTTTCATGTAGACGTAATCGAAGAGAACAAGAATAGTTACACATTCTTTATCTCAACATCACTAGGTAAAGAAAACTTTGATGAAAAAGAGATCGAATTCATTGAAGGGGAATACAATATCCAAATCGATAAATTAGTAGATGGAGATAAGATTATGGAGCTTTATAAAGAAAAAATGTCAGAAAGCCAGGCTGATTATTCTAAAAAGAAAATTATAAAGAAACGGTTTTCTTCTATCATGTCGAAATTTACTGTTTCAGCGATATTACCAACTGATGAAAGGGAACTTGAATCAACACTTGAGAAAACAGGTCCTTACTACAAAATCCCAGAACATTTAATTGGAGACGAAGAACATCATATCTATTCATTAGATAAGGGATTCAATAAAGATTATTTTCAAAAGAAAAACAACATAATATAAAAATAAAAGAGAACATTACTGGCGTCGAGATC
>CAYNOV010000096.1:0-5701 GCA_964398905.1 uncultured Thermoplasmata archaeon
CTTCTATTTGATCTTAAGTCCTGCGCCGTTGGCCTAGCTTGGCTACCCTCGCATTATGAGCGTATGTGAGTAATCGAGTTAGTGGAAGTTCCTTCCGCGTCACTCGCAAGAGGATTGTTAACGCCTCTGAGAGTGAGGAGGAAGCTTTGCTTCCGCATAACTCATATTGGTAAGTATGCTAGGTAGTTCTCTATCAGTGAACTCGTCTGTGTCTTTGGTTAAGTGGAGGGAATATTTTAGTCCTTCGGAAGAGAAACAACTAAAGAGAAACCACAAAGCATAATATCCCCTCGTTCTCTCTATTTGATATGAAACTGCCGATCGGCTGCAATTCGTTGGACACATTACTTGGAAGAGGGATAGAATCAGGTATCATCACTGAATTTTTCGGCGAAGGTGGGAGCGGAAAGACCAATGTATGTTTACAATTAGCAAAAAACGTAGCTTTGCAGGATAAAAAGAGCATATTTATAGACACTGAAGGAGTTTCAGTAAAAAGATTGGAACAGATCTCTGGAGATGATTCAGAAAAGGTGATGGAGAACACCATCTTCTTCAAACCGCATTCTTTCTCAGAGCAGAAAAACTGCATCAAAAAGGGAGCAAGACTCGCGCTAAATGATAACAAGGATTTCGATCTTCTTATCGTTGACGGATTCACCACTTTCTACAGACCACTCTACAATTCTAAAAAAGAGAAAAATCTTTCTTCAAAGCTAGGAAGACTTCTGATAGAACTGATGAGAGTCGCTAGGAAGAAAGACATCCCGGTTGTAATCACCACTCAAGTGTACGAAAGTGATGAAGGTAAGAAACCAGTCGGCGGTCACGTCTTATACCACAGCGCTAAAACTATAGTTCTCCTAGAAGTCTTGGATTCTAACACTAGAAGAGCGGTACTGGAAAAACACCGATCCCAACCTAAAGGGAAGAGCGCTCGTTTTAAGATCACTCAAACCGGAATAGTGACACCATGAGAGATAACCCAGACCACATGGATTCAAAAGGATTAAATAAAGCTGGAAAGTTGAATAACTATGAAGCAAGTAAGGCCGGCCGACGTGAAGGAAATATACGAACTTCGCGCTGAGACGATAGACTATTTTTTTCCAGATAGAGACGACGAGATAGATTTTTGGGAAGAGATCGCGTCCGATTTTGGGAAAGATATTCTCCATCTGATGTGCGGGACTGGAGAGA
Organism: uncultured Thermoplasmata archaeon; assembly: GCA_964398905.1. Classification (GTDB taxonomy): domain Archaea; phylum Thermoplasmatota; class Thermoplasmata; order Halarchaeoplasmatales; family Halarchaeoplasmataceae; genus Natronoplasma. The sequence goes on from CAYNOV010000096.1 coordinate 1,201, forward strand.
TCTCCGTAGGGCTGGCCAAGAAAGGTTTTGAAGTAACGGCTTTAGATCTGACTGAAGCCATGATGTATGTCGCAGAAGATAGGATCGAAGAGGAAGGTGTAGAGAACATCGAGTTGATAAATGGAGACGCTAGACATTTCAATCTGGATAAAAAATTTGATTTTGCCTTTGTCTCTACAGGAGACTTCCACCATCTGACATCTGAAGACGATATCAACAAATTTTTAGCTAAATCTTATGCTCACTTACGTCCTGGAGGGGCATTGGCGATAGAATTGTTCCCACTTCCAGATGATGATTTCAAGAGAGACCAAAGAGAATTCGATCCATTGAGAGCTCCTCCAGAAGGTATCGACATATGGAAGACCAATCAAACCAGTTATGATTCAGAGACACAGATGCTTGAGATAAAAGAGGAACTTTTCGTAGATAAAAAGGATGAAGGTAAAGGCAAAAGAGGACAATATGAGATACAATTGAAGCTTTTTTCCAAAGAAAAGATGCAAGATATACTTGAAGACGCAGGATTCAACAATATAAAATTTTTAGAAAATCATCAATACACGCCCTACCTGAAAGACTCTGATACATGGGTTGTTATAGCGGAAAGGTAAAAACCTAAACGAAATCTTCTAGGGTCACTTCTTCATTCTTTTCTATTTCTTTATCTTCACTAGTTTTCTTACTATCTCTATTGAAGGAATCGTCATCCCCGTTATCAAAATCTTCTGAAAAGAGATCAGACTGCTTATTTCCTGCCAATAATGCCTCCTTATCCCAACCAAAAACCTCAGTAACTCTCGACAGTGTCTTGGCTATCCTTTCAGCGTAATAATTCCAATCGGGATGCTTTTCGATCTCATGATCAGGGAGCCAAGGTTCAACCTCCTGAGGTGTTCTATAGGCATCTGTAACGATCCACGACACTTTCATCCCTGGAGTGAATTCATGTCCAAGTCTCTTCATCTTCCTCGCCGCCTGAACATTCGGCATACTGTCTGGATTTTTATAGTAATCAAAGCGTTTACAGGTACGGGAAATAACCAACTTCTCCATCTGCACCTGGCCTTCCTTAACCTCTCTTATTATCTCTTTAGCTCTATCGACAGCTCCTTCGATATCGTCGTCCAATATGTATTCGAAAATTTCCCTTAAAGCTTCATCTTGGGCCTGAAAAGAATCACTGCGTCTCAACTCGTATCCTCTTACCAGCATATCTTCTTCCGGCCATATCACTTTGCCAACGTATCTCTTTTTCTTTCCGTGACTGAAGAAGGGATCGAGCACTTTCTCGAACTCCAATATTATGGACTCTCTACTGTATTCTTCAGCTATCTTTTCACTGATATCGATGGTTCTTTCCAGATCTTCTTCTGGAGATTGGAAAAAAACGCTGTCAGTATCTGAATAGATGACTTTAAGATCATCTTCTTGCAATTCTTTTATGAGCTGTTTTATGTTCTCTCTAGCAAATGCTGTAATACTTTCTCCGATCTCAGGATCAGTAAACCTGTAGAAGGAAGAGGCAAAAACTCCATAAAATGAATTCATCAGTACTTTTATCGCGTTTTGTAGACCTCGATAATACCTCTCTTTTTTCCCTTCCGACTCTCTCATCTTTCTCTTGACTTCGTCTCGCTCTTCCATCAAACCTTGTAATATTTCAGGCAAAAGGCCCTTCTTTCTATCTGGAGAGATAAAACGGGTTCCAGTTGGACTTTCGATCTCACCGTCCTGAGAAAGAGTGGTGAAGCATATATTGTTCTGTATTATTATACTAGGATACATGCTTTTGAAGTCCAACACGCTGACCCAGTGGTAAAGACCGGGTTCGACTGAGTGAACGTATCCTCCCTTGATCTTCCCTCTTTTTCCACCGTGAGAGGTTAGAGGTACGCCTACATCGTTCTCCTCAGCTTTTCTAATGAGTATCGAGTCGACCAATGTCGAAGTTCTAGGATTCAACCCTTCATCTACAGGGAGACTCGCGACGGTTCCCATATCCATAGCCTTGTCGAGGACCTCTAATTCTTTTAATATGTCTAAGGCCAATTCAGCATCTTTCACACAGTACCTTTTCACCTTTTCAGGATCTGATCTCCATTCTTCATCTATCTTGGAAGAATCGACATCGTCTTTCTCTTGCCCCAAAAGTTCTTCGGCTACATGATTCAAAGTTTCCCTTTTGAGATTGAGTTCTGACTTAACGCTCCACCATGCGTCAGCTATGATCCTCCCTGTAACGGACCAGTATCTCTGACCTTTTTTACGGAGTTTTCCTTTGTCTCTTCCCAAATTTATATCTTCTATAGAGTTTTCTTCCGCCCTCTCCTGTAGTTTAGGCAGATCATAACCGTTGATATTGTAACCAGTCAATACGTCTGGGTCCTTTTCTAAAACATAATTTTGGAATTCCTTGATCAGCTCTTTTTCCGTTCCCTCCATGATACGTGTTTCCCTTCGACCCTCTTTTTCTAAAGCACACCCGATGGTCAGGAGTCTATCATCTTCAAGACTGTTTTCTATATCGAAGCTCAATACACTTATTTCAGGCTTGAGCGGGTCTGCATTTTCGAACTTTTCGACATCTATGACCTCATCGGTAGTGTAACCTTCGTTTTTTGTTAGCTCGCCTTTTATAGAGACTGTAGAACTCAGATCAAGATCATAGATGAATCTTTGAACGAACGGGATATCTGCCGCAAGCACTTTACATCTTTTTTGTAAACGCTTTCTATATCCAGGAACTTTCCAAGGATGTTTACAGATGACTTTTTTACAGTTTCTTTCCTCACCATCCACCCAAAGAACTTCGGTTTTTATATCTACTATCTCATCTTCTTTTTCTAGTTCATCAATACAATCCTGAGGTGGATCTACCAATTTAAAATATGGATTAAAATCGTCATAAAGTAAAGTTATAGATGTTCCTTCCTCATCCTTTCCAAAAAGTTCGATAGTTACCCCGTCTCCGGATCTAGTATAGGAACCGGAAAGTATCCTCAGCGTTCTTTCAACCATATTTCACTCCGATACTATCTTTATTATATCTCCATCTTCGAGTTCGTGTTCCCTACCTATAACTCTGTTTGTTTTAGCGTCTATAGCTCTTATAAAGCCTTCGCCTATATCGGTATGAACTTTATAAGCCAGATCTTCAGCAGTACTTCCTCTTCTCAAGAGATATGCGTCCGGAAGGACTCTTCCTTCTTTATCTGTATAATCGTTTTCATTTTCTACGGGATAGACGACTATCATATCTAGAACTTCATAAACTGCCTTCTCTAGTGTTTTTTGAACGCCGAGACCGTCGTTCTTTCTGATGAATTCCTTGATCTTGTCCAAAGCTTCCCTCTGTTCCTTTGAGATATCTTCCTTCAATATCTTGAAATCGTTTTCTCCAGGGATGTAATCTACGATATCCTGCTCCGCAGCCTTACGGAGAGCGAGTTCATATTCAGCCGAAGTCGGGATAACGGGATAATCGAGTCCTTTCAACTCTTCAATTTGCTCCTCTGTAGATATGTCAGCTTTATTTGCCGCGATTATCATGGGTTTACTCTTCTTTCTTATCTTCTGAGCGAGATCGAACAGTTCTTCCGAACCCCAGTCAGTTGGATTACCAGAAAGGTCTAATCCTCTGAGAGCGCTGATGACTTCGCCTTCGGAGACTCCAAGTCCGGAAAGTTGATCGTATATCACTTTTTCCACTTTAGAACCGGTCACCTCGATCTGACGAGAAACTCTATTCCAGTTCTTATCCAGGATTCCTCTCAACCAGTGATCTATCTCCTTCTCTAAAAAGATGATGTCTTCTTTAGGGTCATGTTCACCTCTCTCGCAGGGCTCTCCCTCATCATCAGTAGAACCGCTAGCATCTATGATATGGATCAAGCTAGATGCCTGTCTGAGATCGTCTAAGAACTTGTTACCCAGACCTCTTCCGGAATGAGCATCTTTGACCAGACCTGCCACATCGATAAGTTCAACCGGGACCATCCTCGTTCCGTTCATACATGGGGAATTGTTTGGATCACAATCTACACCTATGTCTTGGTGAGGACAACTATGAGTTACGTATCCTATGCCCCTGTTAGCATCGATAGTAGTGAAGGGATATGAAGCAACCTCCACCTCCGTCCTGGTGGAGGCCGAAAAAAAAGTACTTTTACCTACATTTGGCTTTCCGACCAAACCTACTTCCATTTTCACTACCTGTCACTATATATCAGAGCCGAACTATCATATAATTTTCTATCCGATCTCGGTACCACAGGAATAACACATCTGTGCATCGGGTTCTAGCTCAGTTCCACATTCTGGACACTCGATCTTCCCGTCTTCTTCCTCTTCTTCCTCAACTTCTTCTCTCTTATAATCAAGTTCTCTATCGCTCAAGTCTTCTCCACAAGCATAACAGATCTCGGCACCTTCACTCAATTCAGTTTGGCACTCTGGACAGAGATAAATTCTTTCTTCTGGTGGTATCTCCTCTTCCTCT
>CAYNOV010000097.1:0-5647 GCA_964398905.1 uncultured Thermoplasmata archaeon
CGTCTTTGACTATACATGTTCCAACAATTAATAAATAGTTGAAACACATTATTATAAATCCAAACGAGGATCGATAGCACATGGCTAAGAGTCTTAAGATAGGTATAAGCGGACCTTCTGGTATTCAAAAATCAGAGACTATCAAATCGATAATAGATATGCTCGATGAGGAAGACATCTCTCTAGGAGGGATGCTCACAGAACCAATAATGGAGGATAACCGAAGAGTGGGTTTTCAAGTGATGGACTGGCAAACTAGGGAAAAGGCGGTTTTCGCACATCTAGATCTTGATTCGTCTGTTCGTATCGAAGGTTATGGAGTCAACCTTGATTCGCTCAATGAGGTAGGAGTGAAAGCTATCAGGAACGGCGCTAACAAAAATGACGTTGTACTCGTGGACGAAATAGGTAAGATGCAGGTCGAGAGTGAAGAATTCTATGATACTGTAAAAAGAGTGTTAGAAGTCGATAAGCCGATAATATTGACATTCGAGAAGAAATCTAGGAATCCTCTACTCCAGGAGATAAGAAGGCGTGACGATGTCAGGATGTTAGAACTTACAGATGTGAACAAGGATCTATTACCATACAAAGTTCTAGATCTGATCAAAGAAGATATCAAGGGCGGTTGAAAGTGAACCTGATAAAGGTCCAAGAAGGCGAGATCGAAATTGAAGTTCCAGATTTTGTCGAATCGAAAGGACCTAAAGGAAAGGAAGATAGTGTTTTTTACAATCCGTCGATGGAGAAGAGTAGAGATATATTCGTTTCTTTTTTGAATTGTTGGGCGGATAAGGATATCAGGATGCTCGATGGTATGGCAGCGTCAGGGATCAGAGGGATCAGAGCTGCCAAAGAAACTCCTGTATCTGATATCTCTATGAATGACATATCAGAAAAATCTGTAGAACTTATAAGAAAGAACGCTGAAAGGAATTCAATCCAAGTCGATGTAACCCAGGGATCCGTCGAAAAACACATGCTGGATAAAAGGTATCGATATGATTACATCGATATCGATCCTTTCGGTACTCCTGTTCCATTCTATCCAATTGCAGCGCGTACCGTATCACATGAGGGAGTAGTGGGTATTTCCGCAACTGATACCGCTGTACTTTGTGGGACTTATCCGAAAACCTGTTTCAGAAGGTACTCCTCTGATCCAGTCAATAACTGGTGTAGACACGAAAACGGTTTGAGGATACTCATAGCTTACTGTGCTAGAGAGGCCGCTAGGCACGATAGATGGGTCCGTCCTTTATTATCCTATCACGAGGGGCATCATTTTCGTACCTACCTTAAGATAGGGGAAAGTAAGACTAAAGCGGACGAGTGTCTAGAAAGGATCAAAAAAGTGAAGTTCAACGATGGAGACTGGGGAATAAACTGTGAAAATTCAAAAAAGCCCTATGGCCCGTTTTGGGTTGGTGAACTCTCTTCTAAAAAGATATTAGAAGGATTAAAACCTGTTGGGAAACTGGATGAAGAAATGATCTCTCTTTGGAAAGGCGAAGCTCAACAACCACCATTCTTTTACGATACCAACGAGATCGGCAGTATATTGAATGTCGGACCTCCTCCTATGTCCGATATCGAAGAAAAACTAAAAGAAAGAGGGTTCGGATTTTCTAGGACGCACTTTTCTTCAACCGGGATAAAAACCGATGCTCCTTTCGAAAAGATAAAAAGTGTATTTTTAGAGCTTGCTTCTTAAACTCTTGCATCGAAATGTACCACAGGACATTTCCCCAAGCATCGACCGCAGTGAACACATCTTTTTTGATCTATCTTTATACCGTTTTCAAAAGATATCGCGTTCTTTTCACAACGTCCAACACAGACTCCGCACTCCACACAGTGAAGTGCCTTTTTATGGATCCGTAAGAGCTCGTCTTTGTCAAGTTCATCAAGAGATATGTTTTCTTCACTATCGATGGCGTTTAGGAGGTTCCTAGTTCTTTCATGTTCTAACATCTCATCTATCGATTTATCGACTTCTAGTGCATCAGTATTTTCAGTCTCACTTTCAAGAAGTTCTCCCATATTTTTCGGTACGTCTAACCATCTCCAAAGACCTAACTCCATCCAATCCTCTGGTAGACCTTTTTTATCAGCATATATCTTCAAGGCTTTTTCGAACCTATCATATTCCGAGAACTCCTCTTTCAATTTGTCCAATTCTGCCAGATCAGAGGCTGGACAGACCCAACAACCGATCCTTTCGAAGCCTTTTTCGTACCATTCATTCCAATCGGCGTCCTTAGAAAAGAGATAAAGCCAAACGTGGAATGCGGTCCAATCTTGTATCGGTGAAGCAGAGACCTGGCCGGGTACCCAAGGATTGTTCCAGGTGCTACCTTGATCCATCCTCTGTCTCGACTCATATCTTCTCTGGCCTATAAAAGACAACACACCGTCTTCATAATTTTCTTTTATCAGACGAGCGGTGGGACCCAATTTACAGGTCTTGCAGCACCATCGATAATCTCTAGCAGAAGGACCGAAATGATCTAGATTGTTCCAGTATCCACTGTGTGCTTTTCTCATGTGTAGGTTCAGGTCATATTTTTCCGCCACCCTTTCAACATTCTTTATGGTCTCGGGTAATTCGATCCCCGTATCTATGAATATAAGGTCTGGATCGATTTCAGCTTCTAGAAGTATATGGAGAGTCGCGAGAGAATCTTTTCCGCCGCTGTACGCTACAGCGACAGGCAAGTCTCTTTTTTCGATCTCTCTTTTTACGAACTCTACTGCATCATCTACCCTTTCAGATAAAAGGTGCTTGTTAGCTTCCACTACATCGTCCCAATCTGCCTTTGAACCAAGAGGAGAATGATCAGAGATCCTCCACCTGTTTTTTACTCCTCTTCCAGAAGTTGCTTCTATAAGTTCTTCTCCTGATAACCTAGCTGAACCAGAGCAGATCACATTTCCGGACCGATCACTAACTATGACCTCATCTCCCGCCTCGATGGAGGGACCAGCCTCTGTTATCCCTGGGGTGAGAACGCTCCCGCCCTCAAGAATAGGTTCTACAGCACCGTCATCGACTTCAACGAAACCTTCTTCTGGTCTTTTAAGACCAGACCAGGGGCGCAGGATGAATTCGTAAGGATCTTTGTCTTCGATCTTCTTTTTTGGATTATATCTCAAAGCACCAACGACCTTACCGTCGATTATCACTTCGTCCATCCTATCTTTGTAAGGAATACCGTTAAGAACTACAGGCTTGCCTTCAGATATGATCTCGTGAGAATATCCCTCACCCCACTGTCTATCGATAGTCTCTCTTATCAATTCGATATCTTCTTCGAATGCCGGTCTTACATCTGCTGGAGGGGTGATTTCAACCTTCTCAGCCTCAGAACCACAAAGACCGCATTCTCCTTCTTCAACAATCGGCACGTTACAATCATCGCACCAATGGAGGTGTATTTCTCCCAATCTTACTATCGACATATCTATAGCACTGACCTATTTGGAAAATCCTAGATATTAAATGTTTCGTTCATCTCGAACAATAAAATTTTCATTCGACAGTAGTTATATCTTCATCTTCTACTTGTTCTTCAACCTCTTCTTTGACTTTTCCTTTGGCCAACCTGTCCAAAAGGTCTCTATCGTCATCGTGGATTATCATGTGATCTATATCCATCCTATCATAATTCTCAACGATCTCATCAGCTATCAATTCTGTCTTCCTGACCCTGACTTCGGTAGGTATTCCTGTTTCATCGGTTATTTTCAAAACTTCTTTAGCATACTCGTCCACTTTTCTCTTTTTTTCCTCGATCACTGACTCTTTAAAGTTCTCCGACGCCTTTTTTCCTATCCTTGAATCTAACATGTCTCTCATCTTCGGTTCTTCGATTATCTTCAAGATTATTATCTTTGTAGGTTTCTCTTTTTCTATAGTACCTTTGATGATCTCTAATGATGAATCGGTATATGGTTTCTCGTAGCAAGCTATAAGAAGAACATTATCCTCCAGATCTTCATTATTTTTTTCTTCCATGTAAATCACTTTTCACCAGTATCCGAGCAGTCGCCACCATCCTAATCCTATGGTAAGGAATATGGCTAAACCTATTATATTGAGTATCAAGCCTGAAACTAGAAAGTCCTTCTGGTCTAGATGTCCCGTTGAGTAAACTAAGGCGGCGCTAGGTGTACCTACAATGAACATGAAGGCGAAAGCACTAGGAAGTGCTACAAGGTACACGGGAAGTATATCAGGGAAGTCCATAACGAGCATAGCCGATAAAGCTATCGGAAGGACGACACCAGTGGTAGCTGCGTTACTCATCACATTCGAAAGTAGCGCTGTCAAAATGGCGAACATCGCGAGTAGCAAGAATGGATTTTCGCCCACGAGATTTAAAAGCGAAGTAGCTATGAATTGTAAAGTCTGTGATTCGCTGAGTATAAAACCTAGCGAGATAGCACCACCGTAAAGAAAGATAGTACCCCACGGAAGTCTCTGAGCTATATCGTCCCAGCTTATGGTACCAGAAAGTGCTATGATCACCGAGATGAAAACCGCGATAACGCCCATACCAAATATTTGACCTAGAACAGCCCAAGCTATAAAAGCGGAAATCAAGAATCCTAAAGCTTTTGCTTCCCCCATGGAAAAAGCACCCATCTCATCGACTTCGGTGCCGATCTCTTTACGCAATTTTTCCATGTTGACGCCTCCCACATCGAAGATGTAAACCACGACTATAAACACAAAAAAAGTCATCAAAAGGACCATAGGTATGGCTGCTATGAACCATTCAACGAAAGAAATCGATTTTCCCGTTTCAGAATAGTAGATCTCGATCGCTAATGGATTTCTAGCTCCACCGAGTAAAGTACCCATACTACCTACACTGGTAGAAAAAGAGAGACCTAATAGGCTAGCTTTTATGAAATTAGGATTCAATTCACCCTCTTCATATATCGAATAGATGCTAAGTAACACGGGTATAAATACAGCAGCTACACCATGAGCTGGCATGGTCATTGAAAGAAAAGAACCTATAAGAACTATCCCCATTATAAATCTTCTAGGACTATCTCCAAACCTTTTCAAAACCTTGAGGGCGATTCTTTTGTGAAGGCCATATTTCTCAATAGTCAAGCTCAATATGAAGGCTCCCAACAAGAAGAAAATAGTTGTTGATGCAAAACCAGTAAAGGCATCAGTCGGTTCGATGATACCGAGCATTACGGAAAAAGAGATTATCAGAAAAGCCGTAAACATATAAGAGACCGGTGTTAAAAGCCAGTAATAGATAGCTAAAAAGAGAAGAGCTAACCCGTAATACTGCTGAGCTGTAGCGGGATCTACTGCGATATGGTTGAAAGTCAAGATAAGGACCCCAAATATAATCAGACCTATAACTCCTTGTACCTTATCGCTCCTCAGGGACCTCATGATCTGTAGTTTATGTCCGATCAATTTAGACCTCAATTCACCAGTTACTAATTTCATCTATCATCACTCTTCAAATTAGAAGCTGAAACTCATGGCCTCTAGCAGAAACACTGGATCACAGCCGTGATTTCATTCCAGCAAAGTCACCTTTCTAGTGTTCACGCCCTTTTTAACATTTTCCGAAACACTGCCCTCTATAACTTTTCCTAAGGGCCCTCTTTT
>CAYNOV010000098.1:0-5609 GCA_964398905.1 uncultured Thermoplasmata archaeon
GAAAATTATACCGTCTAAAGTCAAAAAACGTAAAATAGATTCCCATTTCATATCGCTATATGTTCAAAATAAAAGTTTTTAGGCATCTACCTTCAAGATCACCTTTTATTATATAGATGGCAAGCGATCTTCCTGCCATAAGCCTCGATTAGATCAGGATTGTCTCGTTCACACACTTCCATCTTCTCGGGACATCTCGGAGCGAAAGCGCATCCCTCTGGTGGATTCACCGGACTCGGAACCTGACCGCTAAGCGGTGCTTCCACTTTCTCGTTAGGATCGGGTTGAGGTACTGACTTGAACAACGCTTTTGTATACGGATGGTTTGGATCACCGAATATATCGTCCGTCTCTCCAACCTCCACCAGTTTACCAAGATACATCACTCCTAACCTGTCGCTTATCGCTCTCACCAAGTTTATGTTGTGTGAGATGAACATGTACGATACCTTGAACTTCTCTTTAGCTCGATCCAATAACTTCAATATCTTGGATTGAACTGAAACGTCTAAAGCTGAAGTGGGCTCATCAAGAACCAAAAAGTCCGGCTCCAAACACAGGGCTCTAGCTATGCAGACTCGCTGTTTTTGGCCTCCGCTCAACTCATGAGGATATCTTATCAGATGCTCTGCTTTCAATCCCATCGTATTCAATATATCGACCATCCTCCTTATCTTCTCGTCCTCAGAATCTACCATGTCGTGTATCTCTAAAGGTCGATTCAGATGGTCGTAAACCGTCATCTGAGGATTCAGTGCGCTCACAGGATCCTGGAAGACAACGTTCATCCTCTTCCTCAATTTCCTCATGTCGTTTCCGTCCAACTCAGTGATATCTTCACCATCGAAAAATACCTCGCCTGAAGTCGGCTCGATAAGCCTCAAGATCGTCCTTCCCAATGTGGTCTTACCGCATCCGCTCTCTCCGACTATACCTAAAGTTTCTCCTTTTATAACGTTTAAAGATACGTCATTTACAGCTTTAACTGTACCTTTCTTCGACTGGAAGTACTTCTTCAGGTTCCTCGTCTCTACTATGTTCATTCTACCTCCTCCCAGAAATGACAAGCGACGTGATGACCTTTATCTATACTCTCCAACGGAGGCTTCTCCTTCGAACATATATCTCTCGCATATTCGCATCTAGGATGGAATCTACAACCCGAAGGTGGGTTTATCAACCTTGGAACCGTTCCCGGGATGGTCTCGAACTCTTCTATACTCTCTTTAACTCCAGGGACCGAGTGTATCAAACCTATCGTATAGGGATGTTTGGGACTGTTGAATAGATCTTCGACTTCCGCTGTCTCAGCTATCTGACCTCCGTACATCACGGTAACTACATCACATATCTCTGAGATCACAGCCATGTCGTGAGTTATGTACAAAATAGATAGATCCTCTCTCTCCTTCAACTCCTGAAGCACCTTCAAAAACTGCGCCTGTATCGATACATCTAAAGCAGTTGTCGGTTCATCTGCAATCATAAGATTAGATTTGCATGCAAGCATCATCGCTATCATCACTCTCTGCTGCATACCTCCGCTCAACTCGTGTGGATACTTGTCGTATACGTCTTCAGGATCCGGAAGCTTGACTCTGTCTAGTTCGTCCAAAACCAACTTCTGAGCCTCTTTCTTGTCGTCACTTTGATACAGAACGATAGATTCCCTGATCTGTTCACCAGCGGTATAAACCGGATTCAGTGATGTGGAAGGATTCTGAAATATCATGCTTATCTCGTTACCCCTCACATTTTCACGCAGTGTGTTCTCATCCATCTTGAGAAGATCCTTGCCTCTGTAGATCACTTCGCCTCCGCGTATCCTTGCATTATCATCGAGCAGACCCAATGTTGTTAGACTGGTCACCGACTTACCGCACCCGGTCTCTCCTATCAGACCGTGAATCTCTCCTTTCTTCACTGTTATGTTTATACCATCCAATGCTTCTACAGTGCCCTCTTCTGTTATGAACTCTAATCGTAGATCCTTTATCTCCAGCAACGGCTCTCCTCTAGCTATCTCTGAAACCTCTTGAGACATCTTATCCACCTCCTCTCATCGGATCTAGGGCATCTCTAAGACCGTCACCCATGAAGTTGAATCCCAACACTGTTACAACTATAGCCAATCCAGATACCGTCACCAGCCACGGATTGAACTGCATGAAATCCGCACCAGCGTTAACCATCTGACCCCATACAGGCGTAGGCGGTTGTGCTCCAAGCCCTAAAAAGTTCAGAGTAGCAGAGAACAGAAGAGCTGAAGGCATCTGTATGGTCGCGACCACAACAACAGAAGGAAGAACGTTCGGGAAGAAATACTTCGTTATTATACTGAGCTTACTTTCACCTATTGCCTTAGCTCCTTCGATGTATTTTTCCTGTTTGATAGCTAAAACATCACCTCGAGTCACTCTAGCAAACCTAGTCCAAATTATCAAACCTACGGCTATGATCACAGGATACAGGCCAGTTCCTAACGCCACTGACATACCAGCCGCAAAAACAAGAACTGGGAAGGCCATGAACGTATCTACAACTCTCATTATAACTTCATCGATCCACCCTCCAGCCGTTCCTGCTATCAGACCGAGTGTGACCCCAATACCACCTGAGATAGCAACAATCAATATCCCTATGAAGAGTGCTACCCTGGTGCCGTAGATCAAACGCGATAAAGTATCCCTTCCTACCTGATCTGTTCCCAAGGGATGTTCCCAAGAGGGAGGTTCTCTCTGTCTAGCCACGTTAGTTCGTAGTGGATCATGAGGTGCGATGAAAGGTGCAAAAACGGCGGTGAGGATCAATATCATGAGGACCCCTGCCCCGAACAGGGCCAGTTTATTCCTTTTGAATCTCAGCCAAACTAGTTCCATCTGACTGGTCTCTTTTTCCTTCAGATCCTGTAATTCTTGTTTTATATCGACGCTCTCCGTTCCAAAATATGATTCAGTATCGTCTTTTTCCGACATTTCATTCCTCCTCCGAAGAAACTAAGTCGATCCTTGGGTCGATAAATGTGTATAATATGTCTGCGCCGAGGTTAGCCACCACTGCTATGATCGTGATAAGTAGGATTGCGCTCTGAACAAGGATGAAATCTCTTGAATTAACACCCGTCAAAAGAAGACGTCCCATACCGGGTATGTTGAAAATCTGTTCGGTGACCATGGCTCCGCCGAACAACCACGGCAATCTCATCGCGATCACAGTAACAACAGGGATCAAGGCGTTTCTTAGACCATGTTTGAAGATGACTGTATATTTTCTAAGACCTTTGGTTTGCGCTGATTTGATATATTCTTTATTCAAAACATTAAGCATACTAGACCTTGTCAGTCTAGCTATGATAGCTTGAAGTCTCAATCCTAAAACCGTTGCAGGTAATATCAACCAATAGATACCCTCATAACCACCTGTAGGGAAGATGTTAAGATAATAGGCAAAAAGCAGTAAAAAGATGGTGCCGGCCCAAAAACTCGGTATCGAACGCCAGAACAAAGCCTGTACCGTAGCGAGATAATCGATCCACGTGTTGTGTTTCAAAGCTCCTATTATACCCATACCCACTCCGATAATAACGGATATAAGCATCGAGAGGCCCATCAATTGAAATGTGATCGGTATCCTTCTCCAAACCAGTTCACCGACAGGATCACCATAACGGATAGATGTACCTAAATCACCTCTAAATAGACCTGCAAACCAATCATAGTATTGCTCATGTAGAGGTTTGTGCAAGCCGTGTCTCACGTTGAACTCGTGGATAGCTTCTTCAGTAGCCGCTGGCCCCAATATCCTTCTTGCTGGGTCAGCATCACCTAACCTCATCATCAAAAATGCAACGACCGTTGCGAGTAAAAGGACCGGTATGGCTCTTATTATTCTTTTTATAATGTATCTCTTCCGCTTACTCTCAACATATTTTTCGAGCATTCAACCAACCATTAATATGAGAGAAAAAAAGTAGGAAAAAAAGTTTTTGGATGTTTGTGATTTCGGTTAAAGGTCCGGTTTCAATCTCCAGTGTATCCCGCTTCATGCAGAAGTTCCCTAGCTCGTTCTGTATCTCGCTCGTACATGTACACGTCCTCAGGATGGGCAGGATGTACATCTGGTACCGGTGACCGTGTGTTATCTGCGAGCTCCTGAGTCATCTCTGCCTCTATCACTTCGTCAGCATCGATAGCATAGGCTAGAGCTTTTCGCACATTAACATCATCGAACGGTTCCATGTTGTGGTTGAACGCTATTCTATTGTGCCCCATGTCCTGGAACGACCTCGTTACAACGTCATCTTCGTCAGCGAGATCGTGATAGTTGGTAGCTGAAATCCTAGACATGTAATGGGTATCTCCATCTCGCAGAGCTGTAACTGCGGTAGATTCCTCATCGTAGAAATCGAATACCATCTCAGGAGTGTTGACTTCTTTCCTATAGTCTTCGAATTCTTCTAGCCTTAGCTCGTCACCAGCATCATAACTGCTGAACTCATAGGGGCCAGTACCTATCAGTTCATCTTCATAAGTTTCCCATCCGTGTTCTTCTATGTAATCTCTAGGCAAGGTATAGAGAGATTCGAATCCACCTTTTTGGAGTAGCTCCATATCTCTTTCTTCCATATGGATTTCAAGTGTGTACTCATCGACGGCCTCTACATAATCGATGTTGGCAAAGTCAGGTTCTCTAGGAGATTCTGGATTGTTATCAACGTCGTACATATCGAAATACTCGTCTTCCTCATCTTCACCCATCATCATTGTATTTATGGTGAATTCTACGTCTTCTGCGGTCACTTCATCTCCGTTGTGGAATTCTATCCCTTCTTTTAGTTCAAAAGTCATCTCTAGACCATCATCACTTACCTCGAAACTCTCGGCAAGAGTATGCTCCGCGTCGGTGTTAGGTTCTCCTTCAGGATAAGTAGAGACTAATGGGTCGTACATCTGTACGAATATGTATGCGGAGTATACATCAGTGTACCTTATTGGGTGGAAATCGGACGGTTCGTGAGTCTGAGCTATATCTAGAGTGTCCGAACCTTCAACTTCCCATTCTTCAGCAACTACCAATGGTCCCGCACCCATATACGGGTTCCAAGATTCTTCTGGTATCTCTACGGAATCGTGGTAAGCTCTAGGCATTCGTTCTGTGTACATTATGTAAACTCCCATATCGTCTTCGATGAGAACTTCATGGGCCTCGTGATAGAGGTTCCATCTTTCCTCGTCATCTGGTTCTCTAACAGCGTCGTTTACTTTCTGTGTGAACTCTTCTCCTTCATACCAGCCGGAATAATAGGCCCAAGGAGAACCTTCCATCATGTAGGACATGATGTACTCTGCACTTGGAGTCCCGGACCAGCCAGAATAGCTCAAAGGTGCGTTGCCAGCTTCTACTTCTTCTATATAGGTACCCCATTCAACAGCTTCAAGTTCAATATGTATGCCAGCTTCTCTAGCCTGTTCCTGGACGATCAACATCTCGTCCGCTCTTTCATCGTCAGGAACGTACATTGTAGTTTCCAGTAGAATATCATCATCGTCTTCTATACAACCACTAAATGCCAGTGTTGAAGAAACCAATACTAGGGCCATCACCACTGG
>CAYNOV010000099.1:0-5593 GCA_964398905.1 uncultured Thermoplasmata archaeon
TTACTTTGATCGTTCATCTTATCGGAAGATGGTATCAGAAGCAACATTGGAATATTTTCTGAGATGAAGGTCTCAAATGACAAAAATGATTTATAAACGCGATTTTTATTCACTTTTGATGGAACTGAAAAATCAGCACCGTCTTAAAGATAAAGAGGTAGAAAAGTACTCGGAAGAGATGAAAGAAAAGCTGGGAGACTCGCCTTTCGATACTGAGGAACCCGTAGATACTGCGGACACCTCAGAAGGGGAAGTACTACTTATCAAAGGCGAATTGATAGCCACTTTTTTCGATGGGGAGGTCTTCCCGACGATCAAGGGCTTGTTGAATATCGATGCTAAAAAAAGATTCGTTACGGTGGATATGGGTGCTGTGGAATTCGTGTACAACGGTGCCGATATAATGGCTCCAGGGATCGTGGATGCGGATGAAGAAATAGAAGAAGGAGAGCTGGTTTGGGTGAGAGATGTTGAACATAACAAACCTTTAGCTGTGGGAAGAGCTATGACAGACGGTAAAACGATGATAGAATCAAACGAAGGAAAAGTGGTGAAGAGTTTGCACCACATCGGAGATGAAAAGTTCGATTGAATCAGATTTCCGATTTCAGTTCATCGATTATTTTTACAGGCGAGGGATCTTTTCCTCTCAAAAGAGCTAGATAGATACTGACGTAATCTCCAAGATAGACCAGATAAAGTATCCTCGCGAGTTGTGTGTCTGCGTCGGTCCAAACTTCCGCCATATCATCGACTTCATCTTCGAATACCAGTTTTTTAGTTATCTCGATCCGATTGTTGATATTCTCTGGTTCTTTCTCATCTCTCAAAAATATAGGCATGAAATCATCTCTGTTTTCATCGCCTTTCCAACCGACTATCTCGTTGTGATTCATCTCGGGAAAAGCGCCATACCAGGACAGGACTTCAGAATTTTCATTGAACTGGGTATGCCATCTATTGGCTACAGCGTTGTATATGGAATGACCGTAAACTATAGGGATCTTTCCTTCGATACGTTTAGCCAACTTTTTAGCTTCGTTCTTTTCAGCGGGAACGTCAGCCTTGATCCTATCTCTTAATTTTTTCAACACTGAGACGGAATCGAGGATATCGACTTCTGAGTCATATATCAGCAATTCGCTCAAAAGTTTGAGAACAGGTACGAAGAGGAAAGCGAAAGCAGCCCTGGGAGGATATCCTGAAGGTGCCGTCAAAAGAACAAATCTTTCTTTCTTCGACAACTCTTCAAGTTCGCCATTAGAGGTTATAGCGACTACTTTAGCGTCTCTTTTCAGCCCTTCCCTAGCGGCGCTCAAAGTCTCTTCAGTATTTCCTGAATAAGAAACGACTATGAGTAGAGTGTTTTCACCCACGAATGAAGGAAGAGTATAATCACGATTGACGTAGATGGGGACCTTGATCCTGTTGGCTAAAAAGCTCTTCAAAGTGTCTCCAACTATTGCCGAGCCACCCATCCCGGTAACCACGATATTTTTAGGCTGAAACGGTAAAAGGTTGATATCCATTCTTTCTACCACTTCTTCTATCTGCTCTGGAAATTCTTCCAGTGTTCCGAGCATATCTTGAGAATCCAATTCAGCCCTCTTTTCAGTATCGTCAAGCATGATCTCACGCGTTCGGATATCGTCATCAAGGTAAATAAATCTCACGATGACCAAAACTCTATTATAAACCAATAATACTTGAATTGAACGATGAACGAAGAACTTGAGCACGTTATTGAGAGGTTGGAGAGCGGCGGATTGGTGATGATCTACGACAACGATGAGCGCGAAGACGAGATAGATCTAGTGACTCCTTCCGCAAATATCACGCCCCAGAAGATAAGGACCTTGAGAAGAGACGCCGGTGGATTGATCTGTGTCACTGTTCCGCCGGAGACTTGGAAGAAATTGAACTTACCGTATCTAAGCGATCTGTTCGAGGAATCCTCTGATGAGTACACCATTTTATCCAAGATGAAAGCTGACGACATCCCTTACGATGAAAGGTCCACCTTTTCACTGACAGTTAACCACCGCGATACTTTTACAGGGATAACAGATATCGATAGAGCGTTGACTATCCAACGATTCGCGAAGATGGCCAAAGAGATGGAAGATGTATCGACTGAAGAAGCACAACAGATGTTCGGAGACGAATTCAGGACTCCAGGTCACGTTTTCTTACTCAATGCGACCGAAGGTCTGGTAAAAGAAAGACAAGGCCATACCGAATTGGCTACCGCATTGATGAAGCTGACAGACATGTATCCAAGCATGACCATATGTGAGATGCTCTCTGACCAGGGAGATAGTCTCGACTTGGAACAGGCCTCACGATACGGTGAAAAAAACGACATACCACTGATCGAAGGTGAAAAGATAAAAGATGTGATGAAGGATAAAGATGTCTAAAACAAGAGTCATGGCAGGAGGAACATTCGACATATTGCATCTCGGCCATCTACACTATCTACAGGAAGCCAAAGAGATGGGCGACGAGTTGGTCGTGATCATCGCGTGCGATAAGACGGTAAGAGAACACAAGCACGAACCACTGATGGACGAAGAAGTCAGGAGAGAGATGGTAGGCGCTTTGAAGCCCGTAGATGAAGCTATCGTGGGCAGTGAAGAAGACAAATTCGATACCGTAGAAGAAGTAGATCCTGACATAATCGCTCTTGGTTATGATCAAAGACATGCTGAAGAAAAATTGAAAGAAGACCTAAGGGTCAGAGGAATGGACGACATAGAGGTCAAAAGGATGTCCCATCACAGTCATGAGTTGGACAGTACTAGATACATCATAAGGAAGATAATAGACTGGTACAGTATGAAAAAAGAGTTGGAGAAAGCGGAAGAGGAGGAAGATTAGATGAAAAAGATCGGTATAGCAGACACTACCTTCGCAAGATTCGATATGTATAAGAGTGTGAAAGACGAACTCTCAAAGACGGGAACGGGCTATGAGATAGAAAGATACACGGTTCCCGGTATCAAAGACCTAGCTATCGCGTGCAAAAAACTTATCGAGGACGGATGCGATATCGTGATGGCTTTAGGGATGCCAGGACCCGAGCCCATCGATAAACAGTGTGCAGATCAGGCCTCTAAAGCTCTACTTTATGTAGAGATAGAATCCGGCACACACATAATCGAAGTCTTTGTCCACGAAGACGAGGCCGAAGATGAACAGGGATTGATGGAACTAGCTGATCAAAGAGCGAGAGAGCACGCGATCAACGTTTACGACTTGCTCTTTAGACCCGAGCGCTTGGAGGAAAAAGCCGGTAAGGGAGCGAGGGAAGGATATCCCGACGTAGGACCTTTGATGTGATAAAATATGGTGGAAAATATGAAATTAGGAATAGTTGTATCTGAATTCAACTACGATATAAATCAGATGATGTTGGAGCGAGCGGAAGAACATGCTGAGTTTTTAGGTGCCGAGATAGAAGAAGTTCTTCACGTTCCAGGAGTATTCGACATGCCTCTCGGCATCAAGAAACTCTTGGAGAAGGACGATATCGACGGAGTCGTGACTCTAGGGACTGTGATCAAAGGAGAAACTAAGCACGACGAAACCGTCATGGCCCATGCAGCAAGGAAGATAACAGATCTTGAGTTGGAATACGACAAACCGGTGAGTCTTGGAGTGACCGGACCAGGGATGAACAGGATGCAGGCCCAGGAAAGGATCGAGCGGGCTAAGAACGCTGTCGAAGCCGCCGTGAAGATGTACGAGCGCACCAAATGATCTGACCAAAATCTCTTACCTTATCTTATTGATGGAAGATTAAGATGATCGAAATGCATCATATTGGATCGATCCTATCTGATCTCACAGAGTCTAATATGACTTTACTTTCAAGATCGGTCAGACTCGGATTTTTTTTACCATACTTGATCTGTTCTCTCATTTTGATACTATTATTGATCGGATTAGCTTTGATCTTAAGAGAGGTGATGAGAGAGTCCACGAAACAGTGTCCTTACTGCGATGGAAAGATACCTAAAGACGCGATGTGGTGTAAATTCTGCAGGAGCGATCTAACTAGAGGGTTTTCACCTGATACTCTAAAGAAAGAGCGTGAAGACGTTGGAAAACCTTGTCCGGACTGCGATAAAGGAACGCGATATATAGAAAAATATGATAGGTGGTACTGCGATAATTGTAGGGATTACAAATGATCCTTTTTTGGTAATAGTTTTTGTTCAGTAGTCTTTCGGTGGAGGTGGAGGAGTTTGTTGCGAATCGGAACTTTGAGACTTTTGAGGAGGATTTTTCAATCTAACAGCGGTACCGTAAGCGAGTATTTCTGCACCTCCTCCAGTTATCTTGGAGGTCATGAATCTTACATTGACGACCGCATCCGCGTTCAACATCTGTGCTTCCTGTACCATCCTGCCCAAGGCTTCTTCTCTAGCGTCGGTCATCAGGTCCGAGTAGGCCTTTAACTCGCCGCCGAATATGTTTCTGATCCCTTGGGTGATATCTCTGATAGCGTTCTTAGCTCTGACTGTGTTCCCTCTTACAAGTCCTAGGTCCTCTTCTATCTCTTTACCCTCGATCTTTTCAGTATTTGTGATATGCATATTGTTGGATTTGAGAAGGATTATTTAAATCTGTTTTATCGAGAAGAAAAATTCGGAAAACGACAGTTGGCTTCTGGTATTTCGCCTAAGCTTTAAAGGAAGAAAAGGCGGGAAAGGTCTTTTTCAAGCATTTTACATATTTATCTAATCCACCGCTTTTATGAAGCATGAACAGGGAATATCTACAAGTGACTTCTCCTTATCGGCTATTACCGCACCTTCTATGTCTTTATATCCGAAAAATCTCCCCGGTTTTAAGGTCGATATCTCAACCTTTTGGTTTCTAACGTTCAGGTCATCGAACTGCTTGGAAGAGACCAGCTGTATCACGTTCACCTGCTGTTCAGTAAAGCCGTGATATGATAGGGCTGTCCAAAGACTGATGTAAGATGGTTTTACAGCTTCAGTTATGACCTTAAATGTTTTATCATAAAATTCGTCTTCGAGTGTATAGGTGTCTTTTTTTTTTATCCTGACGACATGACCTTTTCTATTCAGGCTTGAAAGTGTATTGTGGATAAGATTTTTTTCCAATCAGTAAAAGCTTTGATCTCTTTAACACCGAAGACAAAAACGTCTTCCGACCTTATAGATTCCAAAACATGAGCTTCATTCTCGGATAAAGTCCTATAATTCATATTCCTATTTTGTTGATTATTCATTATTAAAGTATATGTATTGTAGTCAATATCGTTTTTGGTTTAGGAATCAGTGATTTCTCATATAGGATGATATACTGCTGGAATAGCGCGATGAAACTCATCAATCTCTGTAGCACGTCTGTAACCTGCTTAGCCTTGTCCTGTTGGCCCATGAACGAACAGAATCAGAGAAGTGACGGCCTCCATCGTCGCATCCAAGTCACCGTCGTCCTAATAGGCCAATTTTCAGCAGATGGGCAAAGGTTTATTTATGGTTCGATTCATATCTATTTAAGGGATATATGGCTAAAACAGTGAAGGATATTTTAGAGGAGAATAAAGACGAGATCA
>CAYNOV010000100.1:0-5495 GCA_964398905.1 uncultured Thermoplasmata archaeon
GATAAAATAAGGGTAAAAAATATATCTTAACCGAACTTTATTGGGGTAAAGGGAAATGAATTGGACTATTATAGGTTATCTGGTGGCTATAGCTTTCTGTCTCTACATGAGCGGAAGGTTTTCAGGAACTGAGACCGCTCTGACCGCCCTAGATAAAGTAGATATCTCAATGATGAAACAAAAAGGCGAGAGACACGCTGAGAAGATCGAGTATCTCAAAGAGAATATGGATCAAACCATAACTACGATCTTGATCGGCAACAATGTGGTCAACGTCGCCGCGCCCACTCTAGTAACTGTAATGGTAAGAGACCTGGTAGGGAATTGGGCGATCTCTATAGCCAGCGGTATATTGACTCTAGTCCTACTTGTATTCGGAGAGATAACACCTAAAGGCTTTTCTCTCAAAAATAAAAAACGATTCAGTCAGAAGAACGCAGCCTTGATATATTACATGTCTATAATCTTAAAACCTTTGATCAAAGCCCTCAACGATGTCTCCGACTTCTTCATAAATATACTAGGAGGAAAGACGAAGTTCGATGAATTACTCGTAACTGAAGGAGAGGTCATACACCTGGCATCGATGCTTGAAGAGGAGGGTATAATCAAAGAGATAGAGAGAGATATTTTGCACAGGGTCTTCCTATTCGGTGATCAGAAAGTTGAAGAGATAAAGGTGCCCCAAGAGGACACATATGCTCTGGATTCAGACCTATCTATAGAAGAGGCCTCTGAATTCGTCAAGGACCACGGTTTTACACGATTGCCTGTGACCAAACACGATACTGACGACGTCATCGGTATACTTTACAGTAAGGAGATACTCGGAAAAGAAGGAGGTAAAGTCAAAGATCATATGAGAGAACCTTATTTCGTGAGGAACGAAGATGACGCTACTAAAGTTTTCCAAAGGATGAGGAAGGAAAGGATACATCTCGCCGTGGTGAGAGATTCTGAAGGTAACTTCGACGGTATAATCACACTTGAGGATATCTTAGAAGAACTCGTCGGCGAGATATACGACGAATTCGACTGAACGAAAAATCTTTTTATGTATGGAAAGATGGCCTTCTATATGTTGAGGTTGATCCTTGCTATGATGTTCACGTTCTTCCTCCCTGGTTACACCCTGATCAATGCGATCTATCCCGGTAAAGGCGAACTCGACGAAGAATTAGATACGCTTTATAGAGTGATGTACGGTATAGGGGTCAGTGCTGCTATCTTCATCTTTATCGGTTTCATCCTTGGAAATATTTCCGTGAGAAATGGTCTTTTCACTGGAAGTTATCTTTGGTTTTCACTTATCTCTTTGACGATCATTTTCTTTTTTATCGGTTGGTATAGAGGAGGATATCAAACCTTATCTTTGCTTTCCCATAAGTTGACCAGACCAAAATCTGAGGTCACTCATGAAAAGGACGAAGGTATAAAAAAAGTGAAAGGACTTCAAGAAATCGCTAAAAAAAGAGGCGCCTTGAAAGAAAAGATTAGATATTCAGAAGGAGAAGAAAAACAGAGGTTGAAAGAAGAGTTAGAAAAGTTGGAAGATAGTTTGAAAGAAGCTGAAAAAGATAGAGAGGATGATTTTTGAGGACGATAATATGTTCAATTACAAGTTGGTCATAGTGGTCAGAAGCGATGTTGATATGTCTCCAGGTAAACTCGCGGTACAAGCTTCACACGCTTCGGTGAGCTGTGCGTTGGAGAGCAAAAGTAAGAAAGGGAAATATTTCAAGAGATGGCTGAAAGAAGGTCAAAAAAAAGTTTTGGTGAAGTGTGCCGATATCCATGAGATGGAGTCTTTAAGGAAGAAAGCTGAAAAAGAAGGTCTCACCACAAAGATGGTCTCTGATGCAGGTTTGACCGAAGTAGAACGGGGTACGAAGACCTGTTTGGGGATAGGTCCAGGTCCCGATAAGAAGGTAGATAACGTGACCGGACACCTTTCACTTTATTGAGGTTCCATACATGGCTAAAGATCAGATAAGAGCTATTGGGATAGACGACGCTCCTTTCGAGTTCTCACAGGATAAAGTCCTGGTCGTTGGAAGCGTTGTGAGAGCCCCCAACTACCTTGAAGGGATTTTATCGACTGAAGTCGAAGTCGACGGTGAAGATGCAACGGAAAAGATAGCCGCTATGATATCTGATTCGAAATTTTGTGATCAGGCTGTCGTGATATTTGTTGATGGCGCCGCGGTCGGAGGCTTCAATATCATTGATTTTGAAGAACTCAGCCGCAGAACAGGTACGCCTTGTATATCTATATCTAGAGAGAAACCGGATTTTGATAATATAAAAAAGGCCCTTCAAGGTCACTTTGAGGAGTGGGAAAAAAGATACGATATGATGAAGAGAGGGAAAATATATGAAATTAAAACGGAGCACAAACCGTTATTCATCCAAAAAGAAGGTCTGGATGTACCTGAGGCTCGAAGGCTGATCGAATCATTCACGGTCAGAGGTAGACTACCAGAACCTATAAGGATGAGTCATATCATAGCTTCTGGAGTGGTGAGAGGAGAATCGAAAGGTAAAGCATAAAGAGAAAGGGATGAATCGGTTTTTTTAGGATCACTCAGTCGGCGTCTTTCTCTCTTTTCCATCCATGGTTCTGTGATTTCCTTTTGCCTAAATTATGATCGATCGATGTCCATGCATAGATGATCGTCAATGGGACCATTATTATGAAGGCCATAAGTACTGCCCAGAAGAAGATCCTATAAAATAGACCTTCATCGTCTTCATAGACGGTCAATATCATCTCGTCAGGAGTCAATGAGTCACCAGCATTGTCGATCTCGAGAACTTCTACTGTGAAGTCCCCCTGTCTTCCAGTTGTGGTTGACCAGTCAAGGGTCGCTTCTGATTCACCGTCATGGATGTAAGTGGAATGGCGTCTTTCTCCATCGACTTCTAAAGCTATATGGAATTCGCCATCGGTTTGAACGTTACCGTAAGCGTCCCGTACCTGTACAGTATATTCTGCTTTTTCTCCAGCGGTTATCGAGTGTTCTCTAGGAGTTTCGATGAATACCAAAACTTCAGGCTCTGCAGGTTCCACAGTGACATTTATAGTTTCAGATGACACGTCGTTGTAAGTAGCGCTGACCTCGTATTCGCCAGCTTCCGTTATATCAAAAAGACCGTTATCATCTGTGTTCTCCCAAGTGAAAATACTGTCTTCCGTTTCTGGTTCATCGTCGTCCTCTCCACTGTAGGCTTTCGCGGAGAAATCGATAGTTTCTCCCGCGGTGATTGTACGATCTTCTGCGGGATCGATCTCAACATGGGTCACCAATTCTACCCTGAATTCACCTCCGTCCCATCTCTCATCATAGCCTTCCAATTCTACTGCTACGGAATAAGTCCCCTCTTCCTCTTCAGAGTGAGAGAAGCTCACAGTTTCCGATTCGCCTGGTCCGACAAATGGACCTTTGCTGTCAGCTTCTTCACCATCAACATATAGAGTAACGTTGACGTCAGTTCCATCTTCCTCATGTGTATTTGTTATATCTCCTGTGATCTCTAATTCTTCTCCTGGCTGTACCAGTTCCTGACTCAAACTCCAATTCTCAAGCTCAAATTCAATATCGTTGTTCATCTGTTCTGCTGATGCTGAAAGACCAACGACCGCGAGTGATATGACTAAGAAAAGGGCTATTAGCAATATAGGGATAGTTCGGGTCTTGCACTTCATCTAGCTGCACCTGAATTTTACACCTGTGTAAGACATATTAAATATTTTTGGATGTTATATGACGGTGGAAATAGTGACAAAATAAAAATATATAATAATAATTAAAACAAATCCAGTGATGTAAAAAAAGCAAAAATACTTAAATATAAAAGTGGAAAAAAGAAGAAAAAAGTGGAAAATTAACCGTCAGACACATATTCTTAAATCGGTTTTCATCGAGGATATCGTCGGACGGTAGTAAAATTTTTTCAATCTACCTTTCCGGGTGTCCCTTTGACTACAGAAACTGTACAGCTTGCATGCTGCAGTATCCTGTTGGTTGTACTTCCCATGAAGATCTCCCTGAAGCCCGACATGCCATGAGAAGAGATGTATATCACGTCGTCTTCCTTCGCAAACTCGCATATCTCCTCGTAAGGATTGCCTTTCATCATCTTAGTTTCTAGATCTACACCCATCCCGTCGGCGGCTCTTTCGACTTCTTTGAGTGCTCTTTCTGCAGTCTTCTTCAAACTGTTCTTCACCTTATCAGATATACGTATGTCTCCCATCTCTACCACGTAGATAGCGGTTGCGGGCACATCCAATGTTTTGGCCAACTTCAACCCTTCTTTCACGCCCTGCATCGCCAATTCCGATCCATCTGTAGGCAAGATTATCCTTCGATACATGTTTTCACATCTATGACCTGTTATTATATATTATCGTTTAAAGGAAGAGGTTTTGTTGTCAGACGGTTTATACATCTCGATGACTTACTTTTATCTCTACGCCATCCTCAAGGGTGTTATCTACAGGACACCTGTTCTGTATCTTCTCGATGAATTCCGGTATTTCTTCTTTTGGAATACCTTTTACATCTTTCACATCTACCCTGATCTCCTGGAATCCCATCGGTACGTCGGCCTTGCCCATAGCTCCTCTAGGGTCTAGATCACCTTGTACCTCCAGTTCGAACTCTTGAAGCTCATATCCCATCTCTTCAGCTATTATCGTACCCGTGAAATCTAGACATCCAGCTAAAGAGGCAAGAAGTATCTCCATCGGATTCGGTCCTTTATTAGTGCCTCCCAACTTTTCCGGCTCATCGATGGTTATCGAGAAATCTCGGATAGTAGCTTTAGACCTTAAACCTTCATCCTTCTTAAGATGCGTCTTGTAAGTATTCAATTTAGATCTTTTTTCACCCATGTTATCGTTCTAGTTAATAACAAGGTTATATAATAAAAGTGTCGGGTGAGAAAATTTCATAAAGTTCACAAGATAGTTTCGAATAGTAACACTGTAAAAAGGAGACCACCTAAACTGGTATTCACATAGGGTAAAAACCAGTATGCAGTTTTGATATCGATCTTTTCTTGAATTAGAAGGAAAAGGGGTATCATAGGATATATCGATATCAGGTAGCTTAGAGGATGAAATCCAGTCAATAGAACCGTCAAGAAAGAGAGTAAGGACCAAAAGATGAAGCATAAAAATAGAGACGATTTTTTGCCGAGTATAACTGCGGTGGTTTTGATACCAGCTTTTTTATCGTAATCTATGTCGGGTATCGCGGAGAAAAGATGCATGGCGGAGATATGAAAGAATCCCGCTAGAACCAATAGTGTAGGAGGAAATCGGGAAGAGACCAAAACATAGGCGAACATACCAGGCATGATGTATAGCATGTTTGAAGAAAAATCCAAGACGGGCTTAGACTTGAATCTGAGCGGTGTAGCGCTATAGAAGTAGGAGAGAAAGAGAAAAGTGGAAAATACCGCACGCTCAAGCCAATTGTTCTGGAAAA
>CAYNOV010000101.1:0-5439 GCA_964398905.1 uncultured Thermoplasmata archaeon
AGTCCCCTGACTCTCTGCGGGAATCTTTTCTGGGAATATATCTTCTAATGCTCTTAAGATCAATTCAACGACTCTTTGAGATGTTTCTACGTTTCCAGCTGAAACCGCGGCCGGAGACTCTGGATTGAGAACCGTGCCCTCGGGTATTTCAATATTTAGTGGTCTATAACAGCCCTCGTTAACAGGGATATCGTCGGGAAGAAGGCACCTGAGCACGTAATATACTGCTGAAAAAGTAACTGGTTTGGGAGCGTTGATGTTCCCTTCGACTTGATCATCCGTGCCAGAAAAATCAAATTTCAATGAATCACCTTCGATTTCGATCTGAACCTGGAGTTTGACATCGTTTTTCCACTCCATGAAGTCCTCATGTGAGACATAACCTTCTGGTAAGCTCTCTATCATCTTTCTCGTCCTTTTTTCCGAGTATTCGATCACCTGTCCTTTGAAGGCGATATATTTCTCCATACCGTATTTCTTGACAGTTTTCTTCAACTCCTCAGCACCTTTCTCATTAGCTCCTATCTGCGCTCTTATATCTCCCATCCTTTCTCTAGGTGAGCGTGATCTTCTGAACTTTTCCATGACTCCTTGGTTTATGCTTCCGTCTTCTATCAAGATAGTAGGTGGTATCACGATGCCTTCTTCATCCAAGCTTTTACTGTTACCAGGCATAGAACCCGGAGTTATACCTCCTACGTCAGAATGATGGGCACGATTGACCGTGTATCCGACGAGTTTTTCCTGCATGAAAACGGGTTTGATAACAGTTATATCTGGAAGATGAGTTCCGCCTGAATAAGGATCGTTCAAGATGATCTGTTCTCTATCTGAAAGTTTGTGATTAGAAACCGCGCTTTCGAGTGCGTTGGGCATGGCTCCTAGGTGAACAGGTATATGTTCGGCCTGAGCTATCATCTCACGCTCCGCGGTGAAAAGGGCGCAGGATTCGTCTTTACGCTCTTTGATATTGGGTGAATAAGCACTCCTTTGAAGGGCTGCTCCCATCTGTTCAGGTATAGCGGTAAAAGCATGCTTCATCACTTCCAATTCAGTGGGTTTCAATCTCTTCATTCGATCACCTCCATCTCGATTATTCCTGAACCGAGGACCTTCCACTTCCAATCCGGTGGCACTAGGATTGTCGAGTTCGTTCCCTCTATTATGCTTGGGCCAGTATCTCCTTCATCTTCCGAAAGAAATTCTCTTCTGTATATCGAAGTCTTTTTCCAGCCGTCCGAGAAAATGCATTCTCGATCAGATGGATGTTCACCATCTTCTTTTTCATGTGGAAGTTCATCTATTTTTCGTTTTCTAACGATCTCGATATGAACTCTGACAACTTCTATTTCTTCATCTCTGTTGGCATACCCATATTTTTTTTCGTGCTCACTATGGAACCTTTCTTCGGTTTCTTCTGATGACCCAGAATAAGGTATATTGATATGATAGGTTTGACCTTTATATCTCAAACCAAGTAAGATCCGTTCTTGTCCTGTTTCCTCGATATCTTCCTTCATATCTTCGATAGTTTTTTCTATCTTCCCTATCTCATCTAACGAAGCAAATATCGTTCTGCTCTTCTCATGTGTTACGTCTCCTGTTACCATACCCAATGCTGAAAACACTCCTGCGAGAGGAGGTATCAGTACTTTTCTCATACCGAGTTCTTCAGCTATCGAAGCTCCGTGCAGTGGACCGGCGCCTCCGAAGGCGAGTATGGAAAAGTTTTCAGGATCCATGCCTTTCTCGACTGTTATCTTTTTCATCGTCCTTGCCATCTTTGAATTAGCGACTTTGAATATACCTCTGAGAGTCTCTTCAAAACCCATGCCTAACTCTTCAGACAACCTTTTTATCGTTCTTTTCGCACTTTCAAGATCGAGTTCCATCTTACCTCCAAGAAAATAATCTGGATCTATATATCCCATTAGTAATAACGAATCAGTGACCGTAGGTTCAGTCCCTCCTCTACCGTAGCATACAGGACCTGGTTCTGCACCAGCACTTTCAGGACCCACTCTCAAAGCTCCTCCTTCGTCGCACCTAGCTATACTTCCACCGCCGGATCCGACTGTGACGATATCGACCATCTTCGACTGTATCGGAAAGCCGTCTATATTCCCCTGGTCTTTCCACGATATCTCACCGTTTATTATAGCGGCCATGTCGGCGCTCGTTCCTCCCATGTCGAACGTCACCATGTTAGAGACTCCGATCTCATCCGCTATGAAAGCTCCTCCTGCGACCCCTCCAGCCGGTCCAGAATACAAGCAATCGACGGCATCCACTTTCGAACTCTTTTCTAAGCCTCCACCAGATTTCATTATGTAGGGTTCTTTCCCGAGTATTTCGGAAAGGGAATCGAAATAATCTTCGATCAGTGGATCGAGATAAGCATCGAGTAGAGTGGTCATACCTCTCTCGTATTCTCTAAACTCCCCAGTGACTTCGTGCGACAGTGAATGATCTAATCCAAAGCTATCAAAGATATCTCCGATCTTCTTTTCCTGCTCAGGATCTTGAAAGGAATGGAGAAGACAAACTGCGGCAGAAAGATCTTTTTCTTTCAGCTTTTTGGCGAGAACTTCAACTTCTGACTCTGAAATCTCTTCTAAAACTTTTCCTTCGGATCCCGTTCTGCAGGAAAGTCCGTAAGTATTTTCTTTTTTCAACGGAGGTGCGGGTTTTTCAACGTGAAGGTCATAAAGTCTAGGTCTTTCCTGTCTTCCTATGAACAAAATATCTTCAAAACCTTTATTGGTCACGAAAGCGGACTCTTTGCCTTTACCTTCTATGAAGGCGTTTGTCGCTACAGTGGTCCCATGGAACGCATCGTCTTTAACTTCTATATCTTTCTTTTTAAGCCCTTCAACGATAGCTCTCTCAGGTCTTTTAGGATCAGAAGCTACCTTGAAGTGTTCGATACCTTCTTTGAGTACTACAAAATCGGTGAATGTTCCTCCGATATCGATAGATATGGACATTATTTCGATTAATGTAAAGTGAGCCACTAAATAATATTTATCTCCGAAGTTGACGAAGGTTTTTTAAATTATAACTACAAAACTCAATCGTGAGTGAAAAACATGCCCAACAAGATAAACAGGATATTAGTGACCGGATTCGACCCCTTCGGCGGTGAATCTGTCAATCCTGCTTCTGAAGTAGTGCTTCAACTCGATGGAATAGAGATAAACGATTGTGAGATAATAGCGGAGGAGATCCCAACTGTTTATGGAGATTCCGCAGAAAAGGTGAAAAAGTTGATAGATGAAGTAGAGCCCGATGTGGTCCTTCACGTCGGCCAGGCGAACGGGACACACGGGATCAGAGTTGAAAGGATAGCATTAAATTTGAATGATGCGAGGATCGAAGATAACGAGGGTAATCAACCAAAAGATGAGGTGATAGCTGACGACGGTCCGACCGCTTATTGGACTACGATACCTACTAGAAAGATAGTTGAATCTGTCAAAGAAGCCGGTATACCATCTTTCCTTTCCTATACGGCAGGAACCTTCGTTTGTAATCACGTCATCTATTCAACCGCACATCACATTGAAAAAAACGATCTGCCGATACACTACGGATTCATACATGTTCCATTTTTGCCTGAGCAGGCCGTAGACAAGAACGATAAACCTCCAAGCATGGCTAGGGAGACCATCAAAGACGGGCTTCTTGTGGCTTTGGAAACGATAATAAAGGGATCGAAGTGAAACATTCAGGGCAAAAAATCAAATATCCAACTTCATTATCCCATTGATATGTCCGAAGAAAAGAGAGATATCGTCAGGAAGTACGCCCTGAGGAACGCGGTCAAGTTCGAAGGTGAAGCCACGGTAGGTCCAGTCATGGGTAAGGTAATGGGTGAAGTCGAAGAATGTAGGGAAGATCCAGAAGGTACTAAGGAGTTGGTGAACGAGATCGTTGGTCAGGTCAATGAACTGTCTTTGGATGAACAGAGAGCTGAATTGGAAAAGGAGATGCCTGAATTTTTTGAAAAGGAAGAGGAAGAAGAGGAAGACAAACTCCCTGAGATCGAAGCTGAGACCGTAAAGATGAGGATGGCTCCTTATCCCTCGGGACCCTTACATATAGGCAATGCTAGGATGGTCATACTCAATGATGAATACGTGAAAAGGAACGATGGAAGATTGGTCCTTTTCTATGACGACACCATCGGCTCTGAAACAAAAAGACTTCTACCCGAAGCATATGATATGATCAAAGAAGGTTTAGAATGGCTGAATGTTGAATGGCACGAGACCTACTACAAGTCCGAAAGGATGGACATATATTACGAATACGGTAGAAAGATATTGGAGATGGAAGAAGCATACGTATGTGAGTGCGATCAGGAAAGTCTCAGAGAGAAGAGAGAGGCGGGAAAAGAATGCGAGCACCGTGATCGACCAAAGGAGGAAAATCTAGAACTATGGGAGAAGATGCTGGAAGGTCAGGTTGAAGAAGGTGCAGCCGTAGTGAGGTTGAAGACCGACATGCAGCATCCCGATCCTGCTTTCAGAGACAGGGTGCTTTTCCGGATCTCTAAAAACGAGCATCCAAAGGTCGGTAACAGATATTCCGTTTGGCCGTTACTAGAATTTTCATGGGCAGTGGATGACCATCTCATCGATATGACTCACATCCTGAGAGGCAAAGATCTGGTGATAGAAGACAGGATGGAAGAGTACATATGGGATCTCTTCGGATGGGATAAACCAGAGTTCTTACATTACGGCATGTTAAGATTGAAAGATATAAATCTAAGCAAGAGCGAATTTCAGAGACAGTTAAGGGATGGCGAACTCGACAGTTGGGAGGATCCTAGAACTTGGTCCTTACAATCTTTGAGACGTAGAGGTATACAACCAGAGGCTGTCAGAGAATTCATACTCGACTTCGGCATGTCAGAAACGGATATAGAAGTCGCTCCTTCAAAATTATACGCGAAGAACCGTGAGATGATCGACGAAGAGGCAAATAGATACTTCTTCGTTCCAGACCCAGTGAAGATCGAACTGGTCGGAGAAATAGAGCCTGAAAAGGCGAAGGTGGCAAGACATCCAAGCGATCTAGACCGCGGATACAGAGAACTCGAGGTAGGTGAAGAAGTCTATATCCCAAAAAAAGAGTGGGAAGAATTTCAAGATGAAGAGATACGTTTGAAGAACTTCTGCAACATCGAATTGAGCGGAAAAAAAGGAAAGATCACCGGTTTCGAAAACAAGGATATATTGAAGATACAGTGGCTCTGTGATGGGATGGACATCAACGTTGAAATGCCCGATTCCTCCGTCGAAAAGGGTCTAGGAGAGGACAATCTTGAAGAAACCAACGTCGGAGACATAGTCCAGTTCGAAAGATACGGTTTCGTCAAAATACAGGATAAAGATCCATGGACCGTGACTTACGGACATCCTTGAAGAGAAC
>CAYNOV010000102.1:0-5399 GCA_964398905.1 uncultured Thermoplasmata archaeon
AGTTCCTGCGCAGTTTCCTCTAAAGTGAGAGGGCGTCCATCCATCAATAGCTTGATTATCTTGGCCTCCAGCGTGTCCGCATCAATTTCTATAGGCATGTTTTATCACCCAAAGTAATTATTCTTTTCAGATTTTTCGTCCTTTTCAGGTTCGACCTGTTCTAGTATGTCTATATTTACGACGGTATGATAGGGAATTATCCTAATAGTGCCTTCCTTTTCATGAGTGTCATCCAGTTCTATCTTCAACGCATGATGATTCCCGATCTGTATATATCCTTTGAAATATCCGCTCGTGGTCATGACCTCTTCTTTAGACGTGAACGACCTGACTTTATAATGCGAATTTTCGGTCAGACGATCGCTGATATTTTCAGGCATCTTCAATCACCTTCATGGTGTTCTTCGACAGTTTCTATCTTCTCTCCACAATTAGGACAGGTCTGACCCATTATTATCTTTTTCCCGGAAGATAGAGAATTTATCCTCTCTACCGTCTCTCGATAGCGCTTCAGATTGGATTCGATAGTCAATTCGGTGATATGCCAAGCTTTTAGAAGATTTCCCTGATTGAGTCTGTATCCCTTTTTGGTTACTTCTCCATCGTCCTCTATGGTCAACTCCTTCTCCTCGAGCAAGTTCAATGCCTTCATCTTGTTGAGATGTCTGTAAACTGTTGGTTTCGTTGTATCAAGCATGACCGCGAGTTCATCGATAGTCCTGAATTTTTCAGGTTTCTCGAGAAAACAATCAGTCCAGAGTTTGAATGGAACGCTATCCTGAACTTCATCTTCACTCTTCCTACCAGAGAGATATCCGATATCGAGTAAAAAGTCTTCTAGGATCTCTTCTAAGCTGTTAGATATCTTAGGTTTATGTTCCGAGACCTGTATTTTGAAATCCATCGCATTTACATTGAACCAGCACATATAACCGTTTTGGGTTTTAAAAACGTAAAAGAGAGTAAAGATTTATATATCGCTGAAAGAAAATGACCTAACGATGTCAAGCGAAGTTGAGATCACGGTAAAATTCTTTGCCAGTGCCAGAGACGCAGTGGGAGATAAAAATCTGAAGATGAGTCTCAAGAAGGGGAGCAAAGTAGATGATATTATGAAGAGTCTTTTCGAGGATTATCCAGAACTAGAAGAGATGAAGGATCAACTACTGATCTCCGTGAACAAGGATAGAACAGGAAAAGATGAGAAGCTCCAAGATGGAGACGAAGTCGCTATAATGCCTCCGGTAACTGGAGGATGAATTTTTACTCTATTATCTCAACTTCAGATCCGTCCATCCTGACCTTCAAAAGTGATTTAATTTTAACGCCCAATTCTTCCTCTAACTTCTCTTTTGTCCCAACTTTTTCGAAGACCACCATCACGTCGCATATCTCGACTCCTATATCCTGAAGCGTTCTGATTATCGCTTTCAATGTTCCGCCGGTACTCAAGACGTCGTCTATCAAGAAAACTTTATCACCTTCTTCCACAAAATTGAGGAACATCTCGCTTTCTGAGTAGCCAGTGGATTGAGCGATTGATACTTCTCCATCCAGGCCGTATTTTCTCTTCCGTATGAACTTGTATGGCAGACCTGTCTCCATAGAAAGAGCCGCCGCTAAAGGAAAACCCATTGACTGTGCAGTGAGTATATAATCGCAGTCAAGATTCCCTCTTTCCTTCACCGCACTTACAACTTCGTGAAGCAGTTCCTGTTCTACCTGGGGTAGACCGTCTGATAGAGGATGTATAAAGTAGTGATAGTCTCCCATATCGACTATAGGACATTCTTTCACAGATCTTTTCAACTTTTCCAACATCATTTCACCTTTGAAACTAGAGCTCTAGCTCTTTCACTCGCTTTTCTCATTATCTCTTTCTCGCCTTCTACTATCCCGTCTTCCATAATTACCTTTCCGTCGATTATCACATCTGAGACAGATGAACCGTTCATGGAGTAGATCATATTAGAAATAAGGTCATGATCTGGAACCGCTCTAACATCTTTCTCCAACAGTATCAAGTCCGCGGGTCCACCTTCTTCGATGACACCAGAACCAAGATCTAAGGCTTCGGCACCCTTCTCCGTCATCATGCTATAGGCCTCTTCAGCGGTGAAAAGAGTTGAGTCTCCGGACATCTTCTGTTGAAGAGCGGCTGTTTTAGCCTCTTCCATCATATCTAGGTCGTTGTTGGATACGCAGCCGTCTGTAGCTAAGGTTACTTTTACATTATTTTCTCTCATCGATCTGTAATCCATCGGTTTTCCGACTCCGAGTTTCATGTTCGAGGACGGATTGTGACTGACTATAGTATCCTTTTCCGCTAAAAGTTGGTAGTCTTTTTCTTCCAACCAAACGCAGTGTGCTGCGATGGTCCTTTCTGTCATCAATCCTATATCGTCTAAATATTCAGTGAGCGCGATATCATGTTCCTCCTTGAAATCTTCTCTCTCCTTCTTGGTCTCTCCAAGATGAGTGTGTATTAAAATATCATTTTTGGAGGCGAAGTCCGCCGCCCACTCAAGACCTTTTTCGGAGACGGTATATACAGCGTGAGGGCCCACAGCGGGTTCAACAAGATCTGACTCACTAGCATATTCTACAAATCTTTTTGTCGCCCGTATCTCTTCTTCGAGTTTGTCTGGATCGTTCTGGTCGATCAGACCATAACTCAGGACTGCCTTCATACCCATCTCTTCTACAGCATCCAAAGCTCTCTCCATGAAGAAATACATATCGTTGAAAGCGACGGTACCGCTTTTGATCATCTCTAAGCAAGCTAGTTTAGTGCCCCAGTAAACATCTTCTTCAGTGAGATTCTCTTCCAAAGGCCAGACGATGTTTGGCCATGCGTCCCAGAAATCTCTATCGTCGGCAACACCTCTGAACAAGCTCATCGCGGCATGGGTATGAGTGTTATAGAATCCTGGTGATAGGTACTTGTCAGAAGCGTCTATCGTTTTATCGGCACTTTCTACTGAACCTATCCTCTTTATCTTTCCGCCTTCTATCAAAACGTCCTTTTTTTCTTCTCTTCCGATGATCTCGGCTCCTTTTATCAGTATCGAGATAAAGATCACCTCTTTTCAAAGAAATTGAGGATGATATCTTTCACGTTCTTGAAATTATCCTCAGCGGTTTTCACGATATCTTGGTAATCGACTTCTTCGTCCTTTACGCCATTGGCGTGATTGTCGACGGTGACTATAGCGCCGTACTCTAAATTGACTTCTTTAGCCAATGTAGCTTCCGAGGCCATGGTCATACCGACAAGATCGCCAAAGTTTTTAAGGATGTTAACTTCAGCCTTGGTCTCCAAACGAGGACCCTTAGTTTGAACATATACAGATTCATCGTAGATGTCGCTGGTCTTTTCCTCTTCGGAAGCCTTTATCAACTCATCTCTCATCTTCTTAGAGAGTTCTGGAGTCACGTGTTTTATCTTTTCATTGTAGAATGTTATGGGATCCCAAATATTGACGTAATCTTCAGGGATCGCGATGGAAGGCACGTTAATATCTTTATCTAATGCGCCGGCGGAACAGACACCTAGTATCTCATCCACTTCCCTCTGCAGCGCGTAGATATTCGCTCTATGGTTGATCCTGTGAGGAGGTATAGTATGATCTTTTCCGTGCCTCATCAACAGTACTATCTCTTCTCCTTCCATCTTACCTTTGAAAAGCGGTGAAGAAGGTGTACCCCAAGGCGTGTTTTTTTCTTCCTTCTCCTCGATATCGAATCCCTTCCAATCTCGTAAAGCTGTTCCACCTATTATGCCTATCCGTGCCATCGGATCACGGGAAAAGTAACGATTTAAAGGATTTTAAATTTATGGAGGTCTTGTTAAGAATTCTAGTGACATCAATGATTTTATTCAATATCGTTTTTATTTACTGTTGATGTGAAAAAAAAATATTAAATTTTTTATCACTTAGAATTATATTTTATAAAAAAAGAGGTTTTTAGTGGTTCCATAGAGCTGATAGTCAGATATCGTACACTCTCAATTCTTTTTCTGCAAGCTCGATCCAGTACCGCTGAACACTGTCCTGCTGTATCAACCAGCCTTCTTCGGCTTGAGAAAGCTCAGCTTCTCTGTCCAAATCATCTATACCTTCTTCTCTCAAAGCTTCCAGCAGCTCGGGAGCTATCTGACCTTCTTCCAAGTACTCCTCATACTCCGATCGCTCCAAAAATGCTTCGCATTCCAGCGACATAGGCCCGCCACAGTAACAGTGTCCGAACGGGCCACCGCAAATAGGACATTCTGTGGGATCCCAATCATGACCACAGTCACAACTTCCATCTAGGCAATCGTAACAGTCTGACACCTCCAAGTCTATTGAATACTCGGCAAATTGTCTGGACTTATCCCAAGGACTTATACCTCCATTCTCTTTATCTGCTATTGATATATGGATTGAGAATTCATCCTCATCCTCTGGAATATATAAGTTGTAAGTTTCATAGAAGAACATGTATCTGTAGTCTAGATCTGACTGGGAGTTATAAGTGAGGACAGGAGGATCATCATTTACTTGATCTCTCCAAATGAAGAGATCATTCTCTTCAGAACTATAATCTGGAGCGTACTTCTCCTTATCTAAATAGGATGTTAATTCAAATAGATGTTCTTCTACAGATGCATATGGAATAAATTCTTTTGCAACATTTTCTACCGTATCTTTTGCCATCTCCGTAGCTACTTCAGCTATATCCACATGGTATTGTAGTTCTTCCGCATGAGCCCCTCCGATCATTTTGCTTTCGTCATCATTAAATGCAAAGCCGGCATTATCTGTTGCCTCCAACCCATTGACCATAAGTCTAGTAGCCAAGCCTTCGAGACCTCTATGAGGATGGTCATTAACTTCGTCGCTTATGTGATAATAGAAAGTTGTTCTGAGTTTGTGATAATTGGTTGGCCTCGTTTCAGCCATACTGTAGTCATAAATAAGGGCATTAAAGCCTGTTTTTGCAACGTTATGCCATTCTTCACCTTGACCAGGAGTATAGGTTGAATCTTGTACCGTTTCATCCTTAGTAAACTCTATATTTAGCATAGAAGTGACCGGTTCACTTCCTATACCAATATGACTATCATATTGAGTATAATCCTCATCAGCGTTTAGATAAACACTCTGCGAATCGTAAGCACTAGTTTGAATTTCCGGTTCATGTGAATCATCTGCTTTTACTTCTCTCATTGGACTGAAAACAGCCGATAACCCCATCGCTACCAAAAATAAGACAACTAACATTGTTGTACATCTTTTTCTTTTCAATTTCTCCCTCAAGGTGGTATGTAAAAGGATATATATATATTACTCCGTAAATCGAGCCTGTCAACTTTTTAGTGATAGCTTTTTATTATGGTAAGAAGCGATTGCGAA
>CAYNOV010000103.1:0-5379 GCA_964398905.1 uncultured Thermoplasmata archaeon
CCAGTCGTTGTCATCCCAGACATCGCTTCAAAGAAGGCATCGATAGGAGAATTCAAAGACCCGATCATCAGAAAAGGAAGAGAAGCAACGGCTGCAAGAACTATCCAAGTTAAACTCACGATCACGATCGCTTCGTTCTGGTAAAAGTCTTCAGGCTTGCCAAAAGCTTGTGCTGGATATCCTAAAGTGAAGGTGAAAGATGCCAGGAAAAGAAAGATGAGTGCGGTCGCGGGAAAAAACCCAAAGATCAAAGGTGCCTCCATGTACCAGAAAGCTGGGATCACTGGTACTAGGAAGGCTAATCCGAACAACTTTAGAATTGAACCCAAGTTACCGACGATCACTCTCCATCTCATTTCAGAACCTATCCTCCACTGCAGCTATCTCTTCTTTTTTGACAAAGAACAAGACCTGATCTCCTTCTTTAAATTCTTCCCCACCGTGAGCTATCAAGGTTTTGCCCTTTCTTTTTATCGCCCCTACTATACTTTCTTCTGGTAGTTTACTTTTAGCGAGTGTCTTATCTTTGATAGGAGAATCCTCTTCGACTCTCATCTCAAGTATGTAAAGATCGCCTCCATGAACTGGGGTAGCTTTCAAAGGATCAAGTTCTTTTGCCAATCTGAGCATAGTTTTAGCGGTCTGAAGCTCAGAAGAGGCGGCAAGATCGATCCCCACAGTTTCTATCAGGGATTTCACTCCCAATTCTGTGACCACTGCTATAGTCTTTTCCACCCCATATACCTTTGCTAGCAATGATACCAAAACATTGTATTCTTCTGAATTAGTAGTAGCTGCTAAAGCATCTGTCCGTAGTATACCCTCTTCGATGAGTACGTTCTTATCCCTAGCGTCTGCGGTGAGAACTTCTACATTCCTCAATTTTTCAGCAGCGCGTCTAGCTCTTTTCTCTGAATCATCGATAAGTTTGACCCCTACGCCTCTTTCATCAAGTTTTTTTGCTACGTCAATGCCAACAGAGGTCGCACCGACTACGATAACGTTTTCAACAGATCTTTTACGCCTACCTAACAGTTTCGACATCTTTTCCTGGGCCTTCTTTCCCTCTACGATAACCACTAATGTGTCATCCTCTTTTACAACATCATCACCGTGAGGCACCATCACCTGATTCTCTCTAATTATCGCCCCTAAATTCACATCTTTTGGTAAATTTATTTTCTTTATCTTTTTGTTTTTGATTTTTGAATCAGGTAATACCTTGAATTCAACGACGTTGAGTTTTCCCCCCATAGAAAGGTTCTTATCTATAGCAGATGGAACAGTGATGATGTTCGATATCTTTTTCGCTATCAACAATTCAGGTGAAACGGCATAATCCACTCCGAGTTGATCGAACTTTCGAGAAACAGGTCTAGAGATATACTCTAAACCATTAATCCTGGCCATGGTTTTACATTCAGCATATTTTGCCATCGAACAAGAGACTATATTTGTCTCGTTATCATTAGTAACTGCGAAAAAATAATCTGACCCTTTGATATCTAAGGAGTTCAATAACTCAGGATTGGCTCCGTTCCCTTGAACAACTTTTACGTCTAGACTTCTAGCTTTATCACAGGCCTTTTTAGACTTATCGACTATTACCACGTCGTGTCCTTTCCTCCTTATCGATTCCGCTAGTTCGCGACCGACCTCGCCTGCACCGACTATTATCACTTTCATCATACCACCATATCGATGATTCAAAGTAATTTTGTTAACAATTTCTGGTGCTTC
Organism: uncultured Thermoplasmata archaeon; assembly: GCA_964398905.1. GTDB lineage: Archaea > Thermoplasmatota > Thermoplasmata > Halarchaeoplasmatales > Halarchaeoplasmataceae > Natronoplasma. The sequence continues at coordinate 1,741 of CAYNOV010000103.1, forward strand.
CTCACTGAGACCTCTTCGTCCTCTTCAACACCCAATTTTTCCCGATCTGATATCCTGATCCTTATCTTATCTTCATCGATCAGGTCATCGCCGTATATCTTTACTAATATATCCTTTTTATCAGAACTTACTACGATAAGATCTTCTGTCTCTACTTCAAGTCTTTTCAGTACTTCTGCATTCACTCTCACACGCCCCCCGGATCTGATGGGACTTTCCTCGACAAATAACGTCTCTACTTTTGTCATCTAATAAGATATCAAATAATTTTACAGATATATATTTTCGGGCTTAGTGACTTCAAAAAGTTTTAAAAACACTATTTTCATAATATTATCTGATAAAATCAAATAATGAAGGACCTCTCCTCAGCTCTTCACCGAAATCTTTTATCTTCATATCTTCTCTGCCCAATCGATTTTGGACCAATTGCAAAGCTCTCTCTCTACCGCCTAGATGGTCTATGAGTCCTACATCTTTTGCCTCTTTACCAAGATAGACCTTTCCTTCAAAGACTTCAGAATCTTCAGCTATATTTCTTCTCTCTTTTACCTGCTCTTTGAATATCTCATTTATCTCAGAGACCATCTGCTTACGATGCTCTTTACCCTCCTCACTCATCTTAGAGAAAGGCATGCCTTCGTCTTTATATTTGCCTTCACTCTGTATATCGAATTTTATCCCTAATCGGTCCAGGAAATCGGAAAAGTCCGGTCTTATAGAGATGGTGCCCACACCTCCGATACTGGAAAGTTCGTCAGCCATGATCTCGTCACAGCTCGAAGCAACCCAGTAGGCTCCAGAGGCACCTTGTTCTTGTATAAGAGCTACTTTGTACAGGTCCATGTTTTCTATGATTCTAGCGAAGTTCCTGCTCTTATAGGGTGAGCCGCCCGGAGAATTTATCTCGAGGATCAATGCCTTGTACCGTGAATCATCATCGATCTTTTTCAGAATATCTTCTACCTGATCAACAGATGACGCTCCAAAAGAACCGAACAAGCCCGACTGTCCTCCCATGATCGGACCCTCTACAGGGACTATCGCTATCTTATCCTTGAACCATCCGAATATCATATCTTATGATAGGGGTTCACTTTAATTAAAGTTTGACATAATTGAGTCATATATCACAGAAAAATCGATCTCCTGACTTTTCGTAATGAAATATCTCACTGTCCGCTTTTATTTCAGACCCGATAAGATCATCGATCCAGGACTCGTTTCCAAATGTGTGCATCGGTATGAAATACTTCGGTTTGACCCTTTCGATGAATTCTATCGGGCCCGCCCAGCTCGGAAGTCTTTCGTCCATGTTGGAAAATGCGATATCGATTTCTTCTTGTTCAAGCCCCTCAACAACATCGTCAAAAACTTCAACGTGTTCCTTCACTTTTTGTTCGCCCCATTCTGGCCAGTTCCATTTTGCCAGATCTCCAGCGAAGTATATCTTCTTTCCGCCCGAGTAGATAAGGAAGGCTACACCGGCATCGTTGCTTTTCCACGTGCGAACCTTGAGATCGTCGATCCGATGACTCTCATCAGGTTTTACCTCTGTGAAAGAGACGTTTGAAGACGGACTATGGGTTTTATCGATCATCCTCTTTACAGGGACGTCGTCTGCCAAGATAAAATTTGTTTTTTCCGCTTTACTGGAGAACTTAACCACATCCGGTGAAAAGTGATCCCCGTGGGAGTGGGATATGAACACGTATAGTTCTGAATCTTTTACCAATGAATTTATCTTTTCATCTAAAGAATCGTCGATGCCTCTACCCGGATAATCGAACAACATAACTTTTTTATCTGATTCGAGTATGAAACAGCTGTGATACCAGTAGGTTATACAAACTTTCATTCATCTATCGATCGATATCTTCAGGTTTATATTTGTCGGTTAAGCTAAATCTTATCCCCGCCTCGCTAAACTTCTGTCTGATCACTTTCAGATGCTTTTGATCGAACTCCATGTTCTCAAGTCGTTCAAAGTAGTCGTAGAAGAAATCTCTATTTTCTTTTAAAAGAGCATTCGCTAAATCTTCCCAATATATCTTCCTTATCCTTTCGGGCGCTCTTTTAACAAAGCTTCCAAAGTATTTAGGATAGCAATCATCATTTATCGAGTCACTGTATTTACCGTTCAAAAGATCGTTGTATTCTACTATAGCCTTACCTATATTATCGGTCTCCTTGTTATATCTGGTCAATGAGTAATCATCTAGGATCTTGGGACAGATCAATACATAATTGAAATCCCAGTCGCTGAAAGGACTCTCTTCTTTTTCCGTCAAAAGATGGGCTGATTCTAGGCCTTTGATCAACTGGTTCAAATACTGATAATTCTGAGTATTGTAAGAGAGGTCGCTTCCTAATTTGGACTCAAAGAAGATGAGTCGTTCAACATAAGGAAAGATCATCACAGCGTCGTATCTTATCCATCTTCCGATATCTTCCAGATCCAAGAAAGAGATATCCTTTTTGCTCCATTCAGAGCAGATGTCTATCCCATCATTATAAAGTTCAAATTCGAATAGTAAGATACTATTTTCCCCATCATCTCGCTTTATGTCTAAAACATCTAGAAGTTCTGCTCTAGAGCGATTTAAATCCTTTTCAATGAGATCTTCTTTATTTTTAGAATGTCTGACCATCTCCTTGAAAAAGGAGGGGTCCCATCGGGAACTATCATCTCTAGGTGGACCAAGATGGTTATCATGCTGGTGCCAACCATCGATATTTCCAAGCATGAATAGAGTGAGGGTACTTTCAGAGCCAGGATTGAAAAAGCTGTTCGGATGTGATCTTCCTTCGAGTAATGAATCTTTTCTTCTTTCGGTTATCCCATACCAGCGGAACCAATCCTTTCGATCATAAGGGATGTTGAGTATATTTTTTATCTTGGTATGGCTGTCCATCTTATCGAAAATATTTTTCTAAATAATAAGGGTTCAAGAGGGACCATGATGAAAGTGAACTCACTTTCGCCAAACCCTTGGCTCAATATTTAAGTAAGAGTTCGAAAATTCACTGATAGATGCTGAACGATCTTTACGAGGTTATAGATGAACTTTCGGATCAGCCTGAGGAATGGGGTAAACCATATTTCAGTCAGGAACAATATTATGAACCAGTAGAACTATCGACGGATAATTTCAGCGATTTAGAGGCTGATGTTTCGGGAAGAACGATATGTTGTGTTGACGGCGGCAATAACAAAATATTTGAATCTCCTACGGACAGCGTACATCTTATCAGGATATACTTCAATCTATTCAAAGGAGAAAAAAGGGTCGAAAACATACAGCCTACCACTGCTCTATTGATCTCCAGATCTGCGGGTGAAAAAGTAGAGGCTGAATTGAAACCGATAACTACCTCTATACCTTTCAGCAGGTCCAAGTTCTCATTACACAAAGATGAATTGGAGGAGAAAAGACCGGTCAGTGCCGGCCACACGATAAGAAAATACCTTGAATGGGAAGCTCTCCAGTTCGCGGTCGAAGAGTTTTTAGAGAAAGGAGACATCGTTGTAAGAGACGGCGTCCTACAAACCACGGTGGAGAGCGAAAGAAAATTCGCTGATAAAGCCTATAAGACCGTTGAAGATAACGGAACCGCTTTGGTCGGGATCGCGAAGAC
>CAYNOV010000104.1:0-5334 GCA_964398905.1 uncultured Thermoplasmata archaeon
TAAAGATCGCCGGTGCCATAATACATGATCCGGACCTTTTACTGCTCGATGAACCACTCAGCGGGGCCGATCCCCAGGCTAGAAGATCGTTGATCGATGTGATCAAGGGTCTACACGAAGAGAAGGGACATCATGTTATAGTGAGTTCTCATGTACTCTTCGAAGTGGAGCGTATGACAAGCGATGTGGTACTGGTTTACAAGGGAAGGGCAGTTGCCTCTGGACACATCTCAGAGATAAGGAACTTGATAGACAAGCACCCACATAATATAATCATCCAAGGCGAAGGTATGGTAGAGGTTGGTAAGAAGCTACTAGAAAAGGATTATACGGTATCGGTCGGTTTCGATGGAGGTAAAGATCGATTGAAGGTGGAAGTAAAGAAACCAGACGAGTTCTTCGACGAGATACCCGAGATGGTGCTAGAGATCGGAGGGAAGTTGGAGGAGATGTACAGCATGGACGACAATCTACAGGCGGTATTCAAATATCTAGTGGGGCGATAGGATGGATGGTGAGATTACTGCTTTCGTTTCATTGGCATCCTACAAGTTCAAAAAAATACTTCTGAACAAGAGGGTGGTAGCTGCCTTGGCCGTAGCCGTCATAGTGGTCGGTGTCATGGCCTACGCATCTACTCAGGATGTAGAGAGGCTGCAGGATGGTACCATATTGTTGGATGTGATGTTCCTTACCCTATTTCTACCTGTACTCGTCATGCTGTACAGTACTTCGGTCATACGTGAAGAGATCGAGGACAAGAGTATAACCCAGGTTATAGCTTCTCCCATGAAAAGGATCACCGCATACCTCTCGTATTATTCATCTTTACTACTCGCTCTGTTTTTGTTGATGGGTGCAATATTTACAGCGGGCTTCCTTTCTTTCTTTATACCGCAGGGTCTAGATGTAGAAGCATTATACTTATACCGCGATATGTTTTTATTGGTTGTGATCGGCTGCGTCGTTTATTCAGCTCTATTTTTATTGGTGAGTGTGATCATTGAAAGGGCCATCTATTTCGGACTGTTCTACGCTTTCATCTGGGAATCGTTCATTGGCTCCCTACCTGGTAGGATAGCTGAATTCTCCGTTAGACACTACATAAGGAGTATCGGTGCTGGATGGATAGAGTTCATGGAGTTCGGTAACGCTACGGGTGTACTTCAGTCTTTTATGGTTTTGTTCGTAGTCTTTGTTATTATGATGGTCGCCGGTGCCTTATTGTTCAGGCAGAAGGAGTATCCTTGTTGAGATCGTAAAAAGGACCCTTTATATACTATAGAGTGATACTAATAATGATATCAAATCGGAAGGGGGAAAAATATGAACAGATTGAATATCGTAACTCTCGGTACGAAGGACATGGTTAGAGCTCACGATTTTTACAAAGAACTCGGTTTTGAAACATCTGTCAGAGGAGATGTATCCGATCCGGACATAATCTTCTTCAAGAACCAAGGTACAAAGATAGCGCTCTATCCTTTAGAAGAGTTGGCTTTGGACATCGACGAAAAAAACCCACCTGAGACCACAAAAAATTTCTCCGGCATAACCCTGGCTTACAATGCAAAATCGAAGGGTGAAGTAGATGAGATCTTCAAAACAGCGAAGCTAGCCGGAGCTGCCATCGAAAAAGAGCCTCAAAAAACAGATTGGGGCGGTTACGGAGGATATTTTTCAGATCTTGACGGTCATCACTGGGAAGTCGCTTACGGCTCTATGTGGGAATTCGACGAGTGCGATATGCTGATCATCGAGGATGAATAGGTAAGATCGGATGTTTGCCGATGAAAAAGTGTGAACGACTTCTAATTTCCACTTCTTTGTAAAGATCGCTGACCAAAATATTTAACAATTCGAAACACGATTATATAATCATGATTCGAAAAACTTTCGTGAACAGAGCGAATGAATTATCATCACTGAAGTCGAGTCATTCTAGAGATGGTTTTGAATTCATAGTGATCACTGGAAGAAGAAGGGTGGGAAAAACTAGACTTCTTCAAGAGTTTTCAGATGATGAAAAAACTCTCTTCCTGATGTGTGAAGAGAGAAAATGGCAGTACAATCTTGAAAAGTTCAACAAGGCTATAGGAGATTTTTTTGAGATGCCTGTACCTAACTTTGATTCTTTCAGAGAGTGCTTCGAATTCATAGCCGAAAGAGATGATAACTTACTGATAATAATCGACGAATTCTCATACCTTATAAAAGGAAAAGATAAAGAGATCCTTGGAGAGTTCCAAGGCATAGTCGATGAGATCCTACAGGACAGGGACCTGACTCTTATCCTATCCGGATCGGCAGTTTCGATGATGAAAAAAAGAGTTTTAGGGAAGAAGTCACCACTTTATGGGAGGACGACTTCCCAGCTCGATCTTCAGCCTCTCAGATTTGAAGACCTTCTCGAATGGTTCAAAGATACGGATATTGAAAACATCATAAAGATCTTTGGGATATGTGATGGGATACCAAAATATCTAGAATTTTTCGAAGGAAAAAACATCCAGGAAGAGATAAAGAAAAATATTTTTAGTCCAGATGCATTCCTGTTCAGAGAACCTAAACTTCTTTTAGAGGAAGAACTGAGAGAACCCGAAACGTATTATCAGATATTGGAAGGTATATCTCTCGGTCACACTCGACCGACAGATATCGCAAATTACAGTTATATGAATCCCAAAGATATTTCTTCATACCTTTCCATACTCCGAGATCTGGGATTCATAAAGAAAGAAAGATCTATATTGAGTAAGAGAAGAAAAAGAGGATTATACAAGATAAAAGATAATTTCTTCAATTTTTGGTTCAGATTCGTTTCTCCTCACTTTGCTGAGATCGAAAATTGGATGAACGAAAGTGCTGTGAACGAATTCAAGAGAGATTTCGACCAGTACCTCGGAAAGATTTATGAAGAGGTATGTAAACAGCTTTTATCTTCAACGACTAATTATGCAAAGATCGGACGATGGTGGTATAAGGAAGACGAGATAGATATCGTAGCCTTGGATCGAGATGAGGATAAGATACTACTAGCAGAATGTAAATGGTCAAAAAATAGAGTCGATACTGACCTTCTCTACGATCTAAAAGAGAAAGCTGAAAAAGTCAGATGGAAAAACGATGAAAGGCATGAGGAGTATTTTCTGTTCTCTAGATCTGGGTTTACTGATGAGTTGGAACAGTGCTCTTCAGGATCCGATAACATCGCATTGTATTCGTTACAGGATATGTATAAAGAATTCGAAACACGATAATATAAACATGACTGAAACGGCATCTCTAAACCTCAGAGCCTCCTACAGGAACGAACTAAGATATGACAATTGATTTATATCATCAAATAAATTAATGATCTGATATGAACAGAAAATTCTTCTTCAAGAATCAGCTCTGGCACTTTCTTTCTTTACCGATCCTCATCATAGTTTCCTATCGTTTAGCCTCTCCACACCTGGGAGTCGACAGTTTCCTCAACATCTCAGACTTCCATTGGTTCTGGCTCTGTATCCTCATACCTGTAACTCACCAGATCATAGTCTGGTTTGTCTTCAGGTCACAGCTAACCTACGATCTCTTCACCCGTTTGTTCGGTAGATGGGACCTCGTGGTCTGGGCGATCATATTTTTACCGTTCCTGCCTCTTAGATTTCTCTCCATCGCTTTTCTAGGTCTTTCCAATAGTGGAACTCTTCCGGTTCCGAGAACACCCGCGATGATAGCAGGTCTCGCCCTGCTCGTTCCCGCTCTATATACGATCTGGTCCGTCTTCTATCATTTCGGCGTGATAAGAGCCATGGGAGGAGACCATTTTAGAGCCAGATATAGAGATATGCCTTTGGTCCGGGAAGGAGCATTCAGGATAACTTCCAATGCTATGTACACCCTAGCTTTTCTAGCACTCTACTCGATCGCTCTTTTCACTCTTTCTTTCGCTGCTCTTATCGCAGCACTCTTCCAGCACATATACGTCTGGGTCCATTACTACTGTACTGAAAAGCCGGACATGGAAGTCATCTACGGAGCTGAAAGTTGATGATGATCATCTCGAAAGCAAAAGTTGGATATATAACGTATCAATTATCTGAACATCAGAGTGGGTAAAGATGGAAAGATTTCTGGTAACTGGAGGCTGCGGCTTCATAGGTACGAATCTGGTCGAGTATCTTCTGGAAAATACAAAAGGAAAGATCACCGTCCTCGACGATCTCAGTCAAGGTAAGCTCGAATATCTCGAAGCTATCGACAATTACTCTGAACAACGGGTAGACTTCATAGAAGGCGATATCAGAGATGAAGATGCCGTAGATGATGCTGTCGACGATCACACCCACATAATACATCTAGCCGCACAGACCGACGTTATCTACTCGACTAAAAACCCGAAGGAGGATGCGGACATCAACATCTTCGGGACGATAAACCTTCTGGATAAAGCAGTAGAAAGAAACGTCGAACGTTTCGTATTTGCCTCTTCAGTAGCGCCTCTAGGCGACCAGGAGATGCCTATAGATGAAGAAAAGGTGCCGGGACCGCTCTCTCCCTACGGAGCGAGCAAACTGGCCTGTGAAGGATATTGCAGTTCTTATTCGGCCAACCACGACTTACAAACAGTCGCTTTAAGATTTTCAAACGTTTACGGTCCAAAGTCATGGCACAAAGGTGCGGTGATCTCGAGATTCATCAAGCAGATACTCGACGGAAAAACTCCTACCATCTTTGGTGACGGCGGTCAAACACGAGACTTCATACATACTAGAGATATCTCGCAAGCTCTTCACCTGTCCTGTACTGAAGGATTCGAAAAAGACTTTGAACTCTTCCAGATCGGCACCGGAAAAGAGACCTCGATCAACGAACTCTATTCTAAATTGAAAACGAAATTACAAAGTAAAGGCATAGATGTTCCGGAAGCAGATCATGGAGAGAGAAGAGACGGCGAGATCTATAGAAACTATACCGATATAACCAAGGCTAAAGAGAAACTAGGATATGAACCTCAAGTGACTTTAGATCAAGGTCTTGATGAGACGATAGATTGGTTCCTGAACGATCATCGAAATTTTGAGACGTGATTTTATATTCTAGGCCCTCTAAAAATTAATATCTGCTAATAAAAAATAAAGAATTATAACGTTATTATACTAGATAAGTTTTAAATACAGTAGTCGATATTGTATCTTAAGGTGATCAAATCAAAAGACAAATCAGATGGAGTCTGGTTCTGATAATAGCAGTACTATTGGTTTCTGGTATTGCATTTTCTGGATGTATCGGAGAAGACGATGAAAATGGAGAGAACGGTGAAGATGACAACGGTGAAGATGACAA
>CAYNOV010000105.1:0-5333 GCA_964398905.1 uncultured Thermoplasmata archaeon
CGAACTTGGATGAATTCAGATTGGAACTGATAGTCGAAAGACATCTAGCCGAATACCATCTCGCGAAAAATAGAGTAGAAAAAGCTCTCTCTTACTGTAAAAGATCGATACTTAAAGCAAAGGAATCAGAGATGGTTAACGAATTGGGTAAGGGAAAAAAAGTTTTAGGTAAGATTTATCATAAAAAGGATCTGGATTGGAAGGCTGTAGAAGTGTTCAGTGAGGCCTCTGAGATCTTTGAGCGAACAGGCGCTAGGAAAAACAAAGCCGAGACTCTGTTTTACTGGGGAAAGTTATTAGAGGAAAAGAAAGGCAAAGATGGTTATAAACAAATCGAGAAAGCCTTAGAACTTTTTGAAGGATGTGGGATAGATCCTGAAACTTTTCAGCAGATAAGCTAGATCACAGACTCTATTCTCAATTTAAAGATAGAAATTAATTAAAAACCTCAAGCCTGTACCTTCACCAATCTATATTCTCTGAAACCCTGTACCACTTTCATGTATCCTTTTTCCCTTATCTTTTGATCCAATCCTTCATCACCTGTATCCGCTCTTAGATTCGGTGTTCTTTTCACCTTTGTCGGAGTCGCCAATATGTAGATGTTATCCAAACCGGCTTTCTTAACAACTTCAGGACTTATCTGCTGGTTTCCTCTCCCCAAAAAGAAACCTTGATTCCCTATCATCGAGACGACTATCTTCAGACCTGCAGAGTCTTCCGCAAGCCTCAAGATGTCCTTTTCAGCAACATCAAGCTCTACGATCTCTTTGTTCTTCAATACATCGACACCCAATATGGTGTGCTCAAGGCCGAGTTCCTCTTGTATTCTCGCAGTGGTTGAACCCGGACCCAAGACAAATAGATGATCTGGATCGTCCTCCATCTCTTCGATGATGAAGTGAGCTATATCCGTCTTCTGATCTTCCTGATCTACCGAGCGAAAACTCTGCTTTCCGAGCTGTATGTAATGCGGTTCATAGATGCTGAGAGCGTTACCGTGCATCTTTATCTCCCATTCCCCTTCTCTATATCTCTCTTCATCCAGATCCATGATCTCAACTTCAGATACGTCAGCTTCTCCTTCGATGAAACTGTTGAACAACCTAGCGCTAGCTTCTGGATTCACACCGAAGCAGCCGCTGTGCATCTTGACTCCAGCAGGTATACCAAGGATAGGCAGTTCTTTATCCACCTCTTCAAAAACATCTCTAGCTGTCCCATCGCCTCCACAAAAAACGATAAGGTCTACTCCTTCATCCAAAAATGTTCTAACGATCTTATGGGTGTCTTCCGCCGAAGTTTCACCTATCTGGTCTTCAGACGATCCGTGAACCACGATTATCTCATCGTCAGGAAATCCCTTCTTCAATGACTTTTCACCCAGTATGCCAGATCCGGTAAGCCATACATGACCTCCTTTCATCTCTTCGAGAGCTTTCTCGGCTCTATCTACAGCAACAGGTTCTGCCCCTAATTCAACCGCCTTTTCGTAAACGCCGTCAGTGCCTTTCAGACCTACTCTTCCACCCATGCCCGCTATGGGATTGATCACGAATCCGATCTTCATCGCTCTATTGAAGGCGAAGATAGAAAATAAATGTTTGGCCTCGAAAACCATCAATATTTATATCTCGAAGTATATGTAGGTGCATGGAGATATGCGAGATATTTCACTCGTTACAGGGCGAAGGCATAAACATCGGCCTACCTACCATCTTTGTCAGAACCGCGGGCTGTAACCTTAGATGCGAATGGTGCGATACTAGATACGCGTGGGAAGGAGGAGAAGAAATATCCATACACGAAATAATGGAGAAGTTGGACAGCATAGGATGCGATAGAGTTTGTATCACTGGAGGGGAACCTCTCCTCCAGAACGATGTTTTAGATCTTATAGATATACTTCTACCAAGATATGATATAAGTGTAGAAACAAACGGTTCTCTAGACATTTCAGAACTGAAACGAAAAGATCTGATGGTCTCCATGGATCATAAGACCCCTTCTTCAGGAATGGAAGGGAAGATGCTAGAAAAAAACTTGAAACTTTTAGATGAAAATGATCAACTCAAATTCGTTATCGCCGATGATATTGATTACAGGTTCAGCAAAGAGATACTGAGTCGGTTCGATCCCAGATGCGAGATCATATTTCAGGCCGAAGAAGGAAGTGACCTCAAAGAGTTGGCCGAATCAGTTTTGAAAGACGGATTAGACGTTAGAGTTCTACCACAATTACACAAGATCATCTGGGAAGACGAAGAAGGCGTGTGAATCTATTCCGAGCTCTTGTATTTGATTATCACTATGACCGCTAACATGGAAAGCACTAAGATCAAAAATTTATCTAATAGTGTAAATATCCCCAAAAATCCTTCGGAAGTTCCCTCTTCTTCACTTCCTTCATCGTCGATATCTTCATCATACTCTTCGAAGTGTGCCGTGATATTCAGATCTTCTTCTATCGTAAGATTTAACCACGTTTGATCGCTTTCGATATCCTCGCTCCATCTCTCAAATTGCCAGCCTTCATCAGGTTCTGCCTTGAGTGATATATCTTCTCCTTCATCAAAACTATGAGTTCCTTCTTTTAACCCAACATCACCTTCACCGACAACAGATAAATTCAGTTCATATCCGATTTCTTCATCTAACTCTTCGAATTGTGCAGTCACCTGTCTGTCCTCGTTCATCTCTAGTTCAACGTGACTCTCTTCAGAGTTCACATCTCCAGACCATCCGATGAATTCCCAACCCTCATCCGGTTCGGCTTCGATATCGACCAACTCACTTTCTTCGAATCTATGTTCACCTTCCGAAGGATCAGTAGAACCGTTTCCGACCACGTCGACTTCTAAAGAATATCTCTCCAATGTCACGAACTCCCAGGTTTCGCTTCTCCAAGTCTCTACATCTTGCTCCAAAACTACATACCATCGGTAGGTAGTGCCGTGTTCTAATCCACTCCATTTTATAGAAACACTTTCCATATCCTCAACGTTTTCTACCTCCTCAATCACGCTATCGTCACCAGCGTCATGGAATGAAAGAGAAACATTTTGTTGTTCATAGAGTCCGACTTGAACTTCAAGCTTTGCCTCAGTCTCCATCCCTTCTACTCCATCAGATGGACTTCTAGACAGTATCTGTGGTTCTGGAAGTGCCGGTACTACTGTGATATTTACTTCATCAAAAGCATAGTTACCGTACGGATCTTCCGCTAGTAGCTTCAAAGTCCTCTCGCCTTCCGGTAGCATCTCGAAAGTATATTCAAATGTCTTACTTTCCACTTCAGTCCAAGAATCCTGATCATCGCTTCTCAAAAGGAAACGACTTATCTCTTGATCTTCTTTCAAAACATCCCACCTCAAAACTGCCGTGGAACTTACCGTTTCGTTCTCCAAAGGTGATGTTATCTCGACAAGAGGAGATGCGACATCTTCGATCTCAACGCTTAGGATGACCTCATTTTCTTCTTCATTCCCGGTCGAATCCTCCGCCCTAACGGCGAAAAAATGTTCTCCTTTCTCGGAAAGTTCAATCTTTGAACCAGTTTCGTTATTTACTCTTTCGATCGGTTCCTCAAAACACATCTCATCTTCCCTTCGAGAGTGATATATATTGTAACGTATAGGTTCACTTCGATCTTCAGCGTCCTCCCAACTCAACATGACCGTTTTTTCAGAATGATCTGACACATATGCGTTTTCCAATCCTTCGAACTCAGGAGGGAGAGTATCTTCTATCTCGAACATCAAGATATGCGAACTCTGATTTGACAGGCCGACACTATTTCTAACGCTTATTTGGACGCGATGCTCGGCCGAAGGATCCAGATCTTCTAAAAATGCAGTGGTCTTTTCCGTCCTTTTTAACCAGATATCGGTATCTATCTCTTCCTCTCCAATCGTATGATGAACTCTGTATTCGAACGGCTCAGAAGTTCCGACAGCCTCGTTCCAATCCAATCTCACAGAATTGTTTTCTTCGTAGATATGATGATCTATCTCGCCTTCAAAACAGGGCGGATTTAAATCTAAAACATGTATGGTCTTTTGTTTGCGTGAGGTAGCTCCAGAATGATCGTCTCTTATCTTCAGTTCTATATCGTGCAGTCCTGTTTCAGTGAAAACGTGTTCGACCTTTCTTCCGTATCTCTTCTTATCACCAAAACTCCAGGTCCAATTCATGCCTTCTTGAGGACTCCAGCCCTCAAAATTCATAGATTCTCCTACAACCAGCGGACTAGTATGAGGGAAGTTGAAGTAAGGTGGAACCTTCTCAGTAGTAACGGAAAATTCAGAGTCAAAATTTGGAAAACGGCTATTTTTTATCCTTTCTAAGGATCTAGTGGGCAGGTATCTTTCTACGAGTCGGATATCATCTACAGAGATCTCCATCGAATCTCCAGATAATATCAAAGGATCAGAAGAACTTTTAAGATCAAAATCTGAAATTTTTATTTCGGTAGTATGTTCCTCTAAACTGCCTTCTTCAGAAAGTCCCATCGAGGTTACGTTAAGATATCCTCTCTCATATCTCAAAGCGAGGAACGACCAGCCTGACGGTATCTCGATTGAGTCATCATCGAAAACGTGCTTGTTACCTTCGACATCCCAAAGTTCGATTTCAAATCTTTCTTCACGTACTGCTAAACTCCAAGAACCATCCTTCCTAAACAGATGACCTTCTTCTCCCTCTTCCATATCAAAAACTGATGTAACGGTGAACTCTTCATGAGGGTCAGTGATATCTAGAGAAGGAGAGTGTGGAACTTCCATCCTGCCGTTCTCTTCAAACCTCACGAATCCTCCATCTCTTTCTCCTATAGTATGTCTTTCCTCTGTCCAATTTCCTTTCAACGTGCCGTGATTCCCTTCTCCACTTCTGTCCTCTACTTTGCCTTCATTCGATGAGCCACCAAAGTTGTGATGTGCTCTGTGCCAGGAACCTATAGTGTTTTCCTCCTCCACGACGATAACAGTCGGAACTTCCAAGCCTAGTTCAGCACTGATCTCATCCGGTGAAAACTTATTTTCAGTGGCGATATCTCTCTCTCTACTCCAATCATCTTCCAACTTCTCTAGAACAGTAGGTTCCGCTCTTGGACCTTTTTGAAATACATAAAAATGACCTGAAGCGTTCTCATGATGGCTTAAACTGGAAATAGTCACTCCAGAACGCACCGTCTTAAAATCATCAGGGATCTCTAACCCCTCAACGGAATATCCGATAGATTTTCTCCTTATCTCAGTATGGTTTTCGATCCAAGAAACTACAATTTTCCCATCTTCTTCGGAGATGATCTGATGCGAGGTAGTGTTTTTGGT
>CAYNOV010000106.1:0-5320 GCA_964398905.1 uncultured Thermoplasmata archaeon
CAGAAATAAATGAACAGATAGGTGATGACTTAGATTACCTTTTCGCAGGAGTCGGGACTGGTGGAACTATTTCGGGTATAGGTAGATATCTAAAAGAAAATATGGATGTCAAGATCATAGGCATAGATCCCGAAGGTTCAATCATCAGTCTAGTAAAAAAAGGTATGGAAAAAGAAAAGGCTAAGAAAAAAGCCGAAACCTATCTTACCGAGGGTATAGGAGAAGACCTTATACCCGAAACTTTGGACCTAGATGTGATAGACGAAATAGTGAAGACAGATGACCAATCTTCTTTTTCGATGACCCGTTTTTTATCAAGGAAAGAAGGGATACTCGCTGGAGGATCTTCCGGAAGCGCTTTAGTTGGTGCGATAAAGTATTTAAAAAATAACGAGATCAGTGGTAAGAAAGCTCTGATCATCTTTCCAGATACGGGAAGGAATTATTTAAGTAGAGTATATGATGACGATTGGATGGAAGAAAATTGCTTGGAAACAGATGATGAAAAGATATTGGAGGGAATGAAATGAAAGAGGATGGTTTTTCAACGAGAAGCATACACGCTGGTGAAGATCCTGAAGAGGTCGAATCGGGAGATGTGATAGCACCTATAAATCTCACCACTACCTTTGCAAAAGAGGATCTAGATGAGATAGATAAAGGATATGTTTATTCGAGGACCAGCAATCCAACTAGAGATAAGCTAGAAAAAAAGATAGCCTCTTTAGAGAGCGGAAAATACGGGTTAGCATTCGCCTCGGGCATGGCGACCGAACAAAGCGTATTGATGTCTCTTCTTGAACAGGGCGATCATGTTTTGGCTTTCGACGACCTCTATGGAGGAACCAAAAGATTATTCGATGAAGTGATGGTAAAGTTCGGATTGCATTTCGATTATGTCGATGCGACTGATCTAGAAAATATAATCGAGAATGTAAAAGAAGATACTGAGCTGATATGGTTGGAATCTCCGACCAACCCTTTGATGAAACTTTCGGATATCGAAGAGATCTCTAAAATAGCTGATCAGATGGAGATAGATGTAGTAGTTGACAATACATTCGCTACACCTTATTTCCAGAGACCTTTAGAACTGGGCGCTGATATAGTTGTTCACAGCCTGACTAAATATATTGGTGGTCATTCAGACGTTGTAGGTGGTGCGGTCGTAACAAACGACGAAGAATCGTTTGAAAAGATGAAATTCAACCAAAACGCAGCAGGCGCTATCCTTTCACCTTTCAATTCATGGTTGGTTATGCGAGGGATCAAAACATTGAAACCACGGATGGAACTGCATGAAAAGAACGCTAAAGATATAGCTGATCATCTAGAAGGACACCGAAAGGTAAAAAAGGTACATTATCCTGGGCTTGAATCACATCCGCAGCATGAACTCGCTAAAAAACAGATGGACGGATTCGGAGGCATGCTCTCTTTTGAGATAGATGGCGGATCAGAAGAGGCGAAAAAATTCATAGAGAATCTAGAAATATTCCATCTAGCTGAAAGTCTTGGCGGAGTGGAGTCTCTAGCCGAGATACCTTCGGTGATGACACACGCCTCAGTGCCAAAGGAAAAAAGAGAAAAAGTAGGGATCAAAGATAGTTTGATACGCTTGTCTGTCGGTATTGAAGAATCCGATGATCTTGTAGAGGATCTGGAAAGTGCCTTCAGAGATATTTGACCTTTTAAAATGATGCTGTCAAAGATTCCACTGCCGGAGTAATTATCTCTGACACGATCACATGAGGCATCAATGAAAATAATATCACAAGAGCAGCGAGTATCGTCATCCCGAGGAACATCGATTTAGGGATGTGCTTGTCAAAACTATCTTTTTCCGATCCGAGAAATACTTGAGAGAATACTTTCGCCATGATAACCAGAATTATTATACTCATAATGGTGGCGAATAATCCCATCAAAGGATGAAATAAAAATGTAGATTTATAGATCAAGAATTTAGAATAAAACCCGGCAAAAGGTGGAACGCCAGATATCGATAACGCCCCTAGCAGGAAGAATAGAGAAAGATAGGGGCTCTTGTAGACAAGACCGCTGAGCTCCTCTCTATTTCTGATACCGGTCACGTGAACTATACTCACGATAGTAAGAAAGAGCAGAGATTTATAGATCATGTCGTTGATCATATGGAATAGACCACTTGTCATCGCTAGAGAGCCGAACTCTTCATAACTAACCGTATTTAAGGTGGCGATCCCAATACCCACTGCAAGCATTATATAACCTATCTGCGAGATAGAAAGATAAGCGAGCAATTTTCTAAGATCTCTCTGGGCGAAGGCCATCATAACGCCTACGACCATCGAGATTATTCCTAACAGCATTACGATCATTCCAACGATCTGCGGAGATACACCTCCAACAAATCCTCCCACTAATAATCTGAAAAGTGCGAAAAGAAATCCCATGGTGGTCACCGCCATGTATGGGAATATTGGGCCGGGAGATTCTCCATAAACATCTGGTGTCCAAAAGTGGAAGGGGACGCTGCTCGACTTCATCGCGAAAACTACGATTATTAAACCAACAGCGAGTCTGTCATTGAATGTACCCGTGATCTGTTGAGATAGTAGTGTAAGGTTCAAAACCCCATGTTGGCCGTACAGTAATCCTATAGAGAAAAGGAATACTAGCCCCCCGACAACGCTCAAAAGAAGATATTTCAATGCGGCTTCTATACTATTTTCTCTATAATTCTGGAAAGCGATGAGTCCACAGGATGCCATCGTGGTTACTTCGAACCAAACGAACATGTTGAAAAGATCGTTCGTCAAGACCATACCGTTGATCCCAACCCAAGTTAGAAGAAAAAGAGAATAGAACTTGTTCAAAGCAGTTTCATTTTTCATGTATCCGTAAGAATAAATACCCGCAACTACAGCTATTATCGCGATAGTTATAGTAGCTAGAACTGAAAATCCATCAGCTAAAAATATGATCCTAAAAAATGAAGTTCCATTTTGAGGTGAGGGAGTTTCGGCTCCAAAAACATACATCCAGCTTTCAGCCGTCAAAACTTCGAAAGCCATAAGGCCAACGAAGAAAGATGTGATTATAAGCGCTGAAGCAAACAACACCTTCACATGTCTCTCAAAAAACCTTCCTAGAAGAGCGATCAAGAAAGCGAATAACAAAGGTACAGCCAATACCAAGGCAGGACTAGAAGTAACTAGGATATCCCAAACCATCATGTTTCCCTCCTTTGATCATCTCTCTGGTTCATCATCCCCCTCCTTTGTATCCGATTCCTTGAACTTCCGAAGAACCGTTAGAATCCCTGATACTGCAGAAAATAAGATCGTAGCTTCCCCCAATGTGTCAAGACCCCTATAATCGAACAACACGGCCGTGACCACATTGTTTATTTGACCATGCGGCTGACTGTCCTCTAGAAAATGATCATCCATCTCCGTTTTTTCAGGTTCACCAAAAGGCCTCATCTGTAATAGTCCGTAAGATAAAATTACGAACAAAAAGACGACAACGATCACAGAGATGACTTTTTTCATTCGATCACCTCTTTTTTAGTCAATAGATAACAGAAAAGAAATATTCTAAATGTATATGCGAAAGTTGCTTCCGAAATTTTATTTTTCTTCATCTTCTGCCACCAGTGATCTTTCAAGATACGCGCCCCATATTCAGTATATAATAATGTTATAAGGGATTTAACTGGAAATAGTGTATTTATATCTTCTGTAAATTTCAAAGTTGAGTCTATGCCCTTATGGGTATTTGGATTGGACTCCTTATTTTTTGGCTCAATCTTCAAAGAAAGAGCAGCGTCAATAACACTCCTAAAAATCCTATCACCAGCCATAGAAGATACGTGTCAAAAGTTAAAGGATGAGTGTGCTCAAGAACTTCGTCCGATCTTTTGATAAACGATAAAATCTTTTTGTGGAAAAAATTATCGATCACGTCGTTTTCCACTCTATGAGAAAAAAGCACTAGATAATAACGGATGCCGCCGGAGAATATGGTATAAGCGCCCAAATAAGCGGTAAGGAACATCATACCTTCAATTGTCAAAACGGGCAAAGTTGGTAGTTCTGCAGGTCCAAAAAGGAAGCTTGGAACGAAGAAAAGAAATATTCCAACCAAAGATACCGCCGCCATAGGATAAGTAGATGTAGACCATCCTATAGTTCTAGGTTCCATCTCTCCTTTGAACATACCAAAGAACATCCTTTTCATAGTTATGAAAACATAACCGGCGGTGATTCCACCTGCTAGAACGATAGCTAGAGCAACCAAAATAAAAGTGAAAGGTCCTGTGATAAATGGCATCTTGATAGCGCCACTGAATATCAATGCCTTTCCCCAAAATCCCATGGTCAAAGGAGAACCAACTAAAGTTAAAAAGCCGATGATCATCAGGGTTGAGAGTACTGGGTGGAGAGACCACAGTTCACCCATATTGGATATATCTCTCAAACCATCATACTTCTCAACTAATATGCCCGCTCCCATGAAGAGAACAGACAAACTTATCGAATGTTTGACGAAAAGAAGGATACCTCCAACTTGTCCCTCAGGAGTCATAGTAGCTATACCGAAAACAACCCAACCCATCTGTGAAACGGAAGCGTATGCAAGCAGTTTCTTTAGATCGTCCTGAGCGATCGCATTCAATCCCCCATAAATCATCGTGATGAAAGCGAAAATCAAGAAGAAAATCGACATCTGATCGAATTGAGCAGGAAAGATATCTAAAACGACCCTTATCATCGCATAACCGGAGATACCTATAAGATTTGGAGAAAGTAATGCAGAAACGGGAGAGGGTGCCTCAGCATGAGCATGGGGGAGCCAGATATGGACACCGAATAACGCCTTCTTGATACACATGCCAAAAAACAGGAGGAATGGGATGAATAGGGGCAGACCCTCCCCTATTCCAAGGTTCAGTTCCATGGCTTCAAGGTCGACTAAATCAAATGTTCCAGAATAATAGCCAAGTCCGATAATCCCGAGTAAAAAAATAGCACCGCCTACCATTGACCAGATCAAATACATATGAGCGGTCCTTTGACGGTTACCATGACCATAAAGCAGTATCAGAAGGAAGGAGGCCATCACCGTCATATTCAAAAAAACGTACTGAAGGATTAAGTTGGTGGTGAGCACGAAACCCATCATCGCAGCAGAAAAAATTGTATATGCGAGATAAAATGTTCCTAGAGATGCAACATTTTCCTCCTCTTTCTTCATAGTTCTGATCCGATATTCCATATAATTTCGTGAATAAAGCGCGACTAAAGGAGTCACTAAACCAACACCTAAAAAGTAA